>NZ_JAIUHA010000007.1:0-405353 GCF_020164885.1 Mesorhizobium sp. CO1-1-7 | reverse complement strand
AGCGTTGCCGACTGGTGGTCGCCGTCCTTGTCGGTAACGGTTGCGGTGAGCTTGACCAGGTTGTCGGCGGAAAGCGTAGCATTGTCATTGGGGTCGTTGGGGTTCGAGTGGACCAAGGCACGTATCTGGTCGAGGGTGACGTTGCCGCTGGCATCGACGGATACCGTGAAGACGAGGTCGCTGGTGCCGGAGGTGCGGCCCTCGACGACGCCGCCGGCAGTGACCGACAGCACGACCTCCTGGTTGGTCGCAGTGTCGATCAACCCGGTCGAGCCGGCCGTGACGGCGAGCGCATAGGTGACCGCTCCGGCGCCGTCGGCGCCGTAGACCGGGCTGAAGTTGGCGGCAAAGCTCTTGGTGTCGTCGGTCCCAAGAACCGTCTCGTCGACGGTTAGCGTCGGCTCGGTGCCGGTCGTCGATATGCTCGGCCCGTCATCGTCAAAGTTGATGAAAGAGCCGACCTCCTCGGTATGGCCATTGGTGTTTTGCGCCGTGAAATGGAACTCGGTGATGTCACAGCCTTCGTTTGCATCGACCCCCGTAACCGTCAGCCGATCCATGGGATTGCTCGTGGTGATGTTGACGGTGGTGACGTTGTCGAGGCCGGTGATGGTTACGGTGCCTGTGCCCATGCCGCTGACGGTGACGTTGCCGCTTCCCGTGGCATAGGTGCCATTAGCGGTGATCGGCGACGCAAACCCGGATGTGCCGGTCAGCGTAAGGCTGGCGATAGGCGCGGGGGTGGTGGGGCTGCCGTCATAAAAGTTCAAGCCTTGCTCGTTGCCCGTGACATTGACGGTGCTGATTTTGATGTCCACCCGCAAACTCGGATTGGAAGGCGTGATCTGGTTGATCGTAAACCCGGCCTGCGTAATGTTCTCGAGGTGGCCGCCGTACTGTATCTGCGAAGCTGTACCCGCGGCCAAGGTGCCGCCAGTCACAAAATCGACCTGCAACGCCTCAGCCGGATTGATGCTCTGGTTGTTGACGCCGAAGCCTTGTGTACTGACGTTGGCGGTGGCATTGGCCGCCCCGAGGAAACCTGTCACCAAAATCTGCTTCGTAGCGTCGCTTCCCGAATCGATCACATAGAAATCATGATTGCCGGGAGCCGCGTTCTGGCCCGAGAAATTAACCACCGAGGTTCCGGCGACCGATGCGAACACCTTATCGGTTAGATCGATGCGGTCGTCCGGGTTGGTCGCGTCCGGATGGTGCAACGGCACATACTCGACTAAGTAAAGGTCCGCGTTTGTGGCGCTCGTGGAGTCCAGACCAAACGAGAAGGCGAGGGGGCCATTCGCAACGGGCGCGGCAGACGGATCAGAGGTGCCGATGACACCGATCACGACGTTCGCATGCGTTGCGTCCTGGAACAGCCATATATATTTTCCGTCGTCAGTCTGAAGGTTGCTGTTCACGCCAACCGTGGTGGAGAACGGCGTGCCGGAAGCGTTTTGCGTAAGAACGATCGAGTTGATGGTTTCTCCGGCGCTCGCCGTGGCCCGCACGAAGTTAGCCTGGAATGCGGTTTCGAGCGGAGAACCGAGAGTCTCGAGATATTGCAGCGTCGTGTTGGTGCTGTACGGCGCAACGGCCGGGTTGATATCATTGTCTTGGAGGCCGGTCGTTTCGTCGATGATGATGTCTTGGGCGAGGATGTCGAGTGCCATCGGAATTCTCCCTGGTTATTGCGGCAGGCGCAAATCGGCCCCAACGCCGGCAACCGGCCGCATGGGCGCGCATCCGCCGGTACGGCCGGCGCTACGCGTCCTCGTTAAAGAAAGTGGAGTGGTGGAATGGATCGGGGGTAGGGCGTCGAGGGCGTTCCAAGCCCTTCGCTCATGCCCCGGTCAGGCGTTCCCGCGCGGACGTGTCCTGCGCGCGTGGATCATCCGCAGCCGGCGGATGCTATCAGGCAATAAATAGGCCATGATGATGACCCCCCTCCCTTGGCACGCACGGATGTGCATGCCGTCCTCCTTTTATTAGCAATAGCTAAAAAGCTACTCCAATTTGTGGATAATTCAATATGCCTATTGCATTTTTGAAATTAATATGAATCTAAACCGATTCAAACGGGCATCGAACAGCCGTGAAATCGCGGCAATGCTCGCCTGCCAAGTGTTTGAAATGCAATGAGAATGCAGTAGATTACAGGCTTTGCACGCTGTTCGGTGATCAACACTGACCAGCCTCGGCAGAGAGCAACTGAAATCCAACATGCTGGAAGCAAAATTCGCTAACTGCACCTATGATGGATTGGACGGATCGGTATTGCCGGTTCTTCCGTCGCCAGTTGACGGCCCGCGGGCGAAGATCGACGTGGCCGATCCTCAGGTCGTCAATGAACTCCTATTCTCGCCCAACCTCTCCATCAATGAAACTGGCGCTCTCGATCCTGCTGCTTCTGTTGGTCCCGGGACGGTGACCGCCTCGACACCACGTCTCGTGCAGAGACCGGCAAGGTCGAGTTCGAGGTCCCGGCATCCGCAGCGAGGGCGTCCAGGCGGTCGACATCGAAATGGCACGCGACGGCGCCACTTCCTATGTCGCGCTCGGTTCGGCCAACCGGGTGGCCGAAGTGGATGCCAAGACGCTGGCGGTGCGCCGCCTCTATCTCGTCGGCCAGCGGCCGTGGCACTTGGCGCTGTCCGATGACCAGAAGCGCCTGGTCAGCGCCTAAGGGCAATTCCGGCGACATCTCGTTCATCGATCTGGAGAATGAGGAGGTGGTGAAGTCGGTGCCGGTGGGACGCGGCCCCTGGGGAGTGGTGATCGGTCCATGAAGGCGCTGTCGCTCGAGGGCCGTTCAGTTCGGCGGTCGAACTGATACGCTTCACGCTCTATCTACGCTTTGATCCCGTTTCCGCCCTTGTCGTTCTCGCCTGCCTCGTCGTGTTTTTCCTGGCGGCAGTGGTCGGCTACGACCCCGGTCGCGGCCTGTGGTCCCGGGGCGGCGGCGAGGGCTGATCATTTCAGGGCGTAGAGGTAGGCAGCGATATCACGCGCCTGCTGCTCTGTGATCCCCGTCGATGGCATTGCCGTGTGCGGATTGATCTCCCTGGCCGCTCGTATCCAGCGGATCAGGTTCTCCGGATTGTTCGCCAGCACGCCGGCGATAAAGACCCGGTCGGCAAGGCTGGAATCGAGGCGCGGACCAACCTGGCCTTGTGCCCCCGGCACGCCGGGGATCGTATGGCATCCAGAGCAGCCGTTCGCGATCATGATCGGAATGGCGCGCGCTTCCAAGCCGCCGGTCGCCATGTCCGATTCGTGGCGAACACGATCGCGCCGGTCGGACCACAAGGTCGCTGCGGCGACTGCCGCGGTCAGCAGCAGGATCGCGGCGAGCGCGCCGCCCACCATCCTAGCCAGGCCGGAGCGCATGGCTTGCCTCCCTGATTCCGCTCTTACTTATCCAAAGGCCGGCAAGCAGCAAGGCGGCTCCGCCATAGATCAGGCCAGCCGGAACCCACATCACCAGTCCGGCGAGCTGCTGGTCCTCGATCGGGGTTAGACCCCAGAGCGCCGCGCCGGCGGCATTCTGCGGGTACCAGAGTCTGGGCGACAACAGCAGCAGCACGCCGAGCAGACCGGTGTGCAGTGACGTGAAGAAGAGATGCATGACCGCGCTGCCATAGGCCTGCTGGCGGCCGGAACGCGGCAGAATCCCCCACCAGAACAGCAGGGCTGTGCCGAGGAAGCTCGCATGCTGGGCGTAGTGCAGCACGCCCTGCTGAAGCGCTGCCTCGAACAGGACGGGAACGTGCCAGATCCAGATCGCGATGCCGTGGATGGCGGTTGCGTTGAGGGGGCGGCTGGCAACGGTCCAGATCGCATGAAGAGTCCTGCCGTGCGTGAGCCTTCCCGTCCCTCGGCGAAGTCCGGTCGGCAATGCCCATATCAGGGCTGCGCCGGGGCAGGCGGCGACAAGGAGTGGCGCCGCTACCGCCATCAGCAGTTCATGCTCGATCATGTGGGCGGCAAACACCCGTTCGCCAAGCGCATGGATCGGGCTGACCAGCGCTCCGGTCAGCACGCCCCAGCCGGCGGTGAACAACAGAACTTGCCGCGTCCGCTCGGAGCGGCCCCGGCTGCTGCGGCGCCATAGCCGGCTCGCTCCGAGCGCATAGATGAGCGCGATTGCGGCCAAAGGGAGCGTGATGGGAAACGCAAGCGTCCATCCCGCTTCGGGCGCGCCGGCGCCATAGCAGATCGAGGTTGAGAAGAAGGCCTCGAAGCTCATCGCAGGCACTCGTCGAGAATGAGTGCGGCGCTGCCCTGCATGACGATGACGAGGGCAAAAAGCAAAGCCGCAAGAATGCCGAGATCGGCGACGAATTTCTCGGTGCCGCGCGTGCGCTCCGGCTTGAAAGCCGCGCCCCCTTGCCGCCGTGCCCGCCAAGAAAGCATGCCGCCGAGAAGTGAAAGGAAGGCCAGCAGCAATGCGATCGGAAGCACGACCGGAACCTGGCGATTGCACTGCCACGGAACAAGCGCGTAGTTCAGCTGCGTCGAGATTGCCCAAGCCAAAGGCCCCGACAAAAGACCACCCCAGGACATTCCCAACCGCAGCGCGCGCATCAGCCTAGCCTCGGTACCCAGTAGATGAGCAGGTAGATCGGGATCCAGGTGAGCACCACGAAATCCCAGTAAAAGACGTTGTCGCCCACATCGCCGAAGCGCCGGCCGCTATAGCCATGGCGTGTGAACATCAGCACCGTCAGCACGATCGTGTCGCCCACGTCGGTGATCAGATGCGTGGTGTGCAGTCCAAGCAACACCCAAAGCATCGAGCCATAGGCGTTTGTGTCCCAATAGATATTCAATGCCGGGAACTCGAACCAGCGCACCACGAGCGGGGCGACACCGAACAGCGACATCACGACCATGCCGATCCGCACCGGTACCATTGCGCAATGCTCGGCGTAGCGATTGAGGATGTGGTTTGGCACCAGGCTGGCGATCAGCAACAGGGTGACGATCGTTCCCGGCCAATGGTTAGGTTCCGGGGCGCTCAGACGCCAGTTGGGCCATGACATCGCCAGATAGAGATAGGCGCCGGCCGCCAGCGCGAAGCCCGTCCCTTCCAATGCCATGAAGCCGAGCGTGCCCCACCAGGTTGGGCTGCGCGGACCATGGCCAAACGTAGGGAGGGCGGAAAGGTCGGTGACGGGCCGCTGGTTCATTCCTCGTCCTCCGGATCGCCCTTGGGCCAGAACCAGCCGAGCAGCGTGAGCGCGATCGGCATGGCGCCCCAGACGATCGCCCACGGCGTGAAGATCGAGTAGAGGAACGTGCCGCCCACGGCGATCGCCGCCAGCAGCGGCCAGATCGACGGCGTCGCCGATTTCTCGCGGATGTCGGGGTAGGCCTCCGCCACCGTCGAGATGAGCAACTCGCGGACATCGACGCGGAGTCCAGTTGCGACGGGAAGCGCCTCTCGTTCGGCCCACAGCGGCTCGACATTCGTCACGATCGGAATGCGCGAGAAATTGTAACTTGGAGGCGGGGACGACGTGGCCCATTCCAGGCTGCCGGCATCCCAGGGGTTATCGCCGGCCGGAGCCCCTTTCAATGCGCCATGTATCAGGTTGAAGGTGAACAGCACGAAACTCAGGAAGAACAGCACCGCGCCGGCGCTGATGAACAGGTTGATGTTGCCCCAGCCAAGCTCCGCCGGATAGGTATAGACCCTGCGCGGCATGCCCCACAGGCCGACGAGATGCATCGGGAAGAAGGCCGCGTTGAAGCCGATGAAGGCCAGCCCGAAATGCCAGCGTCCGAGACGTTCGCTCATCATGCGCCCGGTGATCTTGGGGAACCAGAAATAGGCCGCGCCCAGCAGCGGGAATACCGATCCGCCGATCAGCACATAGTGGAAGTGGGCGACGACGAAGTAGGTGTCGTGCGCCTGAAGGTCGAGCGGCACCGAGGCGAGCATGACGCCGGTTAGCCCGCCGATGACGAAGATGAAGAAGAAGCCGAAGACGAACAGCAGCGGCGTGCGGATCACCGGTCTGCCATCCCACAAGGTCGCCAGCCAGCAGAAGATCTGCACGCCATTGGGGATGGCGATCAGCATGCTGGACGCCGTGAAGAAGCTCGCCCCGAGCTTCGGCAATCCGGTTGCAAACATATGATGCACCCAGAGGCCGAACGACAGGAAACCCACCGCGATCAGCGACAGGACCAGCCCTAAATGGCCGAACGTCGGTCGCCGGGCAAAAGCGGGAATGATGGAGGAGACCATGCCCGTCGCCGGCAGGAAGATGATGTAGACCTCGGGATGACCGAAGAACCAGAACAGATGCTGAAACAGCAGGGCGTCGCCGCCCTCCGCGGGGTTGAAAATGTGGGTTCCGACAAGCCGGTCGAGAATGAGGAAGGTCGAGGTGATCATGACCGCCGGCATCGCGAAGACGACGACGAAGGAAGTGACCAGCAGTGCCCACACATAAAGCGGTATCTTGTCCAGCGACATGCCGGGCGCGCGTTGCTTGAACACGGTGACGATGGTGGCGACGGCGACCGCAAGCGACGACACTTCGGTATAGGTGATCATTTGCGCCCAGACGTCAGCGCGCTTGCCAGGAGAGAATTCCGGTCCGGATAGGGGCACATAGGCGAACCAGCCGACGTCCGGCGCCATGTTGAGGAGGAATGAGATCCAGGCAAAGGCCCCGCCCGAGACGTAGATCCAGTAGCCGAATGCATTGAGCCGCGGGAAGGCGATGTTACGGGTGCCGACCATCAGCGGCACCAGATAGATTCCCGTTGCCTGAACGATGGGCACAGCGAACAGGAACATCATGGTGACGCCATGCATCGTGAACAGCTGGTTGTAGAGGTCCGGCCCGATCAGCCCGCGCTGCGGCCCGGAGAGTTGGATTCGCATGGCGACCGCGTTCAGCCCGCCAAGGCACAGGAAGATGAAGGCCGTGATCAGATAGCGCCTTGCGATGACCTTGTGGTCGACGCTCGACAATGCTCCAATGATGCCGGGCGGCGTGCGCCATGCCCGCGTGAGCCAGTGGTGCAGGCTGGCATCGTCCATGCCAGTATCGCGCGGTCCGTCATGCTCGGGAGCCAGGTCGCCCTTGGTGGCGGTCTCGCGTTTCGGCGGCAGGTCGCGTTCGCTGATCAGATCCGCGCTGCTCATTTCAGACCCTCAAGGTAGGCGACGATGGCGTTGAGTTCGTCGCCGTTGAGCTCCACCACAGGCATGTGGGAACCGGGCTTCACGCCTTGGGGGTCCGCTATCCAGGCAGCGATATTGCCTCGGCTCATCGTCAACGTGCCGGCGGCGAGCGTGCGCCGGCTGGCAATATGCGTCAGATCCGGCGCGACGGTTCCTCCCGCTGGAGTGCCCCCGATCCTGTGGCACATCACGCAGGGACGCTTGAGGAACAGGTCCTCGCCAGCCTTGGCCTCGTCGCTCGCCGGAGGGCCAGACGGCTGCAACTGGTCGTTCCACCAAGCGTCGAACTTTTCCTTCGGCTCGGCGATGATGAAGGTACCCATGTTCGCATGCTGCGCACCGCAGAACTCGGCGCACTGGCCGCGATATACGCCAGGCTTGTCGGCCTTGATGTCGAGCACATTGATATGGCCGGGGATGAGGTCGAGCTTGCCGGAAAGGCTCGGCACCCAGAAGGAATGGATCACGTCCGTCGATGTCAGCAGAAGCCGTACGGGCTCCCCGGCGGGGATGTGGATCTCGTTCGCCGTGGTCAGGATGCGGCTCGGCGTGGCGTCTTCGTAGCGGACTTCCCACCACCATTGGTGGCCCGTGACGCGAATGGTGAGCGCGGCGTCGGAGCCGATCGCCGCAAGTGTCCTGTTGGCGAAGAAGCTCAGCAAGGTCAGTCCGACCACGATCACTGCGGTCAGCCCGACGGCGATCACGACAACGCGCAACTTTCGATGGTCGGCGCCGGCGTCGAGCACGAGCGGCTCGGCGCCGTCCCGCGACCGCATCATCAACGGTGTGGCAAGAGCGATCATCACCAGGACCCAGATCACCGCGCAAAGCGCGGTGAAAAACCAGATGAGCCATGCCAGCTCACTGGAAGCTGGCCCTTTCGGGTCGAGCGCTGATTGCCATCCCGCGCATCCCTGCAGAAACAAGACGCAGGCCGTGCCGAACCCGGTCGACGCAAGGCGCTTCACGGTGATTTCCCCAGCGTGGCTGCATCCGGCATGCGGTTTTCCGACGGATGCGGCATCATGTCGTCATTGCGTTGCGGCGCGGCGGACGAGGGTGCGTTGCCACTCAGCGAGCGAACGAAGGCGGCAAGCTCCCAAATCTGGTCATCGGGAATCTTGTCGCGGAAGCTCGGCATGCCTTTTGGCCGCCCATCGCGGATGGTGGCGTGGATGCTCTCGATCGAACTGCCGTAAAGCCATTTCTGGTCCATCAAGGCCGGCCCCATGCCGCCGCCACCATTGGCATGACAGCCCGAACAATTGAACCAGTTGAACAGGCGCTTGCCCTCGCTGAGGTGAAAGGCATTGGCCTCGAAGCTGGCTGCCTTGTTGTCGCTGGCCGAAGGCCGCTGTCCACCGGGTTCCAATGTCGTCACAGGCGCCGGCTGGTCGCCCGATCCGAGCGAGGATTGCGGGCGCGTGTCGCGCTCCTCGCGCTGGCATGCCGTAAGCGCTAGGACCGTAAACAAGAGCATGGCGGCACCGTGCTTCATCGCACTGGGCTCCCCGGACCATCGAGGCGCGGCACGCCATATTGCGACAGCAATGCGTCGATCTCGGCCTTGTGCCTGGCCAGCGCGCTGTTCACATCGCCACGCAGCGCATCGTCCTCGCGCCGAACGCCCATCGAGATGTCGTAGATCATGGGCAATTGCGGTCCGTCGATGCGAGGCATGACGGGCGTGACGCGGAGGGGCACTTTCTGCTTGGCGGCGAAGTAGCCGGCGAGCGGGCCCCAGACGACGGCAAGATCGATGTCTCCGGTCGCCACCGCTTCGACGATGCGCGCCGGAGGGTTGGGTGCGGAGTAGTCGCCATAGACGGGATAGCCGACGAGATGCCCGACGATGCCGCGGCGGCCGAGCGCCTGGACGGGAGGCGAATTGACCCCGTCGTCGCCGATGAGTTGCACGCCGATCCGCATGGCGCGCAGCCGCGGATCGTTGAAGGACGCCACATCCGGACCGTCCTGGCGGGTGACGAAAACATAGGACGACCGATAATAGGGGGTGGTGGTGCGCAGCATTTCGAGATTGGCCGGCGTGCCGGGCACGAGATCGCAAAGGCCGGCCTTCAGCGTGTTGCGCACGAAGCCCCGGCGCTGTGCCCACCAAGTGTAGGTCAGTTTGGCGCCGAGATCGGCGGCCACGATCTCAGCGATCCTGTTCTCGAAGCCCTGACCGGCGGCGTTGGAGAAGGGCATGTTGTTCGGGTCGGCGCAGACCCTCAGTTCACGCACATTCGCTGTCGCCGGCAAGAGCAGCAAGGCGAGGGCGGCCATGCCGGTTGCCATCCGCTGGAGCGCCTTTCGCACCTGGCGCGAGGGCCGCTCGAGTGCCTCAGGGGAGCCGGAACACATAGAGCGTGCCTCCCGCCGTTGTCGCGTCCTTGAGATCCTTCATCGCGTTGACGAAACCGAGGGCAGCGGTGGCGTCGCGCGGATCGAGATCGCCGGACACGATGGCGCCGGCCCAGCCGCCTACACCCGACAGGATCGCCACATATTGGTGTCCGTCGGGGCCGCGATATGTGATGGGCTGGCCGATGATGCCGGACGACGTCTTGAATTGCCAAAGCAGCTCGCCGGTTTTGGCGCTGACCGCCTTGAACCAACCCTCCATGGTTCCGTAGAAGACGACATCGCCGGCGGTCACGACCGCGCCGCTCCACACCGGGAAGTTCTCCTTGAGGCTCCAGGCGGGCTTCTCCGCGGCGATGTCCCAAGCGGTGAAGGCGCCCCGGTTCCCACCAGGCCCGGGGATCATGCGCACGTTCATGCCGACATAGGGCGTGCCGGCAATGTAGTTCACCTCGACGCCTTCTTCGTCCATGCACAGATTGTTATGCGGGATGTAGAGCAGCCCTGTCTTCGGCGAGAAGGCGGAAGGCTGCCAATCCTTGAGCCCCGACGCGGTCGGGCAGATGTCGCGGACGACCTTGCCGGTACCGGTCTTCTTGTCCGGGTTCTCGATCAGACGGCCGCTGTCGAGGTCGACACCCTTGCTGGAATTGACGGGGCCGTAGGGCTTCGCGGACAGCACTTCGCCGGTGGTCCGGTCGAGAATGTAGAGATAGCCGTTGCGCTCGGGCCGGACCAGCACCTTGCGCGGCTTGCCCTGCCAGTTCATGTCGAGCAGGACCTGCTCGTTGATCCCGTCATAGTCATGAAGGTCATGCGGGCTCCACTGGTAGAACCATTTCGCCGCTCCGGTATCGGGGTCGCGGGCGAAAATCCCTGACGTCCATTTGTTGTCGCCGGGCCGCAGATCCGGGTTCCACGGTCCGGGGTTGCCGGTGCCGTGGAAGATCAGGTTGAGATCCGGGTCGTAGGAAATCCAGCCCCACATGTTGCCGCCGCCGATTTTCCAGGCTTCCGGCGGCCATGTCGTGACGCCAAGGTCCTTGCCCTTGTCCATGTCGTAATGCGGCTTGAAATCGGGGCCGATTAGCACGTCCTTGTCCGGTCCGGTGCCGTAGGCCGTCCAGACGACATGACCGTCGCCGGCGTCAAGCGCCTTGACCCAGCCGCGGACGCCCATCTCGCCGCCTGAATTGCCGACCAGCACTTTGCCTTTCACCACCAACGGCGCCATGGTGATGGTCTCGCCTATGTTGATGTTGCCGATATGGGAGTTCCAGATCGGCTGGCCGGTGTTCGCATCGAGTGCGATGGTGTGACCGTCCAGTGTGTTGAAGAAGATGCGCCCGTCCGCGAAAGCCGCGCCGCGATTCACGACGTCGCAACAGGCAACCCCTTGCGCCGCGGGTTCGGGATTGGGTTCGAACTTCCATTTCATCGGCGTGCCTGGCTTGGTGAGGTCGAGCGCGTAGACCATGTTGGGGAAGGGGGTCACGATGTACATAGTGCCGCCGACGACCAGCGGCGCCGCTTCCTGGCCTTTGTTGACCCCGGTGGAGAAGGTGAAGGCCACCTGCAGGTTCTTGACATTGCCTTCGTTGATTTCCGTGAGCTCACTGTAGCGGGTCGACGCGTAGTTCTTGGCCGGCATCGTCCATTGCCCATCGTCGCGCGGTGCGGCGGAAGCCGGCGGCGAGATCGCTGACGGTGGCGGAGCTTCGGAAGCGCCCGTCAGCAGAGGAGTGCAAGCCAGCAGCAACCCCGCAAGGAAGCTCTGGAGACGTTTTCTAGCTGCCGCCGGGCGGTTCGTGCGTACCGCGTCAACGCAGGGTGTTGCACACCGCGCTGCTTGCTTCATTTCGGTGTCGCGCCTCCGACGCCTGAACCGATTTCCGCTGCGATGTCGGCCTCGGTGCCCGAGCATAGCGGGTGACCCCAGCCGGAGGCGCTTTTTCCGCCGGGATCGAGATCATAGATGATGGCATCCTTGCGGTTGGGATTGACGCCTGCCGGGACCTTGTCGAGGCCGAGAGCCGCGCGAACGCGCCAGGCGACATTGTGGTCGGCGCAAGAGGAATCGCCACTGACGCCAAGCGCGCCGACGATCGTTTTGCCGTCGTAAAGGGCCAAGCCCCCGCCAAACACGACGACGCCGCCGATAGGCTTGCCGACCAACGGATCGTTGGCGCTGCCGAAGGTTTTGGGATCGCCCGCATAAGCCGCGGTTTGGTTGACGGGGTTGGTCGCCTGCAGCCCGAACAGCGGCCCACCCGGTTGCACGCCGGCGTAGAGATTGGCCGTCGACAGGGCCATTTGAGCCAGGCTGAGACCGTTGGCGGTGTTGGCTTTCTCCGCTGCGACGAGCCGACTGCCCGGCCATTGCGAATCGACTGCGGGGCCGCTGAACGCAATCGCGCAGACAGTGCCATCGCGGGCAACGATCGCGCCCCATTCGTTGGTTTCAAAGCCGCCATTCGCTGGTCCGCCGCTTGCCTTCACATTGGCTTTGAGGACTGTAAGCAGCCTATCGTGATCGGCCGGACAAGCCTGCTGCGCCATGGCCCTGTCATCGTGGAGCAGGTCGCCCATCAGCAACAACAAACCAAAGGCAGATACGAAAAGCTGACAGCGATACATTGTCTTGGGCATTCGTTCGAACATCAAAGAGAACCCTGGCAGATCGTGGAACGCGAGCAGGCGTCCGTGCCTAACTCGCACAATGCTTCTATGTTCCTGCTTTGGAAAAATTCGTGCAGTTGGATTTGGAGGCTGGTGCTCAGCCATGCTGTCCGTGTCATCCCAAGCCTCTTTTGGCGGGCGATAAACCCGGACAACTCATCTGCTACCTAATCCGGACAACTCATGTGCTTACGACACAGATCGGAGAGGGACTTGCCTACATCGCACATGTCGTCGATATGAAGGTCGATGAATTCGCCGAAGGGCTTCAGGCGCGCTATACGGGACTTTGTCAGCGTCTCACCATGATCGACTTGGCGTAAATTCGTGTGCACCCGGCAGGGTCTAGCGTTTTGAATGTTAAAGAAAATGCTGAAAAATCAACAATATAGACTGGCTATTGCACCCATGATGGACTGGACGGACCGCCATTGCCGGTTCTTCCATCGCCAGCTGACGACACATGCGCTGCTTTATACCGAAATGGTTGTGGCCGACGCGGTTATCCACGGCGCGCGCGAGCGGCTGCTTGGCTTCGATGAGGTGGAACATCCCGTCGCCCTGCAACTTGGCGGCTCCGATCCGGCAAAACTTGCTGAAGCGGCGCGCGTTGGCGAAGCCTTCGGTTATGACGAGATCAATCTCAATGTCGGCTGCCCGTCCGACCGCGTCCAGTCGGGCACGTTCGGCGCCTGCTTGATGAAAGTACCCGACCTCGTCGCAACCTGCGTCGCGGCGATGAAGGCGGCGGTGACGGTGCCAGTCACGGTCAAGTGCCGCATCGGCGTCGACGAACAGGATCCGGAGCCGGCGCTCGATGCGCTGGCGAATGGGGTTTTCGATGCCGGCGCCGATGCCTTGTGGGTGCATGCTCGCAAGGCGTGGCTGGAAGGGCTGAGCCCCAAGGAAAATCGCGACATCCCGCCGCTCGACTATAACAGGGTTTATCGGTTGAAGGCTGGAAAACAAAACAAATTCATTGGCATCAATGGCGGTATTCAGTCTCTTGACGAGGCGCGGCTGCATCTCGATCATGTCGACGGAGCCATGCTCGGCCGCGCCGCGTACCACACACCAGGCATTCTGGCCGGTGTTGACGCCGCCTTCTACGGTGCGCGGTCGGAAGCGTTCGATTTCGCGGCACTGATCGATGCGATGGCGGACTATGCGGCGCACCATATCGAACAGGGCGGCCGGCTCGGCCATATTACCCGCCATATGGTCGGGCTGTTTCACGGGCTGCCCGGCGCGCGCCGCTACCGTCAGATCCTGTCCACCGACGCGACCCGACCCGGGGCCGGGGCGGATATGCTGAAGACGGCTTTCGCGGCTGTCGAACTCGGTGGAGCGGCCGCCGAAGCGGCCTGAGCTCAGTCCCTGAGGATCATCCGGTCGCCACGCACGTCGAAGCCCGACAGCGAACCGATGAAGTTCATGCCAAGCAGGCTTTGGCTCAGCATGCCGGGAGCGGCGATCATCACCGGCATATCCTTGCGCACGATGCCGCCGATCGCCAGTTCGTCGGTTTTGACCGCCGCGGCGCGCGCCATGCCATTGGCGGTCGAAACCGGTATCGTGTAGTTGAGCGCCGCGGGATTGAAGCCTGCGGCCTGGGCGTCCTCCGAAGTCAGAACCGTGCTGGTGGCGCCGGTGTCCACAACGGCGCGAACCGCGTTGCCGTTGACCAGGATGCGCGCTTCGAAATGGCCATTGTCGGCCTTGTCCAAGGTCACGGTGGCGTGGCCGTCTTCGACACCGAGCGCCAGCGGGCTGCCGGGAACGAGGCCGGCGGTCACCCGGCTGGCGACGTCCTGCAGCTCGTAGCGATATTGATAGCCGGCGATCAGCGCGAGCACGATAGCCGCCCAGGCGCCGAGGTTGCGGGCCATTACTCCCAGCGGAGCGGACCGCAGCAAGCCGGCGCCGATAAGGGCGCCGAAAGCCCCAAGCCAGATCAGCCGGCCAAAATCGTAATTCTCGACGCCGAACGTGCTGCCGGCGGAATCGTTGAGCATGAGCAGGGCTGCCCCTACACCGATCACCGCCATCACAACCCAGAACAGCCGGCTGCTCACTCGTCCCTCGCTAGAGTGCGTCGCGTTCGCGTGCCATGCGGGTGCGGCGCGTTTCCCGGCGCGGCCGGCGCTCGACGGTTTCGAGCCGGGCTGGCAGTTCGGCCATCACGCTGCGGCGCGTCTCGGGCGTCATCCCTATCCAGGCGCCGATCTCCTCGCGCGTGCGGCCGCAACCGAAGCAGAAGCCGGTTTTCATATCGATCGAACAGACCAGGATGCAGGGAGATTCGATGGCCGTCATGACTTTCTCTCGGTGGACCCGGTCCGGAATCCGCTCTTCCACCTCCACATGGTGCAATGGCAAAGCCAATGCAAGCCCTCCCGATCGCGCCTTCCGTGGCCGCCTTTGCGGCAAATCAGGAAGGACGATCGAGGAGGTTGTGCCGGTCACGCAAGACAGCTATTCCGCTCCTCTGCTCCAGCAACGATTGTTCGCGACATGACCAGTGCACTGCCTTTCGATGATTTCCGCGACCTGCTCGGCAATCTGCCATTGGCCGACCTCAAAGCTGAAGCGCGCGTGCGCACACTGTTTGCCAAGGCCGATAAGCCTGAGAATTCGCTTGGCCGCGTCGAGGACATCGCCGCCTGGCTCGCAGCCTGGAGCGGTCGCGCTCCGCCTGCCGTGACCAGGCCCCTGATGGCTGTCTTTGCCGGCAACCATGGCGTTGCCAGGCAAGGCATTTCGCCGAGGCCCGTGGCGGCGACCGCTAACGCGGTCGAGCTTTGCGCGGCCGGCGGTGCGGCGATCAACCAGATCTGCATTGCCAACGACCTCGGTCTGAAGGTGTTCGATCTTGCCCTGCACATCCCGACCGGCGACATCACCGAGGACGCCGCGCTCGATGAGCGCGGTTGCGCCGCCACCATGGCCTTCGGCATGGAGGCGATTGCCGGCGGCACCGACCTGCTTTGCCTCGGCGATCTCGGCGTCGGCAATTCCACCGTCGCCGCCGCCCTGCTCGCCGCGCTTTTGGGGGGCAGGGGTGCCGACTGGGTTGGCCCGGGATCCGGCGCCGACGCGGCGATGCGGGCTCGCAAGGCAGAGGTGGTCGATGCGGCGCTGGCCTTTCACGGCCGCCATCTAGAAGATCCGCTTGAGGCGCTGCGCCGGGTGGGCGGCCGCGAGTTCGCGGCGATAGCCGGCGCAATCCTTGCCGCGCGGATGCAGCGGATACCGGTACTGCTCGATGGATTCGCGGCAACGGCAGCCGCGGCGGTGCTGCATGCAGCGAACCCCGCAGCCCTTGATCATTGTCTTCTCGCCAGCCTGTCGCCGGAGTGCGCGCATGCAAGGGCGGCCGAGCACCTCGGGCTGCGTCCGCTGCTCGATCTGGGGATCGGCCACGGCGAAGGGGCGGGAGCCGCTCTGGCGGCTGGGCTGGTCAAGGCGGCGGCACTGACCAGTTCGGGCATGGCGGCGGCTGTGCGGGGTTGACCACGCGGCACCAGCGTTTACGGGGTCCTTACCGCCGTCGCGCGGCCACCGCTGCGGTCGGCAGCGCCGGCAGTTCTTCCATCACCCGGCTCAGCGGGAAAATAGCGATCGCCTCGGTGCCTTCGCGCAGCTTGGAATGAAGCTCGAACTCGCCGCCATGCATGGCGAGCAGCCCTTGGACGATCGGCAGGCCAAGCCCGGTGCCTTGCTCGGCGCTCTTGATGGCGATCGAACCCTGGCCGAAGGCTGAAAGCACGACCGGAATCTCGTCTTCGGGAATGCCCGGACCGTTGTCCTTGATCGAAATGTATTGTCCGCCGCCCGCCGTCCAGCCGACCCGGACGCGGATTTCGCCGCCGGTGGCGGTGAACTTGATGGCATTGGACAGAAGGTTGAGCGTGATCTGGCGCACGGCGCGCTCGTCGGCGAACAGCCGCGGCAATGTCTGTTCGAAATCCTGGATGACGCGGATGTCCTTGTTGCGCGCCTTCAACTCCATCATGTGGCAGCAATCCTCGACGATGTTGAGCAACATGACCGGCTCCTCGTTGAGCTGGTAGCGGCCGGCCTCGATGCGCGATAGGTCGAGGATCTCGTTGATCAGGTCGAGCAGATGCTGGCCTGAGTCATGCACGTCGTGGGCGTAGTCACGATAGGTGGGATTGCTCATCGGCCCGAGGACTTCGTTCGCCATCACCTCGGAAAAGCCGAGAATGGCGTTGAGCGGCGTGCGCAATTCGTGGCTCATCGAAGCGAGGAAACGCGATTTTGCCAGGTTGGCGTCCTCAGCCCGCCGCCGCGCCTCGTCCGACATCGACTTCGCCGTCTCCACTTCGGCGATCAGCGCGTCCTTTTCGGAGCGGAACGACAACAGCAGCAGGGAGAAGCGATTGAGGTGACTGGCAATATAGGCGAAGAAAGGCAGCGACAGGACAAGCAACGCGGCCATGATGGCCTCGACCGGCATCCACGACTTGGTCGCGGCATAGGCGTAGAGCGCCACTGGAACCGCGAAGGTCGCCAGCAGTGCTCCGCCCAGGGACGAGGCCATGAGCGCCGTCCCTGCCATGGCAAACAGCAGCACCACCGCCTTGACCGCCTGGAACTGGTCGACCTCGCAGGCCCCGCAGCCCAGCCAGACGAACCAGGCCCAGCCCAGACCACAAAGGAAATGGCCGACCAGGAATTCCCTTCGCGTTTGCAAGGCGTTAAGTTCGGAAGCTTCCGTGCGCTCGATGCGCCGCGCCATGAAAACGACGATCGTATAAGAGGTCAGAGTAAACAACGCCCAGAGCCCGATCTCATTGCCGACACCGGCCAGACGACCGGCCGCGGCGATCGCCAGGACGAGCATCGGGATGACGACGGCACCGCTGGTCATCGCCTGGGCATGGAGCTTCAGCAGCTCGCGGTCGAAATCGAGATTGCCGGCCTGCTGCGAAAGACGGTCGCGCGTCTTGCGAACCGCGCGCGCGACATCGCTGTTGCGATGCCGTTTCCTGCGGTCCACAATGAACTTGTCCGCCGTGTTCGAGCGTTGCAAGGGCATCAAAAGCTTCAATTTATGCGCGCAGCGATTTCAAGGTGTTAAGCTACGTTCGAATGATTAACCAACCGTTTGCCATATGAGCCGTTCGTGGTCGCCAAGGTCGCGCCCGAGGTACGCGGCAGCGCGCCCGAGAAGTCCGTGGCGAAAGCTGCTGGATTACGGGCTGACCGTCATCATTCTGGGGCTGCTGATCCTGCTTGCGGCGCGTCTCGATCGAGTGGAGACACGCAAGACGCAAGGTACAGCCATCATCAATGACGGCGATTCGATCACGCTCGGCACCGAGCGCATCCGCATGCGCGGCATCGACGCCCCGGAATACACCCAGACTTGCCACAAGAACGGCGCCGATTATGCCTGTGGCACGCTGGCGCGCCAGTCGCTGGTGCGGCTGATCGCAGGCAGGCCGGTCACCTGCAGCGGCTGGCAGCGCGACCGCTATGGCCGGTTGCTCGGCGACTGCAAGGCCGGCGGCACCGACCTAAACCGCGCCCAGGTCGAGGCCGGCTGGGCCGTTGCCTACGGCGCTTTCGAAGGCGAGGAAGCGACGGCCCGCGCGGCCAGGGTTGGCATCTGGGCGGGCACGTTCGACCTGCCACAGGACTGGCGCGACAGTCACCACGGCGAGGTCGTCGAGCGAAAACATGGCACACTGGCGTCGATCGGCGACGCGGCGCGCGAGATCTTTCGCTTCTGGTGAAGCGTGTCTGGCGGAAGGAAGAGGAGGATCGAAATGAAGCTGTTCGACGGCGGCCGGGCACCCAACCCTCGGCGGGTTCGGGTTTTTCTCGCCGAGAAGGGAATCGCGGTTCCGTTGGTGCCCGTCGACATGGGCGCGCTGGAACACAAGCAGCAGCCAATAAGCTCGCGCAACCCGCTGCGGCGCCTGCCGGTGCTGGAACTCGATGATGGCACCATCCTCACCGAATCCGTCGCCATCTGCCGCTATTTCGAGGAACTCCATCCCGAGCCGGCATTGTTCGGAAACGGCGCGCTTGGCAAGGCGCAGGTCGAGATGTGGCAGAGGCGGATGGAGTTCAACCTGCTCAGCAGCGTCACGCAGGCTTTCCGCCATGTCCATCCCGCCATGAAGGAATGGGAAATTCCGCAGGTCCCCGAATGGGGTGAGGCCAACAAGCCGAAGGCGGTGGAGTTTCTCATGCTGCTCGATGCTGAACTCGGCAGTCGTGAATTCGTCGCCGGCGACAGCTATTCCATTGCCGACATCACAGGGCTGATCGCGATCGACTTCATGAAGCCGGCACGCATCAAGGTGCCGGAGGAATGCACCAATGTGTCGCGTTGGCATCAGGCAATCTCCAGCCGGCCGAGTGCCGCTGCTTGAGCGTGGAACTGGACAGATTCGCCGCGACGGTCCGCGCTTGCCGCATCTGCGCGGACGATCCCATCGGCAAGCCGCTGGCGCATGAGCCGCGTCCGGTGCTGCGACCCTCTTCCAGCGCCCGTATCCTGATCGCCAGCCAAGCACCGGGAACCAAGGTGCATCTGTCGGGCATGCCCTTCACCGATGCTTCGGGCGACCGTTTGCGGACTTGGCTTGATGTGACCAGCGACGAATTCTACGACATCGAGAAATTCGCCATCGTGCCGATGGGCTTCTGCTTTCCCGGACAGGACGGCAAGGGCGGCGACCTGCCGCCGAGGCGCGAATGCGCCCCGGCCTGGCGCGCGCCCTTGATGGCGCTGATGCCGCGGATCGACCTAGTGCTGACGATCGGCATCTACGCGCAGACCTGGCATATGGGCGCGGCGCGGCGCGCCTCGCTGACGGAAACGGTGATGGACTGGCGCGCCATCTGGGAGAATTCCGTCGGCCCCAAAGTGCTGCCGCTGCCACATCCATCCTGGCGCAACACAGGCTGGTTGAAGCAGAATCCGTGGTTTGAAATGGATTTGCTGCCTTTCCTGCGCTCGGAAATCCGCTATCGCCTCGGTTAGGCATTGAGCAAGAAAACACTCGCTTTCGACGCAAGCGGCAGAATTTTTTTCTTGTGAATGGCCCAAATAAAAGGGAATATAGCGAAACTATTCCACCAGGAGCCTCCGATGGATCGCCTCGACCGAAAAATTCTCCGCCTGCTGCAGGAGGACGCGACGCTCGCGGTCGCCGATGTCGCCAAGAAAGTCGGCCTGTCGACCACGCCGTGCTGGCGGCGCATCCAGAAGCTGGAGGAGGAGGGCGTCATCAAGCGGCGCGTCGCCATTCTCGACCACGAGAAGGTCAATGTGCGGGTCACCGTCTTCGTGTCGATCCGCACCAATTCGCATAGTCATGAATGGCTGCGCCGGTTTTCCGAGGTCATCCAGGAATTTCCCGAGGTGGTCGAATTCTATCGCATGAGTGGCGACGTCGATTACCTCTTGCGCGTCGTGGTGCCCGACATTGCCGCCTACGACGCCTTCTACAAACGGCTAATCGCCAAGATCGAGATCCGGGACGTGTCGTCGTCCTTCGCCATGGAGCAGATCAAGTACACGACCGAAATCCCGCTCGACTATATGGTGCTGGACAAGGAGTCGGGCGCGAACGCGGCCTGAGCCCGCCGTTCAATTCTTCTCCTTGTTGAGGAAGCTCCAGGGCGAGTTCACCGGCAACACAACGGAGTCCGGAACCGTGTCGACGCCCACGACATCTGCCTTGCGCACGGTGTAGCCGGACTGGATGACGCTGACGCCGTCGAGAATGAACAGCTGGCTCTTCTCCATGTCCGGCTTCAGGGCGCCGGTGACGGCAACCGGTTGGTAGGCCTCGGACATCTTGTAGGGACGGGCTGGTGTGACCAGCACGATCTGGTTGGGCGGAGGCGTCGGCATGTGGCTGCACGCACCCGTCCATGGCACCAGCAGGAACTGATAAACGAGATCTCCGTCGCGATCGACCGGCAATGCATAGCCGGCTAATTGTATGGTCTTGTCGTGCAGAGCGACCGAGAGTGTCTCGCCATGATCCGGCAGTTTCGCCGCGATCATCGGCAAGCCGGCGTCTTCGGCGACGGCCTGCGTCGCCGGGCGCAGATCCTTCCAGAAGATGTGCGTGGTCTCGGCCGAAGCGCCCGCGGTGGAGAGTGCAAGCGCGGCCGCAAGCGCCAGGATCGCTTTGAAATGGTTCATGGTCGCATCCTTTGCGGGCGAGTAAAGACGCCGCTGTCGGTGGCGTCAATGCTCGAGCCGCGTCACATGTCGGCGAGAACCGGCTGCGGCAATCCCCGCCTTGTCAGGTCTTTCTGGTGGCGAGGCGTTCGTGGGTTTTGGCATGCGAGAGTTCTTTCACCGCATCCTTGCCGATCCAGCGCGCCGTCCTGTTCGCGGAGTTGGCAAGTTCCTGCGCCAGGGCAAGGGCAGGGCCATGCAAACCCACCGACCGTTTGCCGATTTGCCGCAGCGCCCAGTTGACCGCTTTCCTGACGAAATTGCGCTCGTCGCGGGAATGAGCCTCGACTAGCGGCAGGTAGGACAGAAACGTCGCGTCCGGCTCCTTTTTCAAATGCACTGACGCCCATGCCAGCATCGCGAAGGCCGTGCGGCGGACGAATTCGCGCTCGTCGGCGGCAAACTCCTCGACCAGCTGGCGCCAGAACGGCGTGTCCACGAACAGATCCGAGACGGTGTCGACGATCTCCCAGGAGTCGAAATCGCCGGCCCAGCGGCGGCACTCTTCAACGGTGATCTTTTTCGGCTCGCCGGTGAAGGCCGCCATCAGCCGTGCTTCGCGAACGCCGCTGTCCCACAGCGCCAGGGATCGCTCGTGGTTGCGTTTCAGCTTGCGCGCCAAAGGCCGCAAATCCGCATTGGCGACACCGAGCGCGGTCGCGGTGTTGATACCGAACCGCCCCATGCCGGCGCGGGTTTCCTCGGTTCCGATCGAGCGCAGATGGGCGACGATGTCCTGCGCGGTCCAGCCTGGAACGGGCAGGGACACTGCGCCTACTTCTCCAGCCGCGCCAGCAGCGAGGACGTGTCCCAGCGCCTGCCGCCCATCGCCTGCACGTCCTTGTAGAACTGGTCGACCAGCGCGGTCACCGGCAGCCTAGCGCCATTGCGATCGGCCTCTTCAAGGCAGATGCCGAGATCCTTGCGCATCCAGTCGACGGCGAAACCGAAGTCATATTTGCCAGCATTCATGGTCTTGTGCCGGTTTTCCATCTGCCAGGAACCGGCCGCGCCCTTGGAAATCACCTCGATGACCTTCTCAATGTCGAGACCTGCCTTCTTGCCGAAATGAATGCCTTCCGAAAGCCCCTGCACCAGCCCGGCGATACAGATCTGGTTGATCATCTTGGTGAGCTGCCCGGCGCCCGCCGATCCCATCAGTCCAACCATGCGGGCAAAAGCGTCGATAACTGGCCTGGCCCTGTCGAAGGCGGCCTCATCGCCGCCGACCATCACGGTCAGCACGCCGTTCTCGGCGCCGGCCTGGCCACCGGAGACGGGCGCGTCGAGAAATGAGAAGCCGCCCCATTGCGCGGCTTCGGCCAGTTCGCGCGCGACTTCAGCCGAAGCCGTGGTGTTGTCGATGAAGACCGAGCCTTTCTTCATCGCCTTGAAGGCGCCCGCGGGGCCCGTGGTCACAGAACGCAGGTCGTCATCGTTGCCGACGCAGGAAAAAACGAAATCCTTGCCCTCGGCGGCCTGGGCCGGCGTCGCGACAAAGCCGCCGCCATGTTGGGCGACCCACTGCTCAGCTTTGGCTTGGGTGCGGTTGTAGACGGTCACGTCGTGGCCACCCTTGTTCTTCAGGTGTCCGGCCATGGGATAGCCCATGACGCCAAGACCGAGAAATGCCACCGATGCCATGCCTTGTCCTTCCGACGGAAAAGAGATTTCAGCTGCGGAAGCTCTAGGCCATGCGACGAATTCGTCAAGGCGCGCGCTGCGGCATCGACTGGCACAGGCCGATCCGGAGCGGCTCAGCGATTGAGGTGGATCGTAATCCTGCGCTCGATCCATTCGACGCCATGGCGCAGGATTTCGACCATCACCAGATAGACGATGGCGACCCAGACATAGGCCTGGAAATCGAAGGATTTGGCGTAGGCAAGCTTCGCATTGCCCATCAGGTCATAGACCGTGATGATGGCGACGATGGCCGAGGCCTTGATCATCAGAACCAGTTCATTGCCGTAGGGCCGCAAGGCCACGATGAACGCCTGCGGCAGGATGACCTTGCGCAGCGTCTGCAGCTTGTGCAGGCCGAGCGAGGCAGCACCTTCCCATTGGCCCCTGGGAACACTCTCGATGGCGCCGCGGAGGATTTCGGCCTGGTATGCCGCGGTGTTGAGCGCAAAGGCGAACACCCCGCAGTTGAAGGCCTCGCGGAAGAACCACCACAGCCCGATGGACTCGAGCTGCAGCCGGAAAGAACCCAAGCCATAGTAAACGAGGTAGACTTGGACGAGCAGCGGTGTGCCTCGGAAGAAATAGACATAGCAATAGGCTAGGCCGGACAAGAACCGGTTCTTCGACATGCGGCCATAGGTGACGGGCAGCGAAAAGATCGCGCCGGCCACCATCGAGATCGCCACGAGCGACAGCGTGGTCCACAGTCCCTGCAGATAGGCGGGTGCATATCTGGCAAAGAACTCGCCATTCCAGGCGTAGACGAGATAGGCGAGGATACCGAGGCCGAAGAGGATCCAGAGGCCGACGAGTGCGTAACCGACGATGCGGGTGCGCGGCCAGCCGCGTGCCCGCGGCGGCGGGCGGTCGACCGAGATCGCTTCCGTGACGCTCATCGTGCCTCCCTCCGCCCCAGCGAGCGCAAGATGAACCCGGTTGCGATCGAGGACAGGATCGCCAGGACGAGGAAAACCAGTGCGGCGACGCTGTAGAACAGGAAGGAATGCTTGGTGACACGTGCCGCCACGCCGGCATTGCGCAGGGTTTCAGCGAGGTTGACGACCGAGACGAGGGCGGTGTCCTTGAGCAGGCTCAGCCAGCAATTCTCAAGGCCGGGAAAGGCGATGCGCAGCAGCTGCGGCAGGATCACCTTGCGCATGGTAAGCCATTTCGACAGGCCGATTGCATAGCCGCCTTCATACTGGCCCTTCGGAATGGCGCGAAAGGCGGAGAGGAATACCTCGCTGGCGTAGGAAGAAAAGATCAGCGACAGCACGATCATGCCGGCGATGAAGCTATCGACATCGATCGTTGCCTCCGGCTTGAAGAGGCGGATGACGTATTGCAGCAGGATGGGCATGCCGAAGAAGAACAGGAACAGCGTCACCAATTCCGGCAAGCCGCGAAACATGGTGGTGTAGATGTTGGCGGCCAGCCGCAGCGACGGTTCTTCGGACTGCTTGGCCCAGGCCACGAAAAAGCCGATCGTTAGGCCGATCGGCAGCGTTGCAAGCGCGAGCGCGATGGTGACCAACGCACCATAGGCAATATCGTCACTCCAGCCCTCCGGTCCCCAACTGAGCAGTGTCCATATGCTTTGGACTGGCATTGACTGGCCTTACCCCACGGCGCTCCCGAGATGAACAAGGCGGCAGGGAAACCCCGCCGCCTTGGCAATGATGATCAGGACTCGGCGCCGTAGACGTCGAACTTGAAGTACTTGTCGTTGATCTCCTTGTATTTTCCGTTGGCGCGGATGGCGTCGATGGCGGAATTCAGCTTGTTGACCAGGTCGGTATCGCCCTTTCGAACGGCGATGCCGGCGCCAGGTCCGAAAATTTCGACAGGTTGCGGCGAGGGTTGGCCGAGGATCTTGCAGCAGGCGCCTTCAGGCGAATCCAGAAACTGCTGCAGCACGACAATATCGTCCTCGATGGCGTCGAGACGGCCATTGGCGAGGTCAGCCTGTTCCTCGGGGCTGCTCGGATAGCCCTTAATGGTGCTGTCCGTGTAGGTCTTCGAGGCATAGTTGAAATGGGTGGTGGTGGTGGCGACGCCGATATTCTTTCCGGCGAGGTCTTCCTTGGTCACTCCCTTGAGCGGCGAATCCTTCGGCACGGCGATCGCCGACGGGGTGTTGTAGTATTTGTGCGAGAAGTCGACCTTCTGCTGCCTCTCCGGCGTGATCGACATCGAGGCCACGATGGCGTCGAACTTGCCGGCCTGAAGTGCGGGGATGATGCCGTCCCAATCCTGGGCGACGAAGGTGCACTTGACCTTCATCTCATCGCAAAGTGCCTTGGCGATGTCGATGTCGAAGCCGACAAGCTGGCCATCGGCGGTGAGGTTGTTGAAGGGGGGGTAGGCGCCTTCGGTGCCGATCCGCAGGGTCTTCTCCTGGGCCTGGGCTACGCCGAGCGTCAGCAGCGCAGCCGATGCGGCGAGCGCGATACGCAGTGCAATACGCATGATAGTCCTCTCTTTATGGTCCCGGCCGTCGTTCCGAAACGGCTCTGTGGGGCGGTGCTTTTTGACCGCCCGCTAGGCCGATACTCCCACTCTTTCCAAGAAAAAAGCAACCGCAAAACCGCCGAAATCGGTAATGGGCTTCTACCGTTACGTTACTTCTCAAGCAACGAGGCCGGTCGTACGCTCGATGAAGTCGGCTATGGATTTTGCGTCATCGAGGTCGAACACCGGCAGGCTCTGGTCGGCGATGGCGAAATCCGCGGCGACGGCGACAATATTGGGATCATCCACCGCAAGCGGCGTCCGGTCCTTCGCTTCCAGCCGCCTCGTTTCGATCTTACGGTGGGATTCGCGCTTGTAGCCTTCGACCAGCACGATGTCGCAGGGGGCGAGCCGCGACAGGATGGCATCCAGCGGCGGCTCCTGCTCGCCACGCAATTCGTGCATCAGCGCCCAGCGACTGCCCGATACGATCGCAACCTCGGTAGCACCCGCCTGCCGGTGGCGGAAGCTGTCGGCGCCGGGCTTGTCGATGTCGAAATGATGATGAGCATGTTTGACCGTCGAGACTTTCCAGCCGCGCCGCACAAGCTCCGCGACCAGCCTTTCCGTCAGTGTGGTCTTGCCGGAGTTTTTCCAGCCGGTGATGCCGAAGATGCGTCTGTTCATGGCGACATGCTCTGCAACAGCTGTTCAGCCTGGGCAAGATCGTCCGGCACATTGATGTTGAAGAAAGGATCGATTCCGGCGGATTGCGGGACAGGGAATTCCACGTCGACATGGCCGTGTTGTTCGATAAAGGTCGAAACGCGCCTGTTGTCCTCATCGACCAGGAAATGCCGCAAGGCTTCGCGGCATCCGGTTGGCCACAGCGCGAAGGTCGGATGCCGCCGGCCCGCCGAAGAGGCGACGGCGATCGAACCGGGGTGTTGATGCGCCGCCGCCGCAAGACGATCAACGAGATCCGGCGGCAGGAAAGGCGTGTCGCCGGCCGCTGTGACGATCGCCCTGCAAGGCGTGCCGGCGGCGGCCCATTCCAGGCCGGTCAGGATTCCGGCAAGCGGCCCGGCAAAGCCTTCGATGGTATCGGCAAGCACCGGCAGCCCGAACCGGGCGAACCGCGCCGGATCGCCATTGGCGCTGAGCGCCAGGGTCTCGAGCTGCGGGCCAAATCGCGACAGCACCTGGTCGAGCACGCAGCCGCCGCCCAGCGGCAACAACGCCTTGTCGCCACCGCCCATCCGCCTCGACTGGCCACCTGCCAGGATGAGCCCAGCAATATCCCGCTTCATGCTATCCAGCCTGTACGCCAGCCGCGGAAATCGCAAGCGGCTTCAAGGGGGTGCTAGAGTCCTTCCGGCGCCATGGCCGGGCCGGTGCTTTCGGCGACGATCTTTCGCCGGCCGACCATCCGCTCGCGATAAAGCGTATAGAGACCCGAGCCAACAACTATTGCCGCGCCGCCAGTCATCGGCACGTCCGGTATGTCACCGAAAATAATCAAGCCAAGCAGTATCGACCAGAGGAGCGCCGTGTAGCGGAACGGGGCGATGAAGGAGATCTCACCCGATCGCATCGCCATGATGATGAATTGGTAGCCGATGAGCACCAGCACCGCGGCCAGCGCCAGCAGCGCCGTGCTTTTGCCGGTCATCGGTGTCCAGCCACCCATCGGCGTCAACAAAAACGCACCGACTACGGTCATGGCCAGCGCGGTGGCGGTCGAGACCAGCATCGTCGGGATGGCCTGGGGGATGCGCTTGGTGGCAAGGTCCCGCACCGTGCAGCAGGCGACGGATGCCAGCGCCACCAGCGAGTAAATGCTGAAGCCCTCGAAACCCGGCCGCACGATGATGATGACCCCGGCAAACCCGATGGCGATCGCCAGCCAGCGCCGCCAGCCGACCGCTTCACCGAAAAACAGCGCCGCGCCCATCGTCACCGCCAGCGGCAGCGCTTGCAGAACGGCCGAAACGCTGCCGATCGGCAAATGGGCGAGCGCGACCAGGAAGGACACCGTAGCGCCCGCCTCGCCCAGGACACGGACCGCCACCAGCGGCTGCAGCATCAGGCGCGGCTGAAAAAGTGCGCCACGTTGCCAAGCCAGCAGACCGACGAACAGCGAGGCGAACGCCCCTCTGATCAACATGACCTGCGCCATGTTCATCGACTCAGAAGAGTATTTGGTGATGGCGTCGTTGAGCGTGAAGCCAACCATCGCTACCACCATGAACAACGCGCCGCGAAGATTTGGGGAAAGGGGCAAGACATCTACCGGTTGCTTTGGCAAGCAAGGCTGTAACAGCCCGCCACGAGACAGCAACGGCAAAGGGCTGGGCCAGGACCCGATATCCATCTTCGCCGGCGTGAAACCATCCCGGACGAGGTATGAATTCTGTCGGAAGGCGGCAACGCCTCCCGACACGGTGCGGACGAGGGATTGTCTACTTCTTGGGTGACAGCACCTCGGTGCCGTTCCCCTCCTTGCCGGCGATGGTCCACAGACCATGCAGCGACCCGTCATCCTCGACCTTGTAGACGACGAGGCCGATATCCTTGCCCATTTCGTAGCCAGCGGAGAATGCGTTGTCGTTGCGCATGCAGATGCCATCGGAAGAAGAACCGCCGGTCTCCCAGTGGATCGTGCAGGTGGTGCCGCTGGTCAGCGTGATGGTGGCTTCGCCGCCATAGGACGAACCATCGAAATTGGTGCCGGCAACGGTGTAAGTGCCGCCGATCGACTGGGCAGCCGCCGGCAGGGCAGCCAAGCCGAGCAAGGCGAAAGCGAGAAGAAGTTTGCGCATGATGTAATCCCCCGAAAATGCGATGAATCGCTACGGAACGGAGGGTAGGCGGGAAACCATGACCAGTAAATCAGACCGACATTTGCCGACAGAGATTTGTTTGCGGTGTGGCTAAAATACTCTTGGCTCGAACGGTTCATGGCCCCTTGAGGCTGCCAGCGATGGCGCCGACCAGCGGGTCATATTTCGATTTCAGCGCCGGCGGATAGTCGATCCAGACCGTGCGGATGACGCCATCCCCGTCAAACAGCCGCCGCTCATAAAAAATCTTTCCGTCCTTCACGCCCGACAGCACCGCCCAATCCTTGCCGGCCTTGCCGTAGGTGAGCTTGTAGCCAGGCTCATTGCTCGTCTTTTCGCCGACGACAAAGTCTCTCGGCGTCTCATGGTCGATGTTGAGGATGCCGGAGCATGTCAGGCTGGCGCCGTCCGCGCTCAGCCATACCTGACCGTCGCCATTCTCAGGCTCGGGCTGGCGATCGGTGAAGATATCGTCGGGGAAGGTGCAAACGGTGCCGAAGCGCTCGTTCACGTAGGTGGATTGCGCGGCAAACGCGGTATTCGCCGAGACCGCGGCAAGAGATATGATGATTGAGTAGAGCCGTCGCATGCCTTGCCCCGAAGCCGATGATTGCACGGCATTCTCGCACGGACAGGAGACAAGGTCAGCCGCCGGTGACACTCATATGCCGAGACACCGACGGACGGCTGGTGCGGCGGTCGATGATGAAGTCATGGCCCTTCGGCTTGCGGCCGATGGCTTCGTCTATAGCGTCGGCAACCAGTTCATTGCCTTCGGACGCGCGCAACGGAGCGCGTAGGTCGGCCGCGTCTTCCTGGCCAAGGCACATATAGAGCGTGCCCGTGCAAGTCAGCCTGACCCGGTTGCAGCTTTCGCAGAAATTATGCGTCATCGGCGTGATGAAGCCGAGTTTTCCGCCGGTCTCGGCGACTTGGACATAGCGGGCCGGGCCACCGGTCTTGAACGGAATGTCGGTCAGCGTGAACTGGCGCTCGAGTGATGCGCGCAGCAGCGACAGCGGCAAGTACTGGTCGGTGCGATCGGCGTCGATCTCGCCCATCGGCATGGTTTCGATGACGGTAAGGTCCATGCCGCGACCATGCGCCCAGCGCATCATTTCGGGCAGCTCGGCGTCGTTGAAATCCTTCAGCGCCACCGCGTTGAGCTTGACTTTCAATCCAGCCGCCTGGGCGGCATCAATGCCCGCCATGACCTTGCCGAGATGACCCCAGCGGGTGATGGCGTGGAACTTGTCGGCATCGAGCGTATCGAGCGAAACATTGATGCGCTTGACGCCGCAATCGGCGAGTTCCGCGGCGAAGCGCGAAAGCTGCGAACCGTTGGTGGTCAGCGTCAGTTCTTCCAGTGCGCCGCTGTCAAGGTGCCGGGAAAGCTGGCGCACCAGATGCATGATGTTCTTGCGCACCAGCGGCTCACCGCCGGTGAGGCGCAACCGTTTGACACCCTTTTCAATGAACACGGTGCAGAGCCGGTCGAGTTCTTCCAGCGACAGCAGGTCTTTCTTGGGCAGGAAGGCCATATCCTCGGCCATGCAATAGGTGCAGCGGAAATCGCAGCGGTCGGTGACCGACACTCTGAGATAGCTGATCGTGCGACCGAAGGGGTCGATCATGTTCATGTTCGAGCGTTTCCGTGGCCGTTAACGGCGCCGTTATATACAGCTATGTGATACGATCCAGCCCGCCATTCAAGATAGCCGACCTCGATCTTTGGTAACATTCCGCGACCGACATTGCGTGTCGGCACGATCCCATACCTTTTCGCTTGGCGCGAAGCAGCGTAGGGAAGGGCAAATTCAGGCAGGATCGATCATGACGGCTCCGAAAGAACTGAGGGTCTCCAAGGACCGCAAGCTGCTCACCGTGACCTTTCCCGGCCACCAGCCGTTCGAGTTGCCGGCCGAGCTGCTGCGCGTCGCCTCACCGTCGGCGGAAGTGCAGGGCCATTCGCCCGAACAGCGGGTGACGGTTCCCGGCAAACGCGATGTGGCCATCCTGAAGATCGAGCCGGTCGGCAACTATGCGGTGCGAATCACCTTCGACGACTTCCATGACACCGGCATCTTCACCTGGAATTACCTGCACACGCTCGGCCATGAGAAGGATGCACGCTGGAATGCCTATCTCGCGGAGCTCGCCGAGAAGGGCCTGAGCCGCGATCGTTAGCCGCCATTGCGTCGTCAAAACGTCACGGATCGGGCGTAGGGGCGGCGGGACGGGAGACTGAAAAATGTCGGTCATCACCACAGTCGAACAACTCGAAGCCCTTTACGGATTGCCCGGCGAGGCCTCGGTGGTCAAGGAACTTGACCACGTCATCCCCGAATACGCCGCCTTTATCGAAGCCTCGCCCTTTGTCGCGCTAGCCACCAGCGGCCCGGAGGGGCTGGATTGTTCGCCGCGCGGCGATCTCGCGGGCTTCGTGCGCATCGTCGATGCGAAAACGCTGATGATGCCGGACCGGCGCGGCAACAACCGTGCCGATTCGCTGAAGAACATCATCAGCGATCCGCGTGTCGGCCTACTGTTCCTGGTGCCGGGCTCCGGCACGACGCTGCGCATCAACGGCCGGGCCCATATCACCACGGACCCAGCGTTGTGCGCGTCGTTCATGGTCGACGGCAAGCCTGCGCGTTCGGTCACCGTGATCGATGTCGATTCGGTCTATTTCCAGTGCGCTCGCGCCATCGTGCGGTCGGAACTGTGGAACCCTGCCAAGCATGTCGACCCGAAGTCGCTGCCGACACCAGGAAAGATTTTGGAGATCACCAGCCGCAAGAATATCGATGGCGAAACCTACGACAGGGAATGGCCGGAGCGGGCGAAGAAATCGATGTGGTGATCGCCTGAAAGGGCGATCACGCCTCGTTCAGCACGTCATAGATCTTGCGCATCTGCTCGCCGATCATGTCGCATTGTTCCGGCGTCGACTGGCTCATTGCCTTCTCGATCAGCGCCATATGCACTTTCAGCGCCCGCATCAGCAGCGCCTCGCCGGTTTCGGTCAGCGTAAGCCGCAAGATGCGCTTGTCCTTCTCATCGCCTTCGCGCCGCAGCAGGCCACGCGTCTCCAACTGCGGCAACAGCATGGTGATGTTGGAGCGGCCGACGAGCAGCTTGCGGGCGAGGTCGTGCTGCGACATGCCCGGATGGCGGTAGAGGTTCATCAGCACGTCGAGCTGCGCCGGCTTCAGGTCGAGCGGCGCAAGTTTCACCGCCAGCGTGCGCTCCAGCACATGGCAGGCGCGCGCCACCGCGACCCAGTTGCGAAAACGCGGGTTGTCCCAGGGTAGCTCTTGTTTATTGTTCATCTTTGAACTATTATGTTCATGCTTGAACGTATGGATGGATTCTGACTATGGCATCATTCGGGCTGAAGGTCATCCGAGGTGTGTTTGGTGCGGCCGAACATGTCGCGCCGCGCATCACCGGGCGTGCGGCTTTCGAATTGTTCTGCCGTACGCCAAGCACCAGGACACTGACCGACGGCGAGCGCCGCGCCATCGACCGCGCCGCGGAGTTCATGGCCGAGGCGCGGCATCACCGGCTGAAGACCGCGACCGGCTGCGTCATGGTTCATGAATTCCGCCCCGAGCCGGGCCGCGAGTCCGCCGGCACCGTCCTCATCATCCATGGCTGGCGCTCGCGTACCGAATATATGCGCGTGCTGATCGAAGGTTTTCGCGCCGCCGGCTACAAGGTCGTCTCACTCGATCTTCCCGGTCATGGCCATTCGCAGGGCAGGCACCTGAACATGGTCAATGCCGTCGAAGCCGCAAGAGTGGCCGGCGAATGGTTTGGGCCGTTCGTGGCTGCCGTCGGCCATTCCTTCGGAGGTGCCGTTGCCGCCAATGCCATCGCCGGCTCCGTCAAGGACATCCCGCCGCTGTCGGCCGCACGTCTTGTGCTGATCGCGGCACCAAGCTCGCTGCCGGCAATCTTCGCCGACTTCAGCCGCATGCTCAATGTCGGTCCCCGCTCGCAGGTCGCCATGGCTGACCGCGTCGAATATCTCTCCGGCCGGCCGTTGCACGAATTCACCGGTGACCGGCAGCTCGCCCAGGCGCCCGTGCCGACGTTGGTCATCCACGCGCCCGACGACCGGGAGGTGCCGGCTGAACATGCACGACGCTATGCCGGCGCCGGCGACCATGTACGGCTGCACTGGGCCGACGGGCTCGGCCATCGCCGCATTCTGGCCGACAAGGGCGTGGTTGAACGCGCCGTCGGCTTCGTGACCATGCAGCAGAACCCGTCGCTGCTCCACTGAGCGGCACTCAGGCTATTTCTTCTTGTCTCCGGGCTCTACAGGCAGTCCGGCAGCCTTCCAGGCCGTGTAGCCGCCGAGGATGTGTTTGACCGGGGAAAGACCCATGTCCTGCGCCGTCTTGGTGGCCAGCGCTGAACGCCAGCCGCCGGCGCAGAAGAAGACGAAGCTTTTTCCGGAAGCGAAGAAGGGCTTGTGGTAGGGGCTTTCGGGATCGATCCAGAACTCCAGCATGCCACGCGTGACGTGCTTGGCGCCGGGAATTCTGCCGTCGCGTTCGATTTCACGAGGATCGCGCAGATCGACGAAGATGGTGTCTTCGTCCTCAAGCAGCCCTGCCGCTTCCTCGGGCGAAACCACTTCGATCTCGGCGTTGGCCTCATCCAGCAGTTCGCGATACCCTTTTTTCACGTGGTTCCCTCCGGCCGCAGGTTTGCTGGCAAGTCGGATTTCGAGCACAACGGATGGTGTTTGTCACGCCTCGACGGTGCCGGCCATGGTCTTCCAAGCGGCCATTGCCCCGGCTACCGTCGCCATCAGGGCGGCGCGGGAAGCGCCGTCACGCGCCTGAATCGACATGCCATGCTGGACCGTTGCGAAAAAGGTCGCGGCTGCAAGGCAATCGAAGTCGGCAGGCAATTCACCTTCGGCCACGCCGCGCTCCAGACGCTTCTTCAGCGCGGCGAGATTCTCGGCGCGCCGGCGCCGCAAATCCGCGCAGATCGCGCCCCGGCTCGAGTCTTCGTGCAGCGCACCCAGCGTAATCAGGCAGCCCTGCGGACGATCGCTTTGCGAATAGGCCTTCGCGGTCCGGCGCAAGAACCGCTCGATCGCAAGCCGCGCCGTTGGCGCCTCTTCCAGCGCGAGCCAGATGTCGGCGCCCTCAACGCGGGAATAGAGATCGGTCGCCTCGAGGAACAGGGCCTCCTTGCTGCCATAGGCGGCGTAGAGGCTCGGCGAATTTATGCCCATTGCCACGGCGAGATCGCTGATCGATGCGCCTTCATAGCCCTTGGCCCAAAACACGTCCATCGCGCGCCGCAAGGCCGCGGTTCGATCGAAGGTTCGTGGACGGCCTCTTTCCGACATGATGCTCTTTTCTGTGTTGATCGATACATAAATGAGTTGACGCGGCCGGGCAAGGCTGGCAGGTATTTATGTATCAATCGCTACATAAATGGAGAAACCGATGTCATCAGGAAATTTGAACGGCAAGGCAGCACTCGTCACCGGAGGCAGCCGCGGTATCGGCGCGGCCATTGCACGAAGGTTGGCGGCGGAGGGGGCCGATGTGGCGCTGACCTATGTGCATGGCGAGGAGCAGGCTCGGTCCGTCGTCGCCGAGATAGAGACCAAGGGCGGTCGCGCCATCGCCATTAAAGCCGACAACCGTGACGCCGAGGCCATAGACCAGGCGGTGGCCGATGCTGTGACTGCCTTCGGCCGGCTCGACATCCTGGTCAACAGTGCCGGCATCTGGCGCGCCGCGCCGATCGATGCGCTGTCGCTTGCCGATTTCGACGAAACCATGTCGATCAATCTGAGAGCGCCGTTCATCGCCTCGAAAGCGGCGGCAAGGCACATGGGCGAGGGCGGCAGGATCATCTCGATCGGCAGCAATCTGGCCGAGCGGGTCACCGACACCAGCCTGGGCGCCTACTCGGCCAGCAAGGCGGCGCTGGTCGGCCTGACTAAGGCATTGGCCCGCGACCTCGGGTCACGCGGCATCACCGCCAATGTCGTCCATCCCGGTTCGACCGACACCGACATGAACCCGGCCGACGGCCCGCATGCCGAGCATCAGCGCCAGAAGATGGCCACCCCGCGATTCGGCGAAGCTGACGATATCGCCGGCATGGTTGCCTGGCTCGCCGGACCGGAGGGCAGGTTCGTCACCGGAGCCGCGCTGACCATCGATGGAGGCGCAAACGCGTAAGCCACAGGGATTCCCGGGCCGGCGCGACAGTTCGGTCGCGCCGGCCGTCACGATGTTGTGAAACCGTTCTGCAACAGCCCTGCCGAAATTTATGAAAGCTTAACGAAATCGGTATGAATCGGTATAGTCGCGCCTTACATCCGCCATGCGGTGAGCGGGACGGTCTAGCGTGCGGAACGGGAACCGGTTGCGACCGGAGCGGGTGATCCATGAAATTCCTCGGTAAAAAAGCAACCGTGATGCCGCTGGTGGCGGTTACGGCGACGCTGGCTTTCGGCATGCCTCAGGCAGGGGCCCAGGGATTTTTCGACATGCTGTTCGGCGGGGGCATCAGGCATGAGCCGAAAGGCGAGTTTCCGCCTCCTCCGCCGAAGCACAAACCCAAGCCGAACGCTCCGGCCGGCGGCGGCGTGAGGATCAGCAGTCCGTCCTACTATACTTACAAGGCCGACAAGCTGGTGCGTGTCGACTTCTCGACGCTGGCTACGGCGCCGCAGCCGGCTACACCGCAAGATGCCGCTTTCGTGCCTTCGGCCACGGGTGCTGCCTTCCATGAAGCCATTGCCGGGCTCGCCGACTATGAACTCTATGCCGAGCCCGACATCGCCAAGGCGCTGATCGCCTATTACTCGGCCAACCCGGATTTCATCTGGGTGACCGGAACCACCCCGAACAACCGCGCCCAGGATGCCGTGCGGGTGCTCGGCGAGGCTGCAAGCTACGGCCTCACGCCTGCCGACTACACGGTCGATGTGCCTGCTGCCAGTTCGTCCTCGGCGGACGACGAGGTCAAGCTGAAGGAGCTCGTGCGATTCGAGATGGCGCTGTCGGCACGTGTCCTGCGCTATGCCCATGACGCCCAGAATGGCCGTGTCGAGCCCAACCGCATGACCGGCTACTACGATTTCCCGGCCAAGCCGCTCGACATGATGGGCGTGCTGAAGACTCTGGCGCATACCCAGGAGGTTCGCACCTATCTGGAATCGCGCCATCCGCAGAATGCGGAATATCAGGCGCTGCGCGTCGAACTGGAAGCGCTGCAGGCGAGCGCCGAGAACGAAATCGTCGTCGATCCCAAGCTGCTGCTGAAGCCAGGCGAAACCAGCCCCGAATTGCCGAAGCTGCTGTCGCTGATCGCGCGTAATCTCGATGACGAGATGGGCGGCACCTATGGCGAGGTCCTGTCGCGGCTGGCAACCAGCGAAGTCTACGTTCCCGAGCTGGTGCCGCTGATCAAGGCGGTGCAGCAGAAGGAAGGCATGAAGGGCGATGGCGTCATCGGTCCACGCACGGTCGCCACGCTGGCCGGGACGTCGAAGGCCGACAGGCTGCTGAAGGTGGAGGTGGCGCTGGAAGAACTGCGCTGGCTGCCTTCCGATCTCGGCAGCCCGCGTGTTTTCATTAACCAGCCTGCCTTCACCGCAAGCTATATCGACGACGGCCAGGAAAAATTGAAGACGCGTGCCGTCGTCGGCCGCGTCACCAACCAGACCGCCTTCTTCTACGACCAGATCAAGCAGGTCGATTTCCACCCCTACTGGGGCGTGCCGCAGTCGATCATCGTCAACGAAATGCTGCCGAGGTTGCGCGGCGATCCCGGCTATCTTGACCGGGCCGGCTACGAGGTGACGGATTCACGCGGCAAGCGCATCCCTTCGTCGGCGGTGAACTGGGGCGCTTATGGCGCCAACATTCCCTATAATGTGCGCCAGCAGCCGAGCGAGGCCAATGCTCTGGGCGAACTGAAGATCCTGTTCCCCAACAAGCACGCGATCTACATGCACGACACGCCGCAGAAATCGTTTTTCAAGCAGGATATGCGCGCGCTCAGCCATGGCTGCGTGCGCCTGCAGGATCCGCGCGGCATGGCGGCGGCAGTGCTCGGCACCTCGGTCGATTATATCGCGGAGAAATTGAAGCACGGACACTCGACCGAGGATGTGATACGCAAGATCCCAGTCTATGTCGCTTATTTCACCGCCTGGCCCGACATGTCCGGCAAGGTCGAGTATTTCAGCGACGTCTACGATCGCGATTCCCGGCTGAAGCAGGCCCTGGACGCAACCGAGGCGGTGCGCTCACCCTCGAGCTAGTCGTTATCGCTCCGACAGCGAGCGCCTGAAACCGGCGTCGCGCCCGGCGATCAGCCAATAGACCAGCCCGGCAACCAGACCGGCGGCGGCTATGATGCCGATGTCGACCCAGCGCTCCAGATCCACGTCCTTCGCCGCGCCCGGCCAGATCAGGAAGAAACCTCCGGCCGCAGCCGCGGCGCCGAAGACCATGTGCAGCATAGCGTTGCGAAGAGAGAAGAATTCGGCGATCAGCGCAAAAATCAGCGTCTGAGGCGCGGTCACCACGATGGTCAGGAAATAGATGAACATGCCGAGCGGCGGTACCACAAAGGCCGCGATCGGCGAGACCCCCATGAGGTCGAAATAGGCTGGCGCGTTGGGCAGGGAACTCAGCGCGGCATAGATCGCCACGACGGCGATCAGACCAACAAGTATGGCGACGAGATAGCCGGCCAGCATCATGAGGACGCGCTTCATCAAGTGCTTCGCAGTTGACATGTCCACCCCCCGGTGAAGCCTGATCCTTCCACAATCAGCCATCAATGGCGAATTGACGCAAGGGGAGACGGAGCACTCCTGGGCTCGCTGGTGAAAATCCCGCAGCTCAGGCGCCGCCGCACATATGCTGCGAATCCGGGAGAGCCCAGGAGCCTTTCGCGACCAGGTCGACGGAATAATAAACCCGGCCACGGTCGTCGTCCTTGGGGCAGTCCCTGGGAATGGAGATCAAGCACATGACGACGGGTTCGCCGACCTTGGCGGCGGCAAGGCCAGCCTCGCGATTATAGGATACGGCGCCGCCGCCATTGGTGAATGTGGCCGCGCTGCCCGCTTCGGGAGTAGCCGTTTCCAGCGGATCGTCGCCAAGCCGCGTGGTCAGCGTCTCGATATGCGTCGACGCGCATTGGCCGATCGCCGAGGGCAGGGGCTGGTCCTTATTGCCGGGGTTCCGTGCAGCGGCGTCCAGCGCCTTCTTGCCGATCAGCGCGATGGTGTAGTCCTGCACCCAGGACGGCGCATTTCCATAGGTCTGCAAGGCGTTGTCGAGCGCGCTGACGATACAGGGGGTATCGCTCTTGCAAGCATTGCGATCGGCGATCAGCCCGCGGGCAATCTTGCGCTTGTCGCCGCCGAACGCCGGCTCGAATTCCTTATAGGCCTTCGAAACCAGCAGATCGATCGCCGACAACTGCGGGTCGGCGCAGATCGCCTTTTCCGCCGGCAGGTTTGCCTTGCCGCAGTCGAAGGACGGCCCGTCCGCCAATGCCGGAGAAACGGCAAGGAAGCCGCCGGCTGAGACGATGGCGAATACAGACAGAAGATAGGGTCTAACGAAACATCGCATCATGGCCCCCAAGCCAACAGGATTGCCGAAGGCGCGGCCCCGCGCCCAGCCTAACATACGCCAGGATGGACAATTTTGACGCTCGTTTTGTCGTTGAGAACACGCAGACGCAGCGCATTCGCGACGTGATGTCCGCGAACCTTATTTTGGTTCGGCCGTCACAGGATCGAAGACGATTTCGACCTTTGCCTTGTCCGAGGTATAGTAGGTGACGGTGTAGCCGTCCTTGTCCCAGTCGACCTCCTTCACGTACCGAAACCCGTCACGCTGCTCGACCTTAGCGATGATCTCCGACAGCTTCTTGGCATTGGGTGGCGGCAGTGCAGTTTCATCCGCGGCAAAGGCGGGTCCGGCGGCGAAAAGAACGACGACGGAGGCCGCAAGCAGAAATCTGGACATGGTTTTCCCTCAAGTTTCGACGCAAGGAAACTCGCTGTCATGCAGGTTTGTTCCGCATGTGGGTGTTCCGGCGTTCAGCGCCTGTGCGGAAAGGCAGAGCGCCAAAGGGGAAGGCGGGCTGTAGCTGCCGATGTGATGTTCAGCAAACAGATGGTGGGCGATGCAGGGATTGAACCTGCGACCCCACCCGTGTGAAGGGTGTGCTCTCCCGCTGAGCTAATCGCCCGCTCGTTGCCCGGAGGCCAAGCGAGCCGCGATATAAGGGAGGCCGACCCATTAAGTCAAGGCAGCGTCTGGTGTTGTCACACAGATCGGATTTGCGGTCTCGCCAAGGCCCGTTCCGCAGAGATTTTCATCGTCGGCGCTCAGCGCGCGGCGGCGCCGATCAGCCTTTGTGCCAGATCGAGCGTCAACGCATCGAAATGCGAGATCACCGCCGAGGGCTCGAACTCGCGCACATGACGGTCGGTGTAGCCGAAATCGACGGCGACGACAGGAATACCGGCCGCCTTGGCGGTGTCGATATCGGTTTGCGAATCGCCGACCATCACGGCACGGTGCGGATTCCCGCCGGCGAGTTTGACGGTCTCGATCAGGTGGCGCGGATCGGGCTTGCGGAACGCGAACGTGTCCTGCCCGGCAATTGCCGCGAAATGCCTGGTCAAGCCGAGTGCTTCGATCAGCGCCAGCGAATTGGCCTGGTATTTGTTCGTGCAGATGGCCAGCAGATAGCCGGCCTTCTCAAAGCGGGCAATCGCCTCGATCACGCCGGGGTAGGGGCGGGATTTGCCCGGAATGTTGTCGGTGTAGTGATCGAGGAACAGTTTCAGCAGCCGGTCGTGCTCCTCAACCTTGAGGGATCGTTGCTGCGCGGCATGCGCCCGCTCGATCATCACCCGACCGCCATGGCCGACGAAGCGTTTAAAGCCGGCTTCGTCGACGGCCGATAGTTCGCTGGCCGCCAGGCTGTGGTTGAGGCTGTCGAGCAGGTCCGGCGCCGTGTCAATCAGCGTTCCATCGAGGTCGAACACGATGATCGGGCGAGTCATGATCCATCCTGCGCAGGTTTGTGCATGGCAGGCGATAACGGCTGCGACGCGTTAAGGCAAGCAGACCGGCGGGACGGCCGCCAAGGGCTTTGACCCGGCCTGCAAAAATGCTAGGAGCCGAAAACGCTAAAGCGCGTCGCGTCGAAACCGACTCATGCGGCGCGCTTCAGGTCTTTCTTTCATGCATGTCGTTTTCCCAAAGCCGAGGTCATTTTGGGCGACATGCATTCGGTTTCGGGGCAGCAAAGCAGCATGGATGCGAGACAATTGAAGGTCGAGGCCGCGCGGGCGGCCCTTGCCCATGTCAGCGACGGCATGCGGCTCGGCATCGGCACCGGCACCACTGCCGAGGAGTTCGTGCGGCTGCTTGCCGACAAGGTCGCCACCGGCATGACCATAACGGGCGTGCCGACCTCTGAACGCACTGCTGCGCTGTGCCGCGAACTCGGCGTGCCGCTGTCGACGCTGGAGGAAACGCCCGAACTCGATCTCACCGTCGACGGTGCCGACGAGGTCGACCCGGAGCTGACATTGATCAAGGGCGGCGGCGGCGCGCTGCTGCGCGAGAAGATCGTGGCCGCGGCCTCGCAGCGCATGATCGTCATCGCCGACCGTTCGAAGATGGTCGAGACACTCGGCCGGTTTCCGCTTCCAATCGAAGTCAACCAGTTCGGCCTGCGCGCGACCGAGATCGCCGTGGCCATGGCGGCTGGAAATCTCGGCCTTTCCGGTCCGGTGACATTGAGGATGACGGGAGGCCAGCCTTTTGTTACAGACGGCGGCCATTTTATCCTCGATGCATCTTTTGGCCGCATTCCGGATACAAGAGCGCTTTCGAATGCTCTCCACGCCATTCCTGGCGTGGTCGAGCATGGTCTTTTCATCGGGCTGGCGTCGGCGGCCATCATCGCCGGCGGCGACGGTATCCAAACTGTCCATGCCGCCCGAAAACCAGGGAGTTCTACCGATCATGATGTTGCATAACCGGGTTCGCCGTCTTTCCGTCCTTGTGGCGGCTTCGGCCGTCTTCGCGTTCTCCTCGCCTGTCTTCGCGCAGGACGTCACGGAATCGCATCTGAAGGCCGCACGCGCCGCGGTCGCCGCGATCCACGCGACCGACCCGTTCGACAACATCCTGCCGCAGGCCGCCGCGGCGCTCGAATCGCAGCTTATCCAGAAGAACCCGGACATGCAGGAACTGATCGGCAAGACGATCAACGAGAAGGCGCTGGCGATGGCCTCACGCCGTGCGGATCTCGAGAAGGAAGCGGCTCTTGCCTATGCGAAGGTGTTTTCCGAAAAGGAACTCTCCGACATCGCGGCTTTCTACAGCTCCGAGTCCGGCAAGAAGCTGCTCGACAGCGGCCCGACCGTGACGCGTGACCTCGTCAAGGCCGCCGACATCTGGCAGAACGGCGTCGCGCGCGATCTCGCCCAGCAAGTCGGCGAGACTCTGGCAGCGGCGGCAAAAGCCAAGGCGCCGGCCGCACCCGCCGATGCAACCGCCCCCGCGGATGGTGCTGCTCCTGCGGACGGAGCTGCTCCGGCGGATGGCGCGGCCCCCGCCGACGGTTCTGCGCCGGCGGACGGCACGCAGAACTGATCGTGATCTTTCCGACGGCCTTGCGGCCATCTGTGAAGCCCGGCTTGTCCGGGCTTTTCTTTTGACGGTTTGCGGCCTACCTGTCAGTCGAATTTTGGCGTTCAAGGAGCCGCTTCATGGCCGGTTATGACTACGACCTCTTCGTCATCGGCGGCGGCTCCGGAGGGGTGAGGGCGGCGCGGGTCGCGGCAGCGCTCGGCAAGCGCGTTGGCATTGCCGAAGAATACCGTTTCGGTGGCACCTGCGTCATCAGGGGCTGCGTGCCGAAGAAGCTCTATGTCTATGCCTCGCAATTTCCCGAGCATTTCGCCGACGCCGCCGGCTATGGCTGGACAGTGCCGGAAGCCAGTTTCGACTGGCAGACGCTGGTCGCCAACAAGGACCGCGAGATCAGCCGCCTGGAAGCGATCTACAAGAAGAATGTCGAGGGTTCGGGTGGCGAGACGTTTCACACGCGGGCGATGATCGTCGACCCGCACGTGATCCACCTCCTGAGCGAGGACCGCACCGTCACCGCCGATCAGATCCTGATCGCCACCGGCGGCCGTCCGGCAGCGCATCCGGCGCTGCCCGGCCACGAACACTGCATCTTTTCCAACGAGGCTTTCGACCTCAAGGAACTGCCAAAGGCGATCATGATCGAGGGCGGCGGCTATATCGCGGTCGAGTTCGCCAACATCTTCCATGGCCTCGGCGTAGACACCACACTGGTCTATCGCGGCAAGGAAATCCTCGGCCGCTTCGACATGGACCTGCGGCGCACGCTGCATGAGACGATGGAGAAGAAGGGGATAAAGATCCTTTGCCATTCCGTCTCCGAATCGGTCAGCAAGCGGCCGGACGGACGGCTCGACGCGCAGCTCATCGGGGGGCAGGTGCTGACGGTCGATCAGGTGATGCTGGCCATCGGCCGCATCCCCAACACCGAGAATATGGGCCTGGAAGGCATAGGCCTCGATATGACCGCCGCGACCGGTGCGATCAAGGTCGACCCGTATTCCCGCACCAGCATCGACAATATCTGGGCGATCGGCGATGTCACCAACCGCGTGCAGCTGACCCCGGTGGCGATTCACGAAGCCATGTGCTTCGTCGAGACGGCCTTCAAGGACAATCCGACGGCGCCCGACCACGACACGATCGCAACGGCTGTCTTCTCGCAACCGGAAATCGGCACGGTCGGCCTGTCGGAAGACGAAGCCGTAAAGCGCTTCGCCGATGTCGAAATCTACCGCGCCAGCTTCCGGCCGATGCGGCACACGCTGTCGGGCCGTGACGAAAAGATGCTGATAAAGCTGGTCGTCGATGGCGCTTCGCGCAGGGTTCTCGGCGCCCACATATTGGGGCCGGATGCCGGCGAAATGGCACAGCTGCTCGGCATCCCCCTGAAGGCCGGACTGACCAAGGACGACTTCGACCGCACAATGGCCGTGCACCCGACCGCCTCCGAAGAGCTCGTCACCATGTACAAGCCGACCTATCGAGTGAAGGACGGCGAGCGCGTCTGACGTCGCCTGACGCGGCGCTGCCGCCGCCAGCCACGGCCGGCGGCGGCAGTCGAACCGCTACAGCAAGGTGCCGCGCAGGATGACGAGCGCCACCGAGAAATAGATCACCAGTCCGGTGACATCGACCAGCGTGGCGACGAACGGTGCGGATGCACTGGCGGGATCGAAACCGATCCGTTTTAGGGCGAAAGGCAGCATCGACCCCGACAGCGAACCGAAGGTGACGATGCCGACCAGTGCGGCACCAACGGTTGCGGCAATCAGCGGCCAGTGCGGGCCATAGTCATAGAAGCCCATATATTGCCAGAGCGCGATGCGGCAGACGCCGACCACGCCCAGCATGGCGCCGAGCACGAGACCGGTAGGCAGTTCGCGCAGCGCCACCCGCCACCAGTCACGAAGGCCGATTTCGCGCAGCGCCAGCGCGCGGATGACCAGCGAGGTCGCCTGCGAGCCGGAATTGCCGCCGGAGCTCATGATCAGCGGGATGAACAGCGTCAGCACGATCGCCTTCTCCAGCTCGCCCTCATAGCTTTGCATGGCATTGGCCGTCAGCATCTCGCTGATGAACAGCGCACAGAGCCAACCACCGCGCTTCTTGATCATGGCGAGAAAGCTCATCTTCATATACGGCTCGTCCAAAGCCTCCATGCCGCCAAAGCGATGCACGTCTTCGGTCGTCTCCTCAATCATCGTGTCGATGATGTCGTCGATGGTGACGATGCCGAGGATCTTGCCGTTGTCGACGACCGGGACGGCGAGCAGATCGTATTTGGAGATCGTCTGCGCCAGGTGTTCACGATCCGTCAGCGGAGTGACTGTCACCGGCAGGCGGTCCGGCGCTACCGACAGGATCGGGTCGTCCGGTTCACCGGTGATGAGCCGACGCAAGCCCGTCGACCGCACCAGGAGATTTGTCCGCGGATCGACGATGTAGATTGCATAGACGGTCTCGCGCGTCCGTTCGACCTTGCGGATGTAGTCGAGCGTGCGTCCGACGGTCCAGTCGGAGGGCACGCTGACGAACTCCGTGGTCATGATCGAGGCGGCGCTGCCTTCGGGATAGCCCAGAATGGAAAGCAGGGTGGCGCGCAGCGGCGGCGCCAGCGCACCGAGCAGCTCGGAGCGTGCCGGCTCGTCGAGCTCGCGCAGGATGTCGGCCGCGCGGTCGACGGACATGGCGGTGAGCAGCTTGCTCGCCTTGGGACGGGGCAGGGCCTCCGCCAGTGCGGGCGCGCCTTCGAGCTCAGGCTGGTCGAAAATCTCGACCAGCCGTTCGAAGGGTACGGCGCAAAGCAGCTCCGTCGCGGTTTCGCGCGATTCATGGTTGAGCGCCTCGACAAGGTCGGCGACGTGATCATTGGCAAGGATGCGGGCGATAGCGACGGCCTCGTCGTCCGCTACGGGGAAAAAATCGTTCATGGCTCACTCCTTGCCGTCCGGCAGGACATGAACCATTCAGGTCACGTCTAGGCGGACGGCCGTTGCGTTCGACTGTGACTGTCGCCAGGCATGGCGCGGTGACCTTTCTGCTTGCGGGTTCGCTTTTGACTGCTGCAAGCCGGCGCAACATAGGAGCGCGCCTTGCCGAGTCAATCGCGGTGAGGAAGGAAAACAGTGCCGAACGGCCCGGATCGCGAGACTGTGATCACCGTGGACCGTTCACCGTGGCAAGCCACGGGGACATCAGCGTTATTTCTGCTTCAGCCGGCGCGAGAAACGCGTCCATTTGTCCTCGACCGGCCTTGGCTGGGCCAGGATCGTGGTGAGTTCCAGCGGCAGGCTTGGGGCAAGCGGCTTCTTCGTGGCGACGCCGTCGGCAATCAGGACCATCGAGTGGTAGAACTCGGTCCCGGCAGCAGATCTCGGTGCCACGGCTTCGTGCATGACACTGATCACCGTCACATCAGGGCAGTTGTCCTTGATGGCTTGGTGGAAGGCAATCTTGCCATCAGGGTCGAGAGCCCCGGTCGCCTCGTCGAGGAACAGCAGGCCCGGTTGCTGCAGGATGATACGAGCCACCACCAGCTTCTGCTTCTGGCCGCCCGACAGGACCTGATCCCAGCTCTTGCCCTCGCGGCTTTCATTGGCCATGTGTTCGATGAAATCGCCAAGGCCAGCCTTGTGCAGTGCCGACGCGACCTGGGTATCGCCGTGGTCGCCTTCGGAGCCTGGTAGGCAGACCAGCTGTTTCAGCGACACCTGCGGCAGCTTGACCTCCTGGGCGGCATAGAAGCTCTTGACGCCCTCGGGGAAGACGATGGTGCCGCGGCCATAAGGCCACAGGCCGTTGATCGCCTTGATCAGCGAGGTCTTGCCGCACCCGGATTCGCCTTTCAGGAAGGTCCATTCGCCGCGCCGGAAGCGCAGGTTGGCGGAACTGAGGAATGGTGTCGCATCCTCACCCTGATGCGCCAGCTCCAGCTTCTGGATGGTCAGACCGAAGACCGGATTCTGGCTGGCGTAGTGGAAGTCGGAACGGCCGCTCTGGCTGTAGAATTCCTGCGGGTGCTGGACTTTCTCGATCGCGTTGGCGAGCTCCGTCACGCGCTGGCTGTTGGCGCGCAGCGTGGCGATGGCGGGCATGACATGGATGAACCAGGAACACTGGCTGATGAGCTGGGCGACCATTTCGGAGCCGGTGATGTAGCCTTTATAGTCCAAGCGGCTGTGGATGAACGGCACAAGGCCCGGAGCATAGGCGACGATACGGGCGCCGACGAAGTTGTAGATCAGCTCGAACGACATATAGCTGGAGTTGACGACATTCAGCCGCCCCCAGGTGCGATCGATGTCGACATAGAGCCGGTCGTGCATCCTCTTCTGCACGCCCTCGCCATGCGAGGCGGCGACATGGAAGCTGCGGCGCAGGAACGTCGTCAGTTCGCTACGATAACTTCCCTCGGCCTTCTGCATGCGAATATTGAGACGTTCCAGCAGGCTGCCGAGCTTGACGGCGATCCAGGTGTTGAGGGGGACGTACGTGGCAACAGCGAGAAGGGCGAGAACAGCGCTGCCATAGCTGCCAAGGAACTCCAGGCCTTTGACCTCCACTGACGACTGCAACAGGTTCTGGCCTATGAAGTAGAGCGAAGTCGCCAACCCCAGCACGCCCATAGCGAGGCCGATCGCACCGCCGGTCATGTCCTTGATCGATTCCTGGATGCGCTGGTCGACATTGTCAGGCGCAACGATGCCGCCGTCCGGGGAGCCATGTTGAGCGTGAAAATGGGTATGGTTGCCGTCGAGCAAGGCCTGGTTGAATTGGTCGTTCAGCCAGCCGCGCCATTTGCGATGCAAGGTTGCCGAGACGAGATTGCGCACGCCGGTGAAGCCGACGTCCTTGAGCATGACGAGCAGCACCAGTATGCCGGCGTTGGTCAGGATTGTTTCCAAGGGCCTGGTGTTGGCGGCATCGTGCAGGAAGGCGATCGAATTCACCAATTCGCCCGACGCCATGGCGAACCACACGCTAGCCTTGCTGGACAGCGCGGTGAGCAGGGCTATCACCAGCGTCAGCGCCCAGGCTTCCTTCCAGCGGTCCGAGATCCAGTAGGCTCGCACGAGCCCCCAGAAATTGCGCATCGAGGATACCGGCGTCAAATGCGACCGCCCTGCGGCGTCGCTGCGTAGTCCATCCGGTACTGACTCTTGCGATCGCCTGCCGATCCGAATCACGATCCCGCCCAAACCTTTTTTGTTTTGTTACGGATGGTAACACCAATTGATCATTTTCCATTAATTTTTAAACCAGGCCTATGAGATTGCTCTGGCGGCCGTTGCGCTGAGGCAACAGATTGAAGATCGAATCGCCAGCAAAACGGTGGGCAACGATCAGAAAATTTTGATTGGTTTCAGCAACTTGGACGCGGCGAACGGGGCTTCTGTCGATCTTCCCTTGGGGAAACCTGGCACACGGTTTCGTGACTCAAAAAATCATGAGGGCCGGGGTTCTCTTCCCGAGACCTGGCCAGAATGCCTGAGAACACGCTGTCCTCAACGTCTGATTCCTTGCCGTGGCGAAGTCGCCAATATCGGATTGGAACAGCGGGAGTGCAGGACGTTCTCTTGCCCATTCGTCAACCAAAGGGGTGATCCGCACCGGCCAATGGCAAGCGGCTCTTTCATCAGCACGCCAAATGAAGGCGAAGTAGCGTCCGCTGGCCTCAGCCGGTTTTCTCCAACTCGCCACGCGCCTTGGCCGCCGCGACCTGACGGATCGCATCGGCCAACGTGTCGGCATCCTGCGCACCCATCACGGCATATTTGTCCTCGAGCAGGAAGCACGGCACGCCTGTGATGCCCATGCGCGACGCGGTGGCGATTTCCGTGCGAACCGCCTCGACATCAGCGTCACTCGGCAAGAGCGTTTCAACAACAGCGGCGTCCATGCCGGCTTCGCGGGCAGCTTCGACCAATACGGTGTGGTCGCCGATATTGGCGCCTTCCTCGAAATTCAGCTGGAATAGGCGGCGCACCAGTCGGTTCTGGACGTCCTCGCCGGCGGCACCGGCCCAGCGGATCAGCCGATGCGCGTCGAGTGTGTTCGGCGCCACCTTGATGGCGTCGAAGGCAAAGGAAATGCCTTCAGCTTCGCCAAGCGGTTCGATGCGGGCATGAATTTCGCGAATGCGCTCGTCGCTGCCGAACTTGGCCAGCATGTAGTCGTGGCGGTCCTTGCCTTGCGGCGGAATGGTTGGATCGAGTTGGAACGGCCGCCAGCGTATATGCACTTCGACATCGCCGGCCGCGGCGATCGCCTTGTCCAGCCGCTTCTGACCGATGAAGCACCACGGGCAGACGACGTCCGACACCACGTCGACGGTTATGGCGTTCGCTTCGCTCATCTCGATCTCCGGACTTCAGTTCGGTTTGCGCCACCATGTTGGCAGCTGATAACCGAATATGGGCGTCTTGCGCGGATGTTCCAGATAATTCCAGTAAGCAAGCCACTGCTGCGTATTGTACTGCATCGGCACCATGTAATAGCCGGAGATCAGCAGCCGGTCGAGAACGCGAACCGCCGCGACGTAGTCCTCCTTTGAACGGGCTCGCAGCATTGCGTCGATGGCCGCATCGATCGCCGGATCGGCGACGCCGGCGAGGTTGAACGATCCCTCGGTCCTGGCCGCGGCGGACGACCAGCGCCCGATCTGCTCGATGCCAGGGGACAACGAATTGTTGAAGCCGCTGGAGCCGATCAGGACCTCGAAATCGAAACGCTGCTTGCGCGACTGGATCTGGTCGCCGTCCAGGCTGCGAATGCTGACATTGATGCCGATCTTCTCAAGCGTGCGCTGATAGATGCCGGCCAGACGTTCTTCATCCTGCGAGGCGGTCAGTATCTCGAAGCCGAAAGGTCTACCGTCGGGATCGATCATCGTGCCGTCCTGCACATGGTAGCCGATGCTTTTCAGAAGATCGAAAGCGGTCTTCAGCACCTTGCGGTCCTGGCCCGAACCGTCCGTCACCGGCGGTTTCCAGGTGCCGTCCATGACGTCGGCCGGCACGCGGCCGGGATAGGGCGCCAGCAGCGCCTTTTCCCTGTCATCAGCCGGATGGCCGAGCGCGGAAAGCTCCGAGTTCTGCCAGTAGCTCATCGTGCGGGTGTACTTGCCGCCGAACAGGTTCTTGTTGGCCCATTCGAAATCATAAAGCATGCCGAGCGCGCGCCGAACCACGGGGTTGGAAAACTTCGGCAGCCTCGTGTTGAACAGAAAACCCGTCACGACGGGTGGAATGCCGGTATCGAAGGTTTCTGAGACAACGTCTCCCCTATGAAACGCCGGAAAGTCGAGATCGCGCTCGCGTTTCACCGGATCGCTGTCGTCGTCGATGGCGCAAAGACCCTTCTTGAAAGCTTCGAGCTTGGCGTTGGCGTTGAGAAAATACTCGATGGTGATCTGGTCGTAATTGTCGAAACCGCGCTTGGCGGGAACGTTCTTGCCCCAATAGTCGGGGTTGCGCTTGAAGACGATGCGCTGGCCGGGCGTCACCTGCGCGATCCTGTAGGGACCGCTGCCGATCAACGGCTTCAGCGTCGTCCTGTCGAAAGTGTCGATGTCGAAAGCGTGCTTGGGGATGATCGGTGTCAGCGCGATGATCAGCGGAAACTCACGATCGGCCTTGTCATTGAAGGTAAAGCGCACGCTATGGTCGCCCGTCTTTTCGAGCTTGGCGATCCTGGCCATGCGGTCGCTGTAGGGCGGACGGCCTTTCTGCGTATAGGCATCGTAGGTGAACAGCACGTCTTCCGGCGTCACTGGCTGACCATCCGACCATTTGGCATTCGGGTTGAGATGGAATTCGATGGTCTTGCGCTCGGGATCCATGTCGGCGGTGTCGGCCAGAAGCCCATAAAGGGTAAAGGCCTCGTCGGCACTGCGCTGCATCAGCGGCTCGAAGACCAGATTGCCGTAAATCGTGTCCATCATGCCGCGCGCGGTCGTGCGCAGGCTTTTCAGGATGAAAGGGTTGAGATTGTCGAAGCTGCCGACGACGCAATAGGTAATGCTGCCACCCTTCGGCGCGTCGGGATTGACGTAGCTGAAATGGGTGTAGTCCGGCGGCAGGGCCGGTTCGCCCTGCATCGCAATCGCGTGTTTCGGCTCCGACAGCGCCGGAGGCGACGACAGGCTGAAAAACGATAATGCGGTGACCAGCCAAACAAGAACGCGGCCCATGACCGTCTCCTTAACAGGTCGGCTTGATGATTCGGTCCGCACCCTAGCATGGGGCACCTGCGTGGCGGCCAATGGCGTCGTCAAGAATTACCGGTCGGCGGGCTGGATTCGACGCCGCTTGCAGTGTAACACGCCGTCCGAAGTCATTCTGTTGCCTCATTTTGGCAACAGGTAGCTGGACCACACGGCGCGAAGAAGCCGGTCCCGGGATCATTGAGAGGAAGTGCACGACATGACGAGCCTGAACAGCAACGCGTACCGCCTGTCGGTCATGGCCGCAGGCGTGGTTGGCTTTCTCGGCGCAGGACTTCCCTCTGCTTCCGCGCAGCAGCAGCCGCAGATTCCGCAGGGCTGGTTCAAGGCCTGCACCAAGCAGGAAGACGTCGACATCTGCAATGTCCAGAACATCGTCACCGCTGGCAATGGCCAACTCGTGACCGGCGTCAGCCTGATCGAGCTCAAGGGCAAGGTGAACCGCAAAGTGTTCCAGGTGACGGTCCCGACCGGCCGCCTCGTGCCTCCCGGCATCGGCCTGCAGATCGACACCGGCAAGGCGCAGAAGCTCGACTATGTCATCTGCTTCCCGGATCGTTGCGTGGCGGAAGTGCCGCTGACCGATCAGCTTGTCGCTTCGTTCAAGAAGGGTCAGGGGATCACGCTGACCTCGATCAATTTCCAGAACCAGGCCAACCCGATCAAGATCGCGCTGCAGGGCTTCAGCGGCGCCTATGACGGCCCGCCGCTGCAGCAGTCGGACATCGAGGACCGGCAGAAGAAGCTTCAGGACTTCGTCGCCAAGAACAACCAGGATTTCGCCAAGAAGCTCAAGGACGAGCAGGACAAGGCGAAGACCGCCAACTGATCCGGCGTCGGGAATATAGCGAGTCAAAAAAGCGGGGTCATGCCCCGCTTTTTTCATTTCTGGCCATACTCAGCATGCCGGAAGTCAGTGCCTGGACTGCCGTTTCGGCGCATAGCGCCCATCCGGCTTCTTGTCGAACATTTCCTTGATTTGCGGATGGCGGACAGGTTCTCCCGATTGGTCCTCGAGCAAATTCTGCTCGGACACATAGGCGATGTATTCGGTTTCCGAATTCTCGGCGAGCAGGTGGTAGAATGGTTGGTCCTTGCGCGGCCGTACGTCGGCGGGGATGGCCTCGTACCATTCGTCGGTGTTGGCGAATTGCGGATCGACGTCGAAAATGATGCCTCGGAACGGGAACAGCCGGTGGCGAACCACCTGTCCGATCGCGAATTTGGCCGTTTTCATCGCACTCACCACTGAATTCCTTGGCTTTATTTGGCGCAGACTCCGCATCAATTCAATCCCGAGCGTCTGAGCGCCTTCAAGATACGCGGTATGCGCAACAAAGGTTTTGATGAACGTCGCGATACCGCGGCAAAGTCCGCAAAATCGCTACCGCTGCCGAGCCGGCTTCCGAAGGCCGCCCGCAACTGCCGCAAAGCCGCTGCCCGGGCGAAGCCCTTCCCGCATGAAGAAGGCGCGCAGCGGCGTAAAGCCGCCAAGTACACCCAGGCCAACGCCACGCGCCATCTGCGCCGGCAACATGTCCGAAAGCAGCGACATGTTGAGCAGATTGACTGCGCTGCTGCGCGCCAGAATATCGGGCCGGCGCTTGAAATCGTATGCAGCAAGGGCCGCAACAGCCCCCGGATCCTCACGATTTTCACGCGCGATTCCAACCAGATCGTCAATATCCCTGATGCCTAGGTTGAGGCCTTGCGCGCCGATCGGCGGGAACACGTGCGCCGCCTCACCGACAAGCGCCACCCGTCGCGCCGCGAAACGCAGGGGGGTCACCGTCGACAATGGATAAATCTGGCGACCCGGCTCAACGGATACCCGGCCCAGCATCGATTGCATCTTTTGCTCGACGCGGAGCGAGAGCGTTGCATCGTCCAAAGCGGCAAGCTCCTTGGCGGTCTCTGGCTTGACCACCCAGACAAGGCTGGAGCGATTGCCCGGCAGTGGAACCTGCGTGAACGGGCCGGTCTCTGTATGGAATTCCGTCGAGGTGAAGCCATGTTCGCGGTTGTGGCCGAAATTGAGGACAAGCGCCGCCTGAGGGTAGGCGCGCGCCGCCGTCGAGATGCCCGCGGCCTCGCGGGCCGGCGACAGGCGGCCGTCGGCGGCGACCGCAAGGGACGCATCGATCTCGCTGCCATCAGTCAGCGCGGCATGCGCTTTGACGGCGCCAAGATGCCATGCCTTCACCATGGATCTGCGCCATTCGATGCCGGAATGCGCGGCCACCTTGCCGGCAAGCGCCGGGCCAAGGACGCCGTTGGGCAGGTTCAGGCCGAACTGTTCCTCGCCGATCTCGCTGGCGCGGAAGGTGACGACGGGGCTGCGGATCAGCCGGCCGGTCGCATCGACAATGCGCATCACCTTCAACGGCGCGCCCTTGGGCCTGATGTCCTCGATCACGCCCAGCCGTTCGAGCACCTTCAGGGCAGGCGTCATGAGCGCCGTGGTGCGACCGTCGGGAGCCGAGCTTTCCGGCCCGGCAATCGTCACCGGAAAGCCGGCATCGGCGAAGGCAAGCGCGGCGATCAACCCCGCCGGCCCCGTGCCCGCAATCAGTATCCGCGCTGTTTGCTGATGCTCCAAGATCGGCTTCCGGTCTGCAGTTGAGAGGCGGCCACCAGACCTGCCAGTCCAAACAGGCATATAGGGCAGATCATGCGGCTTGATCAACGCGGCGATTCGGCCCATTCGGATGTCATGACCGGCCAACAGGACGACTTCAGCCATCTCGACCGCGCCGGCCGCGCCACGGCAAATGTCGCGCGCGACCCGCGTTTGACGGTCAACATCGTCGTCTGTGCAAGCATCGCGTTGGCCTGGCTGCTGCTTGCCGCGATGGCGATACGCGGGGCCGAGGCGCGGATCAGCGCGCCGGGTGACGCTCTCCTGCGCAACCTGCCACAGCTGCCGCTGCCCGATTTCCTGGACCATTTTTTCGTTCTTTGCCTTTCGCCAGCGCCGCTGGACGCAAGCATCGGCCCGCGTGCTTTGGCACTCATCCTCATGTGGTTCCTGATGGCGATCGCCGCGATGCTGCCGTCGGCGGCACCGATGATCCGCACCTATTGCGAGATCGCCGATACGGCGCGGATCAAGCGGGCGCCGGTCGTCCATCCGCTGGTGCTGGTTGCCGGCTACCTCTGCGCCTGGCTCGCCGCATCGCTGCTGTTTGCGGCACTGACACTTGCCGTCCACGCAGTCGCCGCGTCCGCGGGGGTATTCGATCCGGTGCTTGGCGTTGCTGGTGGGCTGGCCTTGCTGGTTGCCGGCCTCTACCAGTTCAGCGGCCTCAAGGAGGCCTGCCTGACGAAATGCCGGAACCCATTCTCGACCTTGTTTTCAAACTGGAGTGCCGAGACCTCCCGCATCTTTCGGCTGGGCATCGTGCAAGGTATCTGGTGCCTGGGATGCTGCTGGGCATTGATGCTGGTGATGTTCGCCGTCGGCGTCATGAACGTCTTCTGGATGGCGCTGATCGGCGTGTTCACCCTAATTGAAAAACAAACGATGGGCAGTCTTCCAACCCGGCTGGCCGGTGCGATACTGCTTGTCTGGGCAGCCGTGCTGCTAGTAGTCTCACTGTGATTGGGGGGAATTCGATGACTGACCCGGGCTGGGCAATGAAAGGAGAGCTCGTACTCTCCTGCAATTGCACGGTTTTTTGCCCTTGCGTCTTGTCGCTCGGCAGTCACCCACCAACAGAAGGCTATTGCCAGACATGGGCGGGTTTCCGTATCGATGCGGGTCACTTCGGCGAAGTCGACCTCTCCGGCCTCAACCTTGGGCTGATCATGGAAATCCCCGGTTACATGAGCCGCGGCAATTGGACCGCGGGCCTGTTCATCGACATCAGAGCCTCGGTTTACGCGGTCAAGGCGTTGACCAAGATCTTCACCGGCAAGGCCGGCGGGACCACGTCGCTGCTCTCGATTCTGGTCGGCAAATTCCTGGGTGTCGAACAGGTGCCGATCACCTACGAGACACGAGACAAGACGCGTATCTTCCAGATTCCGAAGATCATCGACGGGGCGGTCACGCCAATCGCGGGCAAGGACCGCGACAAGGATACGGTGATCACGAATTCGGAATACTGGATCGCGCCGGAGATCATCGTGGCAAGGTCCGACAAGAGCAAGATGCGCGCCTTTGGCCGCAACTGGAATTTCGCCGGCCGATCGGCCGAGATCTGCAAGCTTGATTGGCGGGGCCCGTGAGCAAGAACACAAAAGCCCGCAAGATCGCCGGGAAGATCACCGACCGGATTCCACGGCCGAAGAAGAAGGTCACCTGGCCGCAGGCGCGTGCGTTTTCGGTGCATCTGCTGACCGCCTCCGGTTCGTTCCTGGCTTTCCTGTCGCTGGTGGCGGCGAGCGAGGAGCGCTGGACGGCCATGTTCTGGTGGCTAGGCCTGGCGCTGTTCGTCGATGGCATCGACGGGCCGATCGCCCGAAAGCTGGAGGTCAAGGAAATCCTGCCGACCTGGTCCGGCGAACTCCTCGACAACATCATCGACTACGTGACCTACGTGCTGATCCCCGCCTTCGCGCTCTACCAACGGGGCTTCATGGGCGAAGGCCTGTCGTTCCTTTCGGCGGCGATCATCGTCGTCTCCAGCGCGATCTACTATGCCGACACCGGCATGAAGACGAAGGAGAATTTCTTCAAGGGATTCCCGGTGGTCTGGAACATGGTCGTGTTCACGCTGTTTGTCATCGAACCAGGACAATGGGTCTCGTTCGCGGTGGTGGTGGTGGCCGGCATTCTGACTTTTGTCCCAATAAACTTCATCCATCCGGTGCGGGTGAAGCGGCTGCGGCCGATCAATCTCGGCATGACGCTGTTGTGGTGTGCTTTCGGCGCGCTCGCGCTTGCGCAGGCCGCACTCGCCGCTTTCTACGACCAGATCGGCGTGCTGGGCGAGCAAGTCGGCACTTTCACCAAGATCGGAATCACCGTTACCGGGCTCTATCTCGCAACCATTGGTGGCCTCATGCAGTTCTTTCCGAACCTCGGCGCCAAAAAGGCCTGACCAGCCGCTCTTCAAGGAATCCTCTCCATGTCCAAAGCCATCCGCATCCACGCCAATGGCGGTCCGGAAGTCCTGATCCACGAGGACGCCGATCCTGGCCAGCCGGGTTCGGGGCAGATCCTGATCAGGCATACCGCGATCGGTCTCAATTTCATCGATGTCTATCATCGCTCGGGTCTTTATCCGCCGCCCGGCGGATTTCCGCTCATTCCGGGCAGCGAAGCCGCCGGCGTGGTGCTGGAAGTCGGCGGGGGCATCGACTGGCTGAAGCCGGGCGACCGGATAGCCTATGCCGTGACGACGGGCGCTTACGCGCAAGAGCGCGTCATCGATGCCAGCAAGGTCGTCAAGGTACCGGACGGCATCAGCGACGAGCAGGCCGCCGCCATGATGCTGAAAGGCATGACCGCGGAATACCTTCTGCGCCGCACCTTCAAGGTGAAGGCGGGCGACACCATCCTGTTTCACGCCGCGGCCGGCGGAGTCGGCCTGATCCTCGGCCAATGGGCGAAGCATCTCGGCGCGACGGTCATCGGCACCGCCAGTTCCACCGACAAGATCGAACTCGCTAAGGCGCACGGCTTCGACCATGTCATCAACTACAAGGAGCAGGATTTCGTCGCCGGCGTAGCCGCCATCACCGGCGGCAAGAAGTGCGATGTCGTCTACGATTCGGTGGGTAACGACACATTTCCGGCCTCGCTCGACTGCCTGAAGCCGCTCGGCATGTTCGTCAGCTTCGGCCAGTCCTCGGGACCCATCCCGCCGTTCTCGATGTCGCTGCTGGCGCAGAAGGGCTCGCTGTTCGCAACCAGGCCGACGCTGTTCGTCTACAATGCCAGACGTGAGGACCTCGATGCCTCCGCCGCCGCACTGTTCGAGGTCGTGCTCAGCGGCGCCGTCGAGATCAAGATCAATCAGCGCTATGCGCTGAAAGATGCCGGCAAGGCACATGCGGACCTTGAAGGCCGCAGAACGACAGGTACGACCATCCTGGTTCCCTGACGGCAATCTGCCTGGGTTTTCAGCGCGCTGCCGCAGCCGCGAGCATGGTTTGCCCGAAAAGCCGGCCCGCCATATGCTTGTGCGAAGGAAGGCTGATCTTTGCCCTTGAGTTTCCGCTGAAATTCTTGAAGCTCTTTCAAGTTGGGTGCTGCTTTCGCACGAGAGCCGGCCGCGCATACGATGCTTGCGGGAACACAGAACATGTCCGGTAATCCGGATGGGAGGCACTGTGAGTGCAAATCATGATGGGGCGAACCTGCTCGAGGTTCGTGGCCTGACCAAGATATTCGGCACGCTGACAGCGTGCGATCATATCGATCTCAACATCGCCAAAGGTGAAATCCACGCTTTGCTCGGCGAGAACGGCGCCGGGAAATCGACGCTGGTCAAGATGCTGTTCGGCTCGCTGGAACCCAATTCCGGCGAGATTTTCTGGAACGGCCAGGCAGTGCGGATCACCAGCCCAGGCGTTGCCAAAAAGCTCGGCATCGGCATGGTTTTCCAGCATTTTTCCCTGTTCGAAGCCCTGACGGCCGCCGAGAACATCGCGCTGTCGCTGGATGACGGCTCGCCGATCGGCAGCATCGCGGCCAAGGCGAGGGCGCTTTCCTACAGCTACGGCCTGCCGCTCGATCCGGAATCGCTGGTCGGCGATCTGTCCGTCGGCGAGCGCCAGCGCATCGAGATCATCCGCTGCCTGCTGCAGACGCCGCAGCTCATCATCCTGGACGAGCCGACATCGGTGCTGACGCCGCAGGAGGCGGACAAGCTGTTCGAGACGCTGGAGCGCTTGCGCGCGGAAGGCAAATCGATCCTCTACATTTCGCACCGGCTTGAAGAGGTCAAACGCATCTGCGACCACGCCACGGTGTTGCGGCACGGCAAGGTGGTCGGTCACTGCAACCCGCGCGAGGAGACAGCCTCATCGCTCGCCCGCATGATGGTCGGCAACGAAGTGCAGGCTGTGGTGCGGGCGCCGGTCGAGGGGATCGAAACCGCGCAGCCGCTGCTCGAAATCCTCAACCTCAACCGCAAGCCGGCAACGCCGTTTTCCATTCCGCTCAAGAACATCAGCCTCAATGTCCGCGCTGGCGAGGTGATCGGCATTGCCGGTGTCGCCGGCAACGGCCAAGGCGAGTTCTTCGAATCCGTCTCCGGCGAGGTTTTGCAGCAGGATGCAGCCTCAGTGCGCATCCGCGGCAAGAACGCCGGCAGCCTCACCATTACCGGGCGGCGCCTGTTGGGGGCCGCGTTCGTGCCAGAGGAGCGTCTCGGCCATGGCGCCGCGCCGCGCATGAAGCTCTCGGAAAACCTCCTGCTGTCGCGCCATGCCACGGACGGCAAGGCTTTTGTCGGCAGCGGCGGGATGGTCAAGAGCGGCGCCGTCTATGCCGCCTCGCAGCGCATCATCGAGGCGATGGATGTGCGCAAGAGCGCGCCGGATCCCGAAGCGGCAGCACTTTCGGGCGGCAATCTGCAGAAATTCATCGTCGGCCGCGAACTCGACCGCCGGCCAAGCGTGATGGTGGTGAACCAGCCGACATGGGGTGTCGACGCAGGAGCCGCAGCGCACATCCGTCAGGCCTTGATCGAGCTCTCTCGCAGCGGATCGGCGGTGCTGGTGATCAGCCAGGATCTCGACGAGCTGTTCGAAATATCGGACGCGATCGCCGTCATGCACAATGGAGAATTGTCCAGGCCGATGCCGATCGCCGAAGCGACTTTCGAGAAGGTCGGCTTGCTAATGGGTGGCGCCGAGCCCGGCCACGCCGAACATACGCTGGAGACGGCATGATGCGCCTCGAACTTGTCAAACGCCCGCAGCGCTCGGCGCTGTTTTCGATGCTGTCGCCGTTCATCGCCTTCGCGCTGACCATCATTGCCGGCGCGGTTCTGTTCGCGCTGCTCGGCGTCAACCCGCTGAATGCCTTCCATATCTATTTCATCGAGCCGATCAGCCAGGTCTGGCAGTTGCACGAGCTGGCGATCAAGGCAGCGCCGCTGATCCTGATCGCTGTCGGCCTGTCGGTCTGCTACAAGGCCAACATCTGGAACATCGGCGCCGAAGGCCAGTTCATCTTCGGGGCAATCTTCGGCTCCATCATTCCCGTGTTGTTCCCGCAATTCGAAGGCCCGTTGGTGCTGCCGCTGATGCTTCTGCTCGGCATGGTCGGCGGTGCGGCCTACGCGGCGATCCCGGCCTTGCTGAAGACCCGGTTCAATACCAACGAGATCCTGACCAGCCTGATGCTGGTCTATGTCGCGCAGTTGTTCCTCGACTGGCTGGTGCGCGGCCCTTGGCGCGATCCGCAGGGCCACGGCTTTCCGCAGACGATCCAGTTCGGCGACGCGGCCGTACTGCCGGAACTGATGCCCGATGCCGGGCGCGCCAATTGGGGGTTTGTGTTCGCCCTGGTGGCCGCGGTGCTGATCTGGATCCTGATGGGCCGCATGCTCAAGGGCTTCGAGGTCCGCGTGCTGGGCTCCAGCCCAAGGGCAGGGCGCTTCGCCGGCTTCGGCCTCAACCGGATGGTGTTCTTTGCCTTCCTGCTATCGGGAGCGCTGGCCGGCCTTGCCGGCATCTCCGAAGTTTCCGGCGCCATCGGGCAACTTCAGCCCGTGATTTCGCCCGGGTATGGCTTCACGGCCATCATCGTGGCGTTCCTCGGCCGCCTCAATCCGCTCGGCATCGTCGCCGCGGGCCTGGTGCTGGCCCTGACCTATCTCGGCGGCGAGGCCGTGCAAAGCGCACTCGGCATTTCCGACAAGGTGGCGAGGGTGTTCCAGGGCATGCTGCTGTTCTTCGTGCTCGGCTGCGACACGCTCATTCATTACCGCATCCGCTTGATCGGTCTGGCGCTGACGAAACAGGAAACGCCCGCGAAGCTCGAGGCCGCACCAAAGTTGAAGGAAGCCCGCTGATGGACATCACCGTCAACATCCTCCTGACCATCGCCACGGCGGCGACGCCGCTTTTGATCGCGGCGATAGGCGAACTGGTGGTCGAACGTTCCGGCGTGCTCAACCTCGGTGTCGAAGGCATGATGGTCATGGGCGCCGTCGGCGGCTTCGGGGCCGGCTATCTGACGGGATCGCCCTGGATCGGCCTTCTGGCGGCTATCGTCGTGGGCGCGCTGTTCTCCTTGCTTTTTGCCGTGATGACGCTGTCGCTGGCCACCAACCAGGTGGCAACAGGCCTGTCACTGACGCTGCTTGGTCTCGGCCTTTCCGGCATGATGGGAACAAGCTTCGTCGGCCAGCCCGGTGTCAGGCTGCCCAATCTCGATATTCCCGGCCTCAGTTCCATACCGGTCGTGGGCAGGCTTCTTTTTGGCCAGGATCCGATCTTCTACATTTCGATCGCGCTGACGGCCGCGGTGATGTGGTTCCTGTTCAAGACGCGTACCGGCCTCACGCTGCGCTCGATTGGTGACAGCCATGCCTCGGCGCATGCGCTCGGCATCAAGGTCATCCGTTACCGCTATCTCTCGGTCATCTTCGGCGGTGCCTGCGCCGGTCTTGCCGGTGGGCATCTGTCGCTCGTCTATACGCCACAGTGGGTCGAGAACATGTCCGCGGGCCGAGGCTGGATCGCACTCGCACTGGTGGTGTTCGCGTCCTGGCGGCCATGGCGGGTACTGGCCGGCGCCTACATCTTCGGCGCGGTGTGGATCGGCCAGCTTCATGCACAGGCTTTTGGCATTCCAGTGCCCTCGCAGATGCTTTCTTCTCTGCCCTATCTGGCAACCGTCGTGGTTCTCGTTCTAATCTCGCGCAACAAGCGTCTGACGATGATGAACACGCCGGCATCCCTGGGGCAGCCATTCGTTCCGGATCGTTGACAACAAGAACAAGACGGGAAGCTCCAAGGCTTAACTCAGAGAGGTAACACAATGAAAAAACTGCTTATTGCCCTGATGACGACGACAGCGGCTTTGTCGCTGGCCGTGTCCGCGGAGGCAGCCGACAAGTTGAAGGCCTGCTGGGTCTACACCGGCCCGATCGGCGATTTTGGCTATTCCTACCAGCACGACCAGGGACGCCTCGAGGTCGAGAAGGCGCTCGGCGACAAGGTCGAGACTGCTTACCTGGAAAACGTCTCCGAAGGCCCCGATGCCGATCGCGCTTTCGAGCGCCTGGCGCGCGAAGGCTGCAAGATCATCTTCGGCACCTCGTTCGGCTTCATGGACGCCGAAGTGAAGGTCGCCAAGAAGTTTCCCAAGGTGATGTTCGAGCACGCCACCGGCTACAAGACCGGGGACAATCTCGGCATCTACAATGCCCGCTTCTATGAAGGCCGCTACGTGCTCGGCCAGATCGCCGCCAAGGAATCGAAGTCCGGCATCGCCGGCTACATCGTCTCCTTCCCGATCCCGGAAGTGGTGATGGGGATCAACTCCTTCATGCTCGGCGCGCAGTCGATCAATCCGAACTTCAAGGCCAAGATCGTCTGGGTCAATTCGTGGTTCGATCCGGGCAAGGAAGCCGACGCCGCCAAGGCGCTGTTCGACCAGGGCGCCGACATCATCGTCCAGCACACCGACTCGACCGCGGCCCTGCAGGTGGCCGAGGAGCGCAAGCTGCACGGCTTCGGCCAGTCGTCCGACATGATCAAGTTCGCGCCCAACGCGCAGCTGACCTCGCTGACGGACGAATGGGGTCCGTATTATATCAGCCGCGTGCAGGCGGCCATCGACGGCACCTGGAAGCCGGACAATGTCTGGCTCGGCATCAAGGACGGCGCGGTCAAGCTCGCGCCCTACACCAACATGCCCGACGACGTTAAGGCGATGGCCGAAGCGACCGAAAAGAAGATCGCCGGAGGCTGGAACCCCTTCACCGGGCCGATCGCCAAGCAGGACGGCTCGGCATGGCTGAAGGACGGCGAGGTCGCCGACGACGGCACGCTGCTCGGCATGAATTTCTACGTCAAGGGCGTCGACGACAAGTTGCCGCAATAAGCAGCACGCCACGTCTCTATGGGAAGGGCGCCGCGAGGCGCCCTTTTTCATTTGGATGGTGAACTTGATGGAAGGCTCAGACAGCCGAGCCGTAGAGATCGTAAGCGTCCGCGCGCTCGATCTTGACGGTGACGATGTCGCCGGCGCGCATCGGGCGGCGCGACTGGATGTGGACCGAACCATCGATCTCGGGCGCATCATATTTGGTGCGACCCTTTGCCGAAGTGCCGTGCGCCTCGTCGATCAGCACCGGCAGACGCTTGCCGACCTTCCTGGCCAGCTGCGCTGCCGAGATCTTCTGCTGGCGCTGCATGAAGCGATGCCAGCGCGCTTCCTTGATCTCCTGCGGCACCTGCTCAAGCCCGAGCTCGTTGGAGCGGGCGCCTCTGACCGGCTCGTATTTGAAGCAGCCGGCGCGATCGATTTTCGCTTCATCCAGCCAATCGAGTAGCATCTCGAAGTCGTCATCCGTTTCGCCGGGGAAGCCGACGATGAAGGTCGAGCGGATGGCGAGATCCGGGCACACGTCGCGCCAGCCGCGAATGCGCTCGAGCGTCTTCTCGCCATGAGCGGGCCGGCGCATGTTCTTCAGCACCTGTGGCGAGGCATGCTGGAAGGGGATGTCCAGGTAGGGAAGGATTTTTCCTTCGGCCATCAGCGGGATGACGTCGGCGACGTGCGGATAGGGGTAGACATAATGCATGCGCACCCAGATGCCGAGCTTGCCCAACTCCTCCGAGAGATCAAGGAATTTCGCCCGCACTTCGCGGTCGCCGAACATGGACGTCTGGTACTTGATGTCGATGCCGTAGGCGCTGGTATCCTGTGAGATGACGAGCAGTTCCTTGACGCCGGCCTTGGCCAGTTTCTCGGCTTCGCGCAGCACATCGGCGGCCGGCCGTGAGACGAGATCGCCGCGCAGTGCCGGAATGATGCAGAAGGTGCAACGGTTGTTGCAGCCTTCCGAAATCTTCAAATAGGCGTAATGGCGCGGCGTCAGCTTGACGCCTTGCGGCGGCAGCAGGTCGATGTAGGGATCGTGTGCGGGAGGGGCTGCCTCATGGACGGCGGCCATCACGCTCTCATACGCCTGCGGACCGGTGATCGCCAGCACGTTGGGGTGCTTCTCGCGGATCACGTCCGGCTCGGCGCCCAGACAGCCGGTGACGATGACCCTGCCGTTTTCCGACAGTGCCGAGCCGATGGCGTTAAGCGACTCGTCGCGGGCGGAGTCGAGAAAACCACAGGTGTTGACGACAACGAGATCGGCGCCGTCATGCTTGCGGGCGATCTCGTAGCCCTCGGCCCGCAGACGCGTGATGATGCGCTCGGAATCGACAAGGGCTTTGGGACATCCGAGACTGACGAAGCTGACGCGTGGGGCGGACATGGGCAATTTTCCAATGGACGCGAACCGGAAACACCGATCCGGCCCGCAGTCTCAACATATGATGGCTTGCATGGCTCCTGGCAGGAGCTCAATTTGGGCGGCGCAATAGCACGGCTTGCTCAATCAGGCAAACGGAGCCCTGCGGCCCGACATTTGCGTCAGTGCCCGCTTGACCCGAACCAGGGTGACAGGAAGGCGAAATGATCGGGGAATTGCTGCACGGCTCCGTCCAGCAGCATCTTGACCGCGACATAGAGGATGATGACCAGGCCGATATAGGCAATCCAGCGGTATTTGTGCAGCAAGCGCGCGACGAATGACGCGGCAAAGCCCATCAAAGCGATCGACAGCGCCAGCCCGACAATCAGCACCGTCGGATGGTTCATAGCCGCTCCCGCGACGGCCAGAACATTGTCGAGCGACATCGAGACGTCGGCAATGACGATCTGCCAGGCGGCCTGCGAGAAGGTTTTGCTCGGCCCCTTGCCGCCAATGACGCCATCCTTGTCGAAGTCGCCGTTCGACAGCGCTTCGGTGGCGTCGCGCTCATCGTCGTGGCTGACACGCAATTCGCGCCACATCTTCCAGCAAACCCACAGCAAAAGCAGGCCGCCGCCGATAAGCAGCATGGGACCAATGGTCAGCAGCCATTGCGTGATCAGGGCGAAGAAAATGCGAAGAACGGTGGCCGCCGCGATGCCGACAAGAATGGCTCGCTGGCGCTGGCTGGCCGGCAGGCCGGCAGCGGCAAGGCCGATAACGATGGCATTGTCGCCCGCGAGCGCAAGGTCGATGGCGATGACCTGAAGGAGAGCCGAAAAGCCCGCGGCGGTAAATATTTCCATCGACCTGGAAGCCCTTCGTCGAGTGTTCGTCGTCGATCGTCCGAACGGGCCTAAAGGCATGGTCCGCTGGCGTCAAGTGCGGCAACGGGCAACGCTGGAAAACCATTTTCGTGGCGGTGGAATTGCGGGAGGTTCTCGACAGCCGCCGGCACAAGCCGGAGGCGGGCGCAAGCCCGCGAGAACCTAATCGTAGAGATTGTATTTCGCCCAGTCGGCTTCCGGAATCTCGTCCCCGATCCGATAGCGGAGCTGGAGAACTTCCATATGGTCCGGTCCCGTCTGGCATTTGAATTTCAGCCGGTACCATTGCCCCTTGCTGCGGAACGCCGCACCGGGACTCCGGATTGCGTCGGCGCTCATCTCCGGCGTCGCGAAGGCGTAAGCGACGACGCGGTCGGCCTTGAACTTGCGATCATCGTGGGTGATCCGGTCCAGGATTTCGGCATCGCAACGCTGTTCGAGGCGGGTTTGCGGATCAAGTTTCATCAGCCCGGCGCGCAAAGCGTTGTCCATCGCACTGGCCGGAAAGGCCAGCGTCAGGGACGCAATGGCCATCATGCAGAGTGTCTTCATGGGCGGGACAAGCAACATGTTTTGTCTGAAAAATCAACCAATAGCGGCGGTTCATGCTCGGCAAACCCCGGCATTCAGAGGTCCGGCGCAATCAAAATCTCGTGTCGGGCTTCATCGTGCGCGACCTGCGGCCAACGAACCAGCGAAGCTCGGCCGGCATCCGTGAGATCATAGAGACCACGCTCGACCCTTGCGAACCAGCCATAGACATTGTGCTGAAGAATCTTCGGCGCGATCGACGTCAAGGCTTTCAGATCGCGCGGCCGTTTGGGGCCGTCCGCAAGCGCGGCGGCGCAGGCGAGGGCGCTCTGCCGGTAGGCGGTCATGATCGGAGTGCGCGATCCGCCGCCAGCGACAGGATCGCCGCGGCGGCGCTGATGCTCATCGACAAGGCGAGAACGCCGTCGCGCATTTTTGCGCGGTGCCTGGGCGACCGGACTGAGAAGCACTTCGACCCTGTCATTGGCGGTCACCGCGAGCAGGCCGAAGCCAAGCCGACGGCAGAGATTGCGGAACCTGGCATCGCTTTCGCGCCCCTTGCCCCGCGCCGACATGCGCGCTGCCAGCCAAACTTCATCGCAAGCAGCCGCACGGTCGACGCCCTGCAAAACCAGTTCGAGATTGAACTGCAGCTTCAGCTCGCAGATGACGACGATCGGCGGCTCTCCCTCGCGCAGCGCGACGATGTCGCAACCGCCGATTTCCCCTTTCACGACGAAGTCGAGGTTTTCGAGGAAGCGCTTCACCGGCGCGTAGAGTGAGGTCTCGTTCATGCCTCGAGGCTCAGCCGATTCGCCATGAAAGGCCTCGGCACCGTGGCCCCGAACTCATCTGTCGACATGCTCGATGCCCGGCGTGTCCGGCAACCAGCCTGCTTCGACGCTCGGCGCTGCCCGTTTCGACGGCTTCCTGTGAGGCAAGAACGGATAGCCGAGCTGGCCGAAATAGCTGGAGGGGATGGGATCATCGACGCCGTATTTCTCGGGCAGCTTGTTGCCGGTGGCATTGTAGGTGCCGAATATCACGTCGAGGAACGGCAATTGGCCGGCGAAGTTCTTGTCGTAGGCTGTGCGCTGGTTGGCATGGTGCCAGCGATGGAACTGCGGGCTGGCAATCAACCACTTGAAGGGGCCGAACGCAATCCGCAGGTTTGAATGAACAAGCATCGTGTGGCCGAAGTAGATAAGCGAAAAGACGGCGAGTGAGGCGTCGGAGAAGCCAAGGAGGTAGATCGGCGTCAACGATATTGCCTTTGTGACGATCGCGTCGACCGGGTGGGAATGGAAAGCGCCGAGCCAGTCCAGCTCCTCAATGCCATGGTGTGTCGCATGGAATTTCCAGAGAGCGGGGATTTTATGGAAGGCCCGATGCGCCCAATAGACGCCGATATCGGTGATCAGGATCATTTCCGCAACCTGCAGCCAGATGGGCTGGCCGCTGACGGCCCGCGTTACCGATTGCGGGACAAGGATCGCGGCGGCTTCGAGGGTGCCGAGCGCCATCATGGCCATGGCTGCCTTTATGACGAAGGTGTTGAACAGCACATAAATCAGATCGACATCCAAGCCTTTGCGGAGGACCTTCTGCGGCTGCTCGGCAAACAGATGTTCGAACGGAATGAAGATCAGCGCACAGATCAAAAGCGCCTTGATGCCAAAGATGTCCATCTATCGCCCAGCCTGTCGCCGGCACGCCGCCAGCGCTTCAACTCCTCAGCAGAACCACATCTCCCTTTCCAAAGGCTGAAGGGATCTCCGATAATGCTTATGGCCGGCATGTGATCGCCACCGATGTCGTAAGACCGCGAGACGCGTACCGATCGTCCTTGCGAAGGGCGTACGCAGCCATCTGTCCTTGTGTCACATCGGTGTCGCAACCGCGCGATATCTGGACAATGCGCGCTTGTCGAACGCAGCGCAACGCGCGTCCTCCCAGGACTAACCCCTCCGGTCCCTGCCGGCGGGGTTTTTCATTTCAGAACCATATTGTCGGTCGCGAGTTGTCCTTGCTATTGTGGCATTGCGGTCAGCGCAGGGACGCCCATCATGGATGCAAGCGAAATGAGTGCGATCGGCGATACCCTCATGAGGATCGTCACGCCCGACATGTCTCCCAAGCAGCTCGTCAAGGCTGCCCAGAAAGCGCACCCCAAGGCCTCCAAGAAGGATATCGCCAGAGCAGCCTTCTTTTCGATCATCGCGAACGCCGACCGGGACATCGGCAAGGCCAGGAACCTGCAGGCGTTTGCCATCGCGGAGCGTACACAGCAGTCCGACTGAGCAAGGTGGCGACCTTCGCCTTTGTGCAACATGCGGGCGGCCCGGCGAGGAGGGGTGGGACGCCGCCGGGCCTGACCAGCGGTGTTGGGTTGGGATGATTACCCGCCAGCTTGACCGTTAATACGCCAGCTTCCAGAAACGGCATCATTCAAACGGCGGGAGACGGTCGGGTTGCACCAAGCGTCGGGGCCACCAGACGAACGCGCAGCGAAAAGCGACCGAGCCAAGAAATTTGGCTGACATGTCTCCGGCTAAAAGCCAAATAGCAAACGCCGATCGTTTGCCGGGGCGGAGCGGTTGCGGCGGCTGTTGGGCTAACACGCTATCTCACGGTCCCGTCATCAGGGAACCAATCCGCTGCCGATCTGTTGTTTTGGCAGCGTGGAGATGTCCCCTCAACTCCTAGCCGAATGGCCCGCTGCGCTCCTCCCGGAGGCGGCGGGCTTTGCTTTGTTGGAACCCGAGCCCCCCGACTTTGTTTTGGTAGAGAACAGGAGGCGCATGTGGAGCCGAAGTCATCACGCGAACTGCCAGGTCCAGAACCCCGCAAGGACCGAGGAAGGGACACCCGAAAAGCGGTTGCCAAAACACCTGACAAGACCAATGACTGGGACCGTGATGCCGTGCATGGAGATGGCGACACGATCGACATTCAGCCTGAGCCGGGCGTGGAGTCGAAATAGCCGTCTACGGTTGGGTCGCCCCCGCAACCAACTTCGCCGCCCATCGTTGACCTATGCTGGTTGATCCCAGCACTCCAGAACTTGCCCGCCGGTTCCCAGCTGGCGGGCCTTTTGCTGGGTGGGTTGGAAAATATGTGCCGGTCATGAAGGTTCGGGACTCGTCCGCTTGCCCTGTTGTCGGTCCCCCTTTGAACTGCCTCCTGCTCCGGCCGAAGGCTTTTTGCATCCCCTGCGGCTGGGAGCTGCCGCCATTGGAACCAGCCGGGAAACAACGCGGTCGGCACGGCATAGTCCAGAGGGACCAAGCGATTGCTAACGCATCGCAGTTGGCCATGACATCATCACAATGACGGACGACTTACCCCGCCACATGTGAAAGCTTCACAGGGCGTATGAGGGGAATGGCCGGTGAAGGATCAAATTGTCGGATCACTTCGGTACCATCCGAAGCCTAAATGCATCGCGTGGCTCCCAGCGTCAGCAACGCTGGAAACCGAGCGAACCGAGCGAGACGCCAAGACCGCTGGCCTCAGGCGACTGAGGGCTTACTCGGAATGGCTCGTTCGCGACGATCTAGCCTCGATGCGCGATCAGGTAGACTGCTCGGCTCTTCTGTAGAGTGTCAGCCGGCTGGCCCACGCCTTGCGAGAGGGAGCTAGAGCAGGACTCGCTGCTATAGCGCTTCCCATTGCCGTTTGCCGTTTGCGGGCCGTCTGGGCGCTGGCGATGTCATCGAAGGCGCATTCCATGCTCAGAGCATAAATCGAAACGGATTCGCTATCAGTCTCCTGTTTGTCACGCTGAGCGGGCTGGCTCCGCCCGGCGGGCTTTTTTGGCTCCTATGACGTCCTGCGGTTTTTTGAACCGGGAGCGCTAGGTGGAATGGTGCGGAACGGTGGATGTCGTTCGTTCTAGTTGCAACAACTGCAGTAACGGTTGATTCAACCATTGCTGGTATTTATTCCATTGTATGGTGGCGGCTCCGACAGTGCGGCGGGGGCTGGGTTGCCGGAGCCGCCTGCGCAGTCCGGTTGGGATTTGACCGCGCTGTCTCAGAATAGGACAGCGCGGTCAATGATTCGTTAATCGTGACAGTTTCGCCGGTCGGGCGTCAGCAGTAATCTGTAGCTTTCGACGATGGCAATGATCGCCTTGGACGCAATGGAACAATTCCGTGTGTCGGAGGCGGCCCGCCGGCTTGCGTTTCTCCGGTTTTATTGCGCTCTCGCCTCAACCCTCTCAAGGCACTGAACGGGAATATTAGGCCATGTCGCCTTGGCGCATTCCGATGCCGTAACGGCCACCACGGGCTCGCCTTGCACACTGGCCGCTTGGGTAGGCGTGGATGCAAGGAGGAATGTTTGCGTCAGGAGGGCTGACAAGGCTGCAACTTGAACAAGCACGGCGGCAAAGGCGATTTTCTTGAGCATGCCGAGAGAACGCGGTGGATAGCTACCGGTTCCCTGTGCCCACCATGCCCAAAATCATCGTGAATGGTAACTGCCAGACGCTTTACGGCGCTTGCAGTCACCCCTTATCGGCTCTCAAATCGGCGGCCCCAGATGCCCGTGTCGAACTCGACCATGGCACCCGCGGATGATTGGTGAAGATGTTGCGGCACCATCGCAGCCAAGCGGGCTGGGGATAGCGGTGGGGTCCCTATCTGATTCATAGACGTTATGGCGGAGGGAGTGGGATTCGAACCCACGGTGAACTTGCGCCCACGCCGGTTTTCAAGACCGGTGCCTTAAACCGCTCGGCCATCCCTCCAGCGACTGCCGGCCACTGCTCTAGTGTGCCCGGCAAAGGCCTGTCAACCGGCTTGCATGAGCAGGTCGCTCCCTGAGCCTAGGACAGGACAGGCGGCGTCACAATCTTGCCCGGTTCCGGCCACAATCGGTTAATACCGTGATAAACAATTCCTGCGCACAAAGGATCGGGGTTCGAGGCGTCGTTGGCATTGTCGAGTGAGTGCTTTGGCTCCTCTGATGGTCGGATGCGACGTCTTCATGAGATTTAGGGGGCAATCAAGAATGCAGGCTGTGACGCACCCGCGTCTTCGTCGCGTTGCCACGGTTGCGTTGCTTGCAGCGTCGGCTGCATTGCTCGCCGCTTGCGCGTCGCAGCCCGAGCCGAAAGGGATGGTCTACAAGAAGACCCGCTCCAAGGAATATTTCGCCGAGACCGAATATGGGGTGAAGGCCAGTCCGCGCGCTGCCTTCATGCGGCGCGGCGGCGGTCGCGACCAGCTTGGCAAGCCCTATCAGGTGCGCGGCAAGTGGTATTATCCCAAGGAAGACAAGAAGTACGCCAAGGTGGGTCTGGCATCATGGTATGGCGACGCCTTCCATGGCCGGCTGACCGCCAATGGCGAAGTCTACGACATGGCGCATCTGACGGCGGCGCATCCGACCATGCCGCTGCCCAGCTATGCCCGCGTCACCAACCTCGAAACCGGCAGTTCGGTCATCGTGCGCGTCAATGACCGCGGCCCCTACCATGAGGGCCGCATCATCGACGTCTCGGAGCGAGCCGCGCAGATGCTGGACTACGACAAGGTCGGTACCGCGAAGGTGAAGGTCGAATATGTCGGCCGCGCGCCGCTCGACGGCAATGACGACCAGTACCTGATGGCCTCTTACCATCCAGGCAACCGCATACTGGACCCATCGGACGGCCTGCCGACCGGCGTCATGGTGGCCATGAACGGGCCTTCGCCGAGCCTTCCGGTCGGCGCGGCCGCCGTGCCGTTTCCAGGTCAGCTGACCGATGCCGCGGCACCGATGCAGGGACGGATGGCCGCGCAACCGACCTTCGGCGATCCGGCGCTGCCCGATTTTGGACCGATCGTGCCGGAACGGCCGCAGATCAGCCTGCCGCCGCAATCGCCGTTCGCCATGGCGTCGCTGTCCTATGCGGATGAACGCGTCCATCGCGCGGATGTCTTTGCCGCTCTGGACGACAGCGGCATGTCGCCCGCAGACATCCTGCGGTCGTGGAAAAACACCGGCCGCCAAGCGGCGCCATCCAGTGCCGACTATGTCGCCGCCGGCACGTTCGACGACGCCACCGAAGCCACACGTGTGGCCTCGGCACTAAAGCCCTTCGGCAGAATAGAAATCCAGCGCTCCGATCTCGACGGCAATGACTGGTATGCGGTCAACCTCTATCCGGACGGCCATGGCGGTCTGGACGAGTTGCTGAAGGCGGCGTGGTCTCATGGCGCGCCCGACGCGCTGGTCGTGCGCGACTGATCCAGCGCCGGTTGCGCCCGGCAGTTGATCCCTCACCGAAAAAGCCCGATAGTTTCGGGACGCCGGAGGGGCCGGCCAACGGGTCGATTTTCATGCAGTTTCGCTTGCTACAGCCTTTCGCCGTTTTTTTTCTCCTCAGCCTCCTGCTTACGCTTTCGCCGGCCCAAGCGCAGCTTTTCGAGACCAAGGCCGCGCAAGCCTTCATGATCGATGCCGATACCGGCACGGTGCTGTTTTCGAAAGATGCCGATAAACCCATTCCGCCGGCTTCGATGGCCAAGCTGATGACGATGGAAGTGGTTTTCAACGCCCTCAAATCCGGGCGCCTCAAACTCGACGATACGTTCGTGGTCAGCGAAAACGCCTGGCGCAAAGGTGGCGCGCCGTCGGGAACCTCGACGATGTTCGCCAAGCTCAAATCGGCGATCCGGCTCGAGGACCTGATCCAGGGCGTGACCGTGCAGGCCGCCAATGACGGCTGTATCGTCATCGCCGAAGGCATGGCCGGATCCGAGGACAATTTTGCCGGAGAGATGACCGAACGTGCGCGCCAGATCGGCCTCAAGACGTCGACTTTCGTGAACTCCACTGGCCTGCCGGCCGACGGCCAGCAGACAAACGTGCGCGAATTGGCGCAGCTCGCCCTGCATCTATGGCGCGAATACCCCGATTTCTACCGGTATTACGGGTTGAAGGATTTCACCTGGAACAAGATCTCGCAGAGGAACCGCAACCCGTTGCTGGCGATGGACATCGGCGCCGACGGCCTGGCTGTCGGCGCAAGCGAGACATCCGGTTTCGGCATCGTGGCTTCGGCCAGCCACAACGGCACGCGGGTGATCGCGGCGATGAGCGGGCTGGCAAATGATAAGGAGCGCGCAGAAGAGGCACGCAAACTGCTCGATTGGGGCGTTCGCTCGTTCGAGAAGACCGAAATCTTCGCCAAGGACGAGGTGGTCGGAGAGGCCCAGGTTTTTGGCGGCATGAAATCCGGCGTGACGCTCAAGGCAAAAGGTCCGATCGACATCTTCCTGCCGATCACCAACCGCGACAAGCTGACGGCCAGGATCATCTACACCGGCCCGGTCGCGGCACCGGTGGAGGAGGGGCAGCCGGTGGGCGCACTGCGCGTCTGGATCGGCGACACGCTGAGCCAGGAGACACCGTTGTTCGCCGCCGAGTCGATCAGCGTCGGCACGTTGCCGCAACGCGCTCTCGATGCCGTCAAGGAACTAGCGATCGGCTGGCTTCGATAGCGCCGACGGCATGGACGTTTTCCCGAACGCGGACTATCTACAGCCCAACAATCCACTCGAACACGAACAAAGGCCCTCGGTTGGCGCGCGGTTTTTTCATCACCTTCGAAGGCGGCGAAGGCGCAGGCAAGTCGACACAGATCGAGCGGCTGGCCACCAAGATGCGCGCCAAGAAGTATGATGTCGTACGGACACGCGAGCCGGGCGGCTCGCCGGGCGCCGAAGCGGTCAGGCATGTGCTGCTTTCGGGTGCCGCCGAACCGTTCGGGCCCAAGATGGAAGCGCTGCTCTTCGCAGCCGCGCGTTCCGACCACGTCGAGCAGGTCATCCGTCCGGCGGTCGAACGCGGCTCCATCGTGCTTTGTGACCGCTTCCTGGATTCCTCGCGTGTCTATCAAGGCGTTACGGGTGGGATCGATCCGGCATTCATGGCCATGCTGGAACAGGTCGCCATCAACGGCATGATGCCCGACATGACGCTGATCTTCGATATCGACCCGGCCGAGGGTTTGAAGCGCGCGACATTGCGGCGTGGCAGCGATGCCACAGCCGACCGCTTCGAAAAAGAGACGCTGGCCATCCACAAGGCCCGCCGCGAAGCGTTCCTGGCGATCGCCGCGGCAGAGCCGGAACGCTGCATCGTCGTCGATGCGTCCGCCGATCCGGACACGGTGGAGGATGTCGTCACGGCGACCGTGTTCGCGGCACTGGAGGCAAGGGCGTCCGAGCGCAACAGGCAGGTCGCACCCGTATGATCTTCGAACGCATCGCGCCGGAACAGCATGATACGCTGGACGGTGTGCCGGAACCCTCCGAAACACCGCGTCTGGTCGGACACGGGCAGGCCGTCACCATGCTTGCCGCCGCCTATCGTGCGGGAAAGCTGCCTCATGCGCTTATCTTCGCCGGTCCGGTCGGGATCGGAAAGGCGACGCTCGCCTTCCATCTCGCCCACCACCTTTTGAAGCATCCGGCCTTCGACCAGGCGCCTGGCAACCTAGCAGTTCCCGATCCGGCCTCGCCGCTGTTTCGCCAGATCGCAACCGGCGCGCATCCCGGCGTACTGCATCTGACCCGCCCGTTGAACGACAAGACCAAGAGTTTCAAGACCGTCGTCACCGTCGACGAAATCCGCAAGGTCAGCCGCTTTCTGTCGCTGACTTCGCATGACGGCAGCTACCGGGTGGTGATCGTCGATCCGGCCGACGACATGAATGCCAATGCGGCCAATGCCTTGCTGAAGAATCTCGAGGAACCACCGGCACGGACCCTGTTCATTCTCATCGTCCATGCACCCGGCAGTCTGCTGCCGACGATCCGCTCGCGCTGCCAGGTGGTGCGGCTGACACCGCTCGACGCCAACGAACTGATGGCGGTGCTGGAGACAGCGGAGCCGCCGCCGCCCGACGATCCGGCCGCGAGGGCTGCATTGGTCGAGCGGGCAGGGGGCAGCGCCCGCAACGCGATCCTGTTGACGCAGTATGGCGGGCTGGAGATCGCGCGGACGCTGGATGGACTGGTGGCGACGGGAAAGAGCGATATTGGCGGCGCCTATCGCCTGGCCGAGGCGGTCGCGGGCAAGGACCAGGCGATACAGTTCGACATCTTCAATCGCCGGGCGCTGGACCTTCTGTCGGATGCGGCAAGCCAGGCGGCGCGGGCTGGCGATCTCAAGCGGGCCAAAGCGCTGTCGGACAGTTGGCATGAGGCGCTGGACGCTATATCTGAGACGGACACCTACAATCTCGACAAAAAGCAGCACGCCCTGACCATGATCGACCGCCTGAATTCTGCAATGCGAATGTGACGGGCTTTTTTGGTGCATGCCGTTGCCCCTTAAACCGGGGCCACTTTTGGGCGGCATGCACTGGTCTCGGGATGGCAATCGCCATTCCGATGCGATATCCACCGCCACGGCCTCCATTCAGACATTCATGACGGTTCATTCATGTCACGCGACACATTCTACATCACGACCGCGATTTCCTATCCGAACGGCAAGCCGCATATCGGCCATGCCTACGAGCTGATCGCCACCGATGCTCTTGCCCGCTTCCAGCGGCTCGACGGCAAGCAGGTCTTCTTCCTTACCGGCACCGACGAGCACGGCATCAAGATGCTGCAGACAGCCAAGCGCGAAGGCATTTCTGCGCGCGAACTGGCCGACCGCAATTCAGCCGAGTTCAAGCGCATGGCGACCGCGCTCAACGCCTCCAACGACGATTTCATCCGCACCACCGAGGAGCGCCATTACGCTGCTTCGCAGGCGATCTGGAAGGCGATGGCCGCCAATGGCGACGTCTATAAGGGCGGCTATGCCGGCTGGTACTCGGTGCGCGACGAAGCCTATTACGGCGAGGAGGAGACCGAGGTCCGTCCCGACAATGTCCGCTACGGGCCGCAGGGAACGCCGGTCGAATGGGTCGAGGAAGAGAGCTACTTCTTCCGCCTGTCGGCCTATCAGGACAAGCTCGTCGCGCTTTATGAAGGCCAGCCCGACTTCATAGGTCCGGCCGAGCGCCGCAACGAGGTGATGAGCTTCGTCAAGTCGGGACTGAAGGACCTGTCGATCTCGCGCACCACATTTGACTGGGGCGTGCCGGTACCCGGCGACGAAAAGCATGTCATGTATGTGTGGGTCGACGCGCTGACCAACTACATCACCGGCGTCGGCTATCCCGATGAAAAAGATGAGAAATGGAAGTTCTGGCCAGCCGATGCGCACATCATCGGCAAGGACATCGTGCGCTTCCACGCGGTTTATTGGCCGGCCTTCCTGATGTCGGCCGGCATCCCGCTGCCGAAGCGCGTCTTCGGCCACGGCTTTCTGTTCAACCGCGGCGAGAAGATGTCGAAATCGGTCGGCAACGTCATCGACCCGTTCACCATGATCGAGCATTATGGCCTCGACCAGGTACGCTACTTCTTCCTGCGCGAAGTGCCGTTCGGCCAGGACGGCAGCTACAGCCATGAAGCGATCGTCAACCGCACCAACGCCGATCTGGCCAACGGTCTCGGCAATCTGGCGCAGCGCTCGCTGTCGATGATCGCCAAGAATTGCGGCGGCGTGGTACCGAAGCGCGGCGACCTGGCGGAAGCCGACAAGGTGATCCTGGATCAAGCGATCGACGCTCTCGCCACCGCGCGCAAGGCAATGGCCGAACAGGGCATCCATCTGGCACTGGCGGCGATCTTCGGCGTGGTTGCGGAAGCCGACCGGTATTTCGCCGGACAGGAACCCTGGGCGCTCAAGAAAACCAATCCCGAGCGCATGGAAACGGTGCTGTGGACTACGGCCGAAGTGGTCCGGCGCGTGGCGGTTCTATGCCAGCCCTTCATTCCGGGCTCGGCCGGCAAGCTGCTCGACCTGCTGGCGGTGCCGGCGGATTATCGCGAGTTCGTGCATGTCCACGCCGACCACGCGCTTGTTTCCGGGACGGCGCTGCCTGCGCCGGAGGGCGTGTTTCCGCGCTATGTCGAACAGACGGACGCGAACGCCTGATGCTCGTCGACAGCCATTGTCATCTGGACTTTCCGGACTTCGCCGAGGAGCGGGCGGCCATTGTCGCCCGCGCCAAGGCGGCCGGAATCGGCCGCATGGTGACGATCTCCACGCGCGTGAAGCGGTTTCAGCAAGTTCTTGAGATCGCGGAGACTTTCGACGAAGTCTATTGCTCGGTCGGCACTCACCCGCACAATGCCGCCGAGGAGCTCGACGTCACCACCGCCGACCTTGTCCGCCTGTCCACTCACCCAAAGGTGGTGGCGATCGGCGAAGCAGGTCTCGATTATTTCTACGACAAGGCACCGCGCGATGCGCAGGCGCAGGGTTTTCGCGCTCATATCGCCGCCGCCCGCGAGACCGGGCTGCCTCTCGTCATCCATTCACGCGATGCCGACGACGACATGGCCGCCATTCTCGAGGACGAGACAGGGAAGGGCGCCTTCCCGTTCATCCTGCATTGTTTTTCGTCGGGACGGCGGCTCGCCGAGGTCGGCGTGTCGTTTGGCGGCTATGTGTCGTTCTCGGGCATCCTGACCTTCAAGAACTCGATCGAATTGCGTGCCATCGCCGCCGATTTGCCGCGTGACCGGCTGCTGGTCGAGACCGACGCGCCATATCTGGCGCCGGTGCCGTTCCGCGGCAAGCGCAACGAGCCGGCTTACGTCGCGCAAACCGCCAAGGTGCTGGCCGAGACAATCGGCGTCAGCGAGGCTGAGATCGCGGCGGTGACGACCGATAATTTCTTTCGGCTGTTTGGAAAAATGCCTCGCCAGCAGGCGCTCGAGACATGAGCGACCGGCTGCGCCTGACAATTCTCGGCTGCGGGTCGTCGCCAGGCACGCCGCGCATCACCGGCGACTGGGGCAATTGCGATCCCGCCAATCCCAGGAACCGGCGCATGCGCACGGCGGCACTTGTCGAGCGCATTGCCGTCAATGGCGGCCGCACCACGGTCGTCATCGACACCGGCCCGGATTTCCGCGAGCAGATGCTGATGGCTTCAGTCCGGCGCATCGACGGGGTGATCTACACCCATCCGCATGCCGACCACATCCACGGCATCGATGACCTGCGCGGCTATGTGCTGGAACAACGGCACCGCATCGGCATCCATGCCGACGAGCCGACCATGCTGCGGCTGCGCGAGGCGTTCGGCTATTGCTTCCAGACGCCGGTAGGCAGTTCCTATCCGCCGATCGTCGACGCCCACATCATCGATCATACCCGGCCGATCGTGATCGAAGGAGAGGGGGGCGCCCTCACCTTCGAGCCGCTGCCCCAGATCCATGGCGACATCATTTCGCTGGGTTTCCGCATCGGTGGGCTCGCCTACTGTCCCGATGTCAGCGACTTTCCCAAGACCACCGCAGAACGGCTGCGAGGTCTCGACATGCTCGTCATCGACGCTTTGCAATACAACACGCATCCAAGCCATCTTTCGCTTGGCCAGGCGCTGGACTGGATCGAGGCGCTTTCGCCTGGGAGCGCCGTGCTGACGCACATGCACGTGCCGCTCGATTACACCGCCGTGATGGCCGAGACGCCCGACAATGTCGAACCAGCCTATGATGGCATGGTGATCGAAATCCCATACGAGTCAAACCGGTAGAGGCTGCTGCTCAGTTGGCGTTTCAAGTCGTCGTTTGAACGCTCGACCATGGGTTCGAGGTCGTGAAGTGCCGGTGGCGCCCATTCATGATGTTTGCCGACAGCGGTCGGAACCGCAGCAATTCCCCGGCCGCGCTACGTGCGTAGGTTCCATAATCTATCTTATGCGACTTTTATCACAACGTGAAAAGCATCTCGAATCCATCTCACAGCCCTGCTTCACAGCCCGGGCTTCCGAAGCAGACCGGACCAAAAGCGTCTCAAACTCGCGAATGAAACTAGCGCACGCCGCTCCATGCCGCGGTATTCGATCCTGTCGCGACCGACCGCTTCGTCATTCCAGACCAATTCAAAGGCGATGCCTTTGAATCCGAGCTCGCCGATCTGACGCACGATGGTCTCTTGCAGATAGATATCGGATAGTCGCACGCCATCGGGCCGCTCCGGCAACTTGAATATCTCGGCCCCGCCGATGGCCTCCGGCCGAAGGACGAGATTTTCGATCATCATGATACCGCCATCGTCAAACCGGACGGTTCTTGAACGTTCTTCGTCCATCGCATCGACCACATTGGTGACGTTGAACAGCGATATGGGTTCGTCAGCACGAAGCGACAGGAAGTCACCATACGGTTCTAGAATCGGCCTTAGCAACTTCAACGCCGTGCTCCTCAGAATGAGCACGTGCTCGCCGAGCCAAGGAAAATCGGAATATAGCCGGGGTGTTCCGTCTTCTTGCTCGCGCAGGAATTTCATCCGCGGCGGACGCCATCGCTTCTGGCCCAGGTCGCCGAGGCTCGCGAATAGCTGGTAGTCCTCGGCTTGTTGGGGAAGAACCCATTCCTGTCCCTCCACTACACGCGGACTATAGATTTTCACCCGACCTCCTGACCCGGCGCCGCCGACACCGGGACGTCGCTCGAGACATCGCGTCCGGTTTGGCGGACGCCCGTACCGAGCATATCATGCCAGATGACGCGGCGGCGGCGCGCGACGCTTTCCATGTGTTCCTACATCGCGACCGGTCGCATCAGGGCAGCCTCCGGTGGTCGAGCAGGATGCGGTGGATCTGGATTCGCTCCGGTAATTCGATCAGGAACTCCGGGTCGCGGTCGAGATGGTGGACCTTGGTTGGCTCACCCTTGGTGAAAGCCGTCATCGATTCGTGGTCGGGCCAGTACGAGATGGTGGTGAACCAGCTTTCCCCTTCGCGATCCTCGCGAAACAGCTGGACGCCCAGGGCGGTCTTCTCAAGCGGCGGAATACCTTCGGCTCTCAAATAGACTTCGTAAGCGTCGCCTACGTCAGCCCGGGTACGGCCGCGCCAGATGCGTGCGATGGTCGGCGTTGTCGTCATCGATCTTTCTCCTTTTGCACCTCTTCAAATCCTTCTGCTGAGCCATGGACGCGCGTCAGGAAGTCCCGCACCAGCGGAAGCGCGCTATCGAAATGGGTTTCCAGAAGCCAGTGGCCGGCGCCTTTCACTGCGCCGGCATGTAGCCATCTTCCGGTCCCCAGGCGATGAGAGTCGGCGGCTGTCTTTCGCGCAAATAGGCATAGCTGCCAGCGCAGCGCTATCTGCTGGCTGGTCCCGTTGCGCGTAGCGGCAGCGAGGCGTCGTAGGCGTTCCTAAAAATAGTCGAGCACCCCGCTGAAAGCAGTTGCTATTGCAATGACGTGGACGAGGCCAAGCGCCAACCAACCGGCGCGGCCGGCTTGAGCAACAAATGCCCCATAGGCAGGAAACTGTGCCACAGCCAACCCTAGGGAAAGGCCGGTAATCGTGTTGTCGGTCAAAAGAGTTGCCAACATGGGGATTGGATAGAGAATGCGGGCTAGCACATAGTCGCCATGCCCAGCTCCGGCCGAAAAGAGTGCCAGCAGGAAGGCAACGGGAGTAGCGCATAGGCCGAAAAGGAGACCTGCCTGCCATGAGAACTTTGGCAATGTCATTCCCTTCCCCCATCAACCACATCTATGCGGATGCGTTCGGCCATAAGAACCGCGGCACTCGACAACAAAGATAGATCATGCGGATTTTCCTCGGTCGGTCCATTCGCTTTATCGCAGTTCCAGTAATCTGCAACGTTTACCCACTTTAGCAAGCTCAATGTCCCCGTCTCAGGGCCGCCTCCAGCTTGGAACCGACGGAACTTCTGGACGGCGATTTCGGCAATGGAATTCGACCATCCCAGCAACTACGCTAGCTTCAATCCATCACGCCTCGGCTGGACTCAAAGGCTTATCAAGAATGACCACACGATCTTCCTTTCTCGGCTTGCCCGATCGCCTCGTCGATGACACGGCCCCCCGCGCGGTGATCTTCGGCGCTGGGCACGGCAGCACCTATCCCGGCAAGGACAGCAGCGGTCATGCCTTGGCCGCCGATGCCATCCGCGTTGCGAGCCAGGGTGATGCCGCGCTCGTCGAGCATTGGGATTTCGATCTCGGCGGCCCGCTGTTCGACGGCAAGCCGGTCTGCTGCGTCGACGCCGGCGACATCCTGACCATCATGCATGACAATGCCGGCAACCGCGCCCGGATCGAGGCGAAGACGCGCGAGGTCCTGTCCTTGCCGGCCGTGCCCATCCTGCTCGGCGGCGACGATTCCGTGGTCAGTCCCTTCCTCGCCGGCTTCGCGGATCACGGGCCTGTCTGGATCCTGCAGATCGACGCCCATATCGACTGGCGAGACGAGGTGCATGGCGAACGCCACGGCTACTCCAGCCCGATGCGCCGCGCGAGCGAGATGGCGCATGTCGCCGGCATGGTGCAGGTCGGACTGCGCAGCGTCGGCAGCGCACGCCTCACGGAAATCGAAGCGGCGCGGCGCTATGGCAGCCGTTTCGTCACCGCTCGCGAGGTCCATGCCCTGGGTGTCGAAGCGACGCTCGGCCATATTCCGGAAGGCGCGCGAGTCGTCGTTACCCTCGACTGCGACAGTCTCGACCCCGGCATCATGCCGGGCGTGGCCGCGCGTACGCCCGGCGGCCTCACCTATACGCAGGTCATCGATCTCATCGCGGGCCTGGGCAAGCGAGCGAGGATCGCCGGATTCGATCTTGTGGAGCTCTATCCGCCATACGACATTGACGGCCTGTCGGCGCTCACCGCCGCGCGCCTTCTTGTCAATGTTATCGGCGCCCTGGTCAGGCAGGTTTGAGACCCGACCTGAGGTCGAATACAGCCCCGGTCCGCCTTTGCGCCCGCTTCATGGCTTGCAGGAAAACTTTTACCGAGGCCCCTGCTCCAGGCTGATCCGGTAACTCAGCGAACGCTTCGCGCCCGGCGCGATCAGCATCAGGCCGGGCTTGTCGGTGAACTCGCCATCGAAATCCAACGGACTGGCAATGCCGTGCCAGGGCTCGATGCACAGGAACGGTGCGCCACCGGGTTTGGACCAGATGCCCACTTCCTGAAATCCCTGCCATGAGACCTCGATCGCCGGACCGTCATCGGCGCCATAGCGAACGCTGTTGCTGGCCGGCCGGTCCAGGATCACAGCGTCGTCGTCAAACAGCCGTTCGGACAGCTCGAGCACAGTGCCTTTGACCGGCGTTGGCTGCGGCGTTGCGATGAGCAGGCCATCCTTCAGCCGGCGGATCGGCGCTGGCTCTGCCTGGACAAACGTCAGGCGATAGGCGTCCTTGGCCATATCGGGCAGAACCGGCCAGTTGAACGCCGGATGCGCCCCGATCGACGCCGGCATCGGTTCGTCGCCCGGGTTGGTAATCTCGAATTCTATGTCGAGTTGCGCCTCGCCCAGCGTATAGGTCACGGCCAGTCGAAATGCGAACGGGTAGTGCGTTCGGGTTTCCGCGTCGTCGGCGAGCACCAGCGTGCAGGATCGAGGCCCCCTCTCCGCCCACATAAAAGGCTTGTCGCGGGCGAAGCCGTGCTGCGTCATCGGATAGGTCTGGCCGCGATGGTGCAGGTGATCGCCATTCAGCCGGCCGACGATCGGAAACAGCACCGGCGAATGGCGCCGCCAGGCCGGTCCAGCCTGCCACAGGAACTCAAATCCTCGTGCATCCCGCAGGGAAACCAACTCTGCGCCGTGGGCGATGATGGTTGCCGATATGCCCTCGCCATGAAGCGTCAGACTGTCCTGTTCCATATGTCCTCGCGGTTCGTCCGGCGTGGCCGGCAGGCTAGCAAATGGCCGGGCGTGAACTCAAGGTGGCGGACGGCATTTGCATTTCACGCGATCCCGATGAACCTTGATGGTGGGCCAGGCGCCCCTTTCGAAAGAAGATGGCCGGAGGTTTCCCTCCGGCCAGCCAAGGCTCAAAGCTGTTGCCTGCTACGGTCCGGACTATTCCCGCTCGCCGGTAAAATTCAGCAGCAGCTGGAAGATGTTGATGAAGTTCAGATAGAGCGAGAAGGCACCGAAGACGGCGAGCTTCTGGCGCGACTCCGCATCGAAATTCTCCGCGTATTGCTCCTTGATCGTCTGCGTGTCCCAGGCCGTCAGGCCAATGAACACGGCGATGCCGATGACCGAGATGGCGAACTGCAGCGCGGTCGAGCCGAGGAAGATGTTGACGATGCTGGCGATCACCACGCCGATCAGGCCCATGATCAGGAAGGACGAGAACTGCGTCAGGTCGCGCCTTGTCGTGTAGCCATAGAGGCTGGTGGCGCCGAACATGGTGGCGGCGATGAAGAAGGTGCGCGCGATGCTGGTGCCGGTGAAGACGAGGAACACCGAAGCCAGCGACAGGCCCATGACGGCACAGAAGGCCCAAAACATCGCCTGCGCGCTTGCCGCTGACATGGTCTGCATCTTGAACGAAAACAGGAGCACGAAGGCGAGCGGCGCCAGCATCACCACCCATTTCAGCGGGCTGGAAAAGATCGGCACATAAAGCGCCGGCGTCGACGACACCAGGAAGGCGACAAGGCCGGTAACCACCAGGCCAAGACCCATATAATTGTAGACGCGCAGCATGTGCTGGCGCAGGCCCTCGTCATAGACGGCTCCAGTCCGGGCGCCTGTGCCCACGCGGTATCCAAGATTGGGCGTATTCATTCGAGGTCTCCTTTGTGGATTGGTCAGTAAAGCGTTCTGGCGAGCGTTTCGGCGGCGCGGTCGAGATCATGAACCTCGCTCTTGGCGACGACAGCGTAGGCGACATCGCCGATCTGGAAATAGGCCGAGGAGATGTCGCCCGAGGGCGCCATGGTCGGCTTGACTACATCGAAAGTGCCCGGCCGGATCGCAAACAGCGAAACCAGGCCCATCTCCTTGGTGTCGACCGCAATCTCGACACTCGGGCCGAAGCGCGACGGATAGATCTGCACGTCGCGGACCTTCCAATCCTTCGGCAGCGCCGGCATGACGATGGCGGTGGCGGCGCGGATCTCGCCGGCATTGTAATTAGGCGCCTCGGTCTGCGAGGGCATGTTTTCGCGCAGCAGCGTGGTCCTGTGTGCCTGTACCGCCTCGTCGACATAGGCGGGCGGCTGCGGTGAAGCGACGACCTTGGTCACCGACATCGGCCCGACGATGCCGTTGGCCAGCCAACCGGCGGCAACGAAAGCGGCGACCGCTGCCGCGCGTTGCAGCACACCGAAGATGCGGCCCCGGCCAAGCCCCCTCTCCAGCCGCCGCGCCGCATCGGCCGTCGCCGGCCGCGCCATGCCTTCGGAGCCGGCCAGCGCCACGCGCAATTCATCGCGGGTGCGCAGATCCGACATCACACGCGCGGCACTGTCCGGACGCGCCGACAGGAAGGCTTCGACCTCGATGCGGCGGCTAACGTCGAGCTGGTCGTCGACATAGGCGTCGAGATCGACGTCCGTAACCGGGTCGACAAGAGCGGTCATGAGTCACCTCCCACGATCCTGAGATGATTTTTTCCGCGTGCCGGCGCCTCTTCCATCTGGCGCAGGGCGGCGCGCGCCCTGCCGATACGCGACATGAGCGTGCCCAGCGGCACGCCGCTGGCGTTGGCGGCCTGCTGGTAAGAGAGCCCTTCGATGGCGACCAGATGCAGTGCCGAGCGCTGCTCTTCCGGCAGGCTGAAAAAGGCTTCGCGAACCTGCGCCAGGCGCACGGAATGGTCCTGCGGCGCCGGGGTGCTGCCGTCGGCCAGATATCGGGCCTGTTCGAGGCGAGCGGCTTCCGAGCGGCGCGAGCGCAGACGGTCGATGAAGGTGTTGTGGACGATCGACAGCAGCCAGGCGCGCAGGTTTCCGCCCGAGCGGAACGAGCCGCGCCGCTCATAGGCGCGCACCAGCGCGTCGTGGACGAGATCCTCGGCCTCGACGCCGTCGCGCGTCAGCGAACGGGCGTAGCGCCGCAGCGACCCGAGCTGTCCTAGGATGTCAAAGCGTGGCATCGACCGTTTCATGCCCTGTTTACGGAGCATGTGGGGATTTTAATCCCGGCCCTGCCGATTTTTCTTCGCGCGAAAATATCGGTTGCAGGTATTTCGTCTCGCCTAGGTGCCGTGAGCGCCCTTAGGTCCAAGTGGTTTTGCCGGCTGGGGAACCGTGACACCGCACGCGCGCAACACCCACCGGCGGCCGTCGCTACGAAAATCGGTGATGCTCAGTGGCTCGACGTCGATCTTTGAGCTGGCGGCAAGCGGCGCCCCGAGAACATGCAGGATCGCGGCGCGGATGACGCTGGCATGGGTCACGGCGATGGTATGGCCACGTTCGGCGATCAATCGATCCATCAATCCAGCGGTCCGTCGAGCAACATCGGCCAGCGACTCACCACCATGCGGGGCCACATTCGGATCCGTAAGCCATGCGGCAATTTCTTCAGGCTGTCGCGCCTGCACCTCTTCAAAGCTCTTGCCTGCCCATCGTCCGTTATTCTGGTCGGCCAGCATCGGATCGACAGTCGCGTTCAGCGACAGCGCGTCGGCGGTCTGACAGGCGCGAAGCGCCGGCGCTGTCCACACACGGTCGGCGCGACGCAGCGTCCCGCGCATCGCCTTTGCCAATGTCAGCGATCGTGGCTCCAGCGGTTCATCCGAGGGAAACCGCCCTTTCCGGGTCGCCGCCGTGGCACCGGCGCAGATCATGGTCAGACGGACGAGCATGGCATGCCTTCTCTGAAGTGGTTGAAAAGCCGCACCAGCAGGTGCCGCCTTTCGCGCCGGCGCGATCAAAACCGCTGGTGAAACGTGGCCAATTTGCGTATCACTCCGCCGCGCCAACGGAACCATAATGATGTTCGAAGACCTGCAGCCAGCTGCCGCCGACAAGATTCTTGCGCTGATCGGCCTCTATCGCGCCGATCCACGCCCTGGCAAGGTCGATCTCGGTGTCGGCGTCTACAAGGATCACGACGGCAAGACGCCGGTTATGCGGGCCGTGCGCGAGGCCGAGAAGCGACTGCTGCAGAGCCAGGATACCAAGACCTATCTCGGCCTTGCCGGCGATACCGGGTTCAACACTATGATGGCCAAGCTCGCCTTCGGTCCAGGCGCGGACCTGTCGCGCATCCGGGCGGCACAGGCGCCCGGTGGCTCCGGCGCGCTGCGGCTGGTGGCAGAACTGCTCAAGCGGACGCGTTCGGATGCCACGGTCTGGGTCTCTGACCCGACCTGGCCGAACCATATGCCGGTGATGCGTGCCGCCGGCCTGCAGATTCGCGAATATCCCTATTTCGATGCGGCCTCGGGAGCGGTTCGTTTCGACGACATGCTGGCGGCGCTGCGGTCGGCCAACAGCGGCGACGTGGTGCTGCTGCATGGCTGCTGCCACAATCCGACCGGCGCCAATCTGGACGCGGCCCAGTGGGAGGCCATCGCCGATCTGGTCGTCGAGCGCGGCCTGCTGCCATTTGTCGACATCGCCTATCAAGGCTTTGGCGACGGCCTGGAGGCCGATGCCCTCGGCTTGCGGCTGCTGGCCGCGAAAGTTCCAGAAATGGTTGTCGCGTCGAGCTGCTCGAAGAATTTCGCGGTGTACCGCGACCGGGTCGGCGCGGCGATGATCCTGGCCAGGGACGGCGCGCAGGCCGACGTCGCGATGAGCCAGATGCTGTCGGCGGCGCGCGCCATGTATTCGATGCCACCCGACCATGGCGCGGCGGCGGTGCGCATCGTCCTGGAAGACGCCGCGCTGCGTGCCGACTGGGAAGCAGAACTGGAAGAGATGCGTCTTCGTATGCTGAGGCTTAGGGACGCATTCGCCGAGGCGCTGCGCCGGCAATCCAATTCCGACCGCTTCGACTTCGTTGCCAGCCATCGCGGCATGTTCTCGCGGCTCGGCCTCACGGAAGCGCAGGTCGAAAGGCTGCGCGCCGAGCACGCCGTCTACATGGTCGGCGACAGCCGCATCAACGTCGCCGGCCTGCCCGAGGACGGCATGGATGACCTCGCCAAGGCGATCGTTTCCGTGCTGGACTGACGAGGCGGCTACGGTGCGCCTGTGGACAAGGTCCCCTCGCCGGCTGACAGCGTTGGCCGAGTGGCGGTTCGCGCGATAGCATCCGCACCATGACGCCATCGAAAGACATTTCACGCCTGATCGAGATCATGGCGGCGTTGCGCGCGCCGAAGACCGGCTGCCCGTGGGACATCGAGCAGGACTTCTCCACCATCGCGCCCTACACGATCGAGGAGGCCTACGAGGTGGCGGATGCCATCGCGCGCGGCGATCTCGACGATTTGCGCGACGAACTCGGTGACCTCCTGCTGCAGGTCGTCTACCATGCCCAGATGGCGCAGGAAGCCGGCGAATTCGCCTTCCCTGACGTTGTCCAGGCCATCACCACCAAGATGATCCGCCGCCATCCGCACGTCTTTGGCGATGAGAAGGCCCGCAGCGCCGGCATGGCCAAGGGCATGTGGGAGAAGATCAAGGCGCAGGAGAAGGCCGAGAAGCGACAAGCCCGGCTCGCGCGCGGTCTTGACCCGGAGGACAACGGCAAGGGGTTCCTGGACAGCGTTCCGGTCGCCCTGCCCGCCTTGACGCGAGCGCTGAAGCTTCAGGAAAAAGCCGCCCGCGTCGGCTTCGACTGGAGCGAGGCTGCTCCCATCCTGGACAAGATCGAGGAAGAGATCGGGGAGTTGCGCGAGGCTTTGGCCAGGGGTGAGACGGCCTCGATCAAGGACGAGTTCGGCGACATGTTGTTTGCCGTCGTCAATCTCGGCCGTCACCTGAAGCTCGATTCGGAGGCGGCACTCAGCGGCACCAACGAGAAATTCCGCTCACGCTTCCACTATGTCGAGCGAGCCCTGGAAAAATCAGGCGGCTCGCTGGAGGAAGCTAGCCTGGAGGAGATGGAAGCTCTCTGGCAGGAAGCAAAGACTGCAAGGTAAGCCTATAGCTCCGGCAATTCCGGACGGAAAGCGCGATACTTATCCTGGAACTTCTGCGCGTTAGCCGTTGTTTTTGCGTCGCAATCGGCTTTCAATCTCTTCTCGGGCGCTTTGCGTGGCCTTCAGCGAAACGGTGGCGCTGCCATCGTCATTGTCGGTTCGCGAAACGACATCGCCATTGCGATAAAGCCAGTCGACCAGGCCGAATTGTGCCGGCTCGATCGTCACTGTCAGGTCTTGCAGTTCGCCGGCCATCCGCGTTTCGATAACCGCTTTCAGCGCATCGATGCCTTCGCCTGACACCGCCGATACGGCAATCGGCGGCTCCTTGGAACCGTCGGTGCTATCGGCGAGCAGCCGCTGCCTGTTGCCTTCGTCCAGCAGGTCGATCTTGTTCCAGACTTCGATCACGCGCCTGGTGTCGCTGGCGTCGACGCCGAGATCGGCGAGGATGCGCTCGACATCCTCGGCCTGCGCCGCCGTGTCGGGATCGGAAATGTCGCGCAAATGGATGACGAGATCGGCCTCGACCACCTCTTCCAAGGTCGCCCGGAACGCTGCGATCAGATGCGTCGGCAGGTCCGAAATGAAGCCCACCGTGTCGGAAAGAATGATCGGCGTGCCATGCGGCAGCCGCACGCGGCGCAGTGTCGGATCCAGCGTGGCGAACAGCATGTCCTGCGCCAGCACCCCTGCTCCGGTCAGCTTGTTGAACAGCGTCGACTTGCCAGCGTTGGTGTAGCCGACGATCGCCACCACTGGAAACGGCACCTTCTTGCGCTTGGCGCGGTGCAGGTCGCGGGTGCGGCGCACGGTTTCCAGCTCGTGCTTCAGCTTTATGATCTTTTCCTGCAACTGCCGCCGATCGGATTCGATCTGCGTTTCACCGGGGCCACCGAGGAAGCCTGCACCGCCACGCTGACGCTCCAGGTGGGTCCAGCTGCGCACCAGGCGGCCCTTCTGGTAGTTGAGATGGGCAAGCTCGACCTGCAGCGTGCCTTCCTTGGTGCGCGCGCGCTCGCCGAAAATCTCCAGGATCAGCCCGGTGCGATCCAGCACCTTGGCGTTGAATTGCTTCTCGAGATTGCGCTGTTGCACCGGCGTCAGCGGATGGTCGACGATGACCACTTCCGCGTGCCCTTCCCTGACGATCCCGGCGAACTCCTCGACCTTGCCGCTGCCCAGCAACGTCGCCGGGCGCGGGTCGTTGACGGTCACGACCGCCGTATGGATCAGATCAAGGTCGATGGCGCGGGCAAGGCCGACTGCTTCGTCGTGGCGCGCCTCGGCCGAGCGCGTCAGCCGCGGACGGTTCGTGTCATCGTCGTTACGCGGTTGGCGCGTAAGCACAGGCACAATGACAACAGCCCGGGTCGGACCCTTGGCTTCCGTCCCGGGATGATGCGCTGGTTTTCCGCGAACCGTGCCGTCCGCGTCCTTCTCACGTGCCAATCAGGCGCCCTGGCTTTCCTCGCCATCGAACATCTGAACCGGCTGGCTCGGCATGATCGTGGAAATGGCGTGCTTGTAGACGAGTTGGGAGTGACCGTCGCGGCGCAGCAGGACGCAGAAATTATCGAAAGAAGTGACCACGCCGGTCAGCTTCACGCCGTTGATAAGAAAGATGGTGAGCGGGTTCTTGCTCTTGCGAACTGAATTCAGGAACAGGTCCTGAAGGTTTTGCGATCGTTCCGCCATTGTTTTTGTCTTTCGCCGATCCCCTTCGGTTTGCAGCCAATGCGCCAAATTAGCGGGCACATGTCAAGCGCGCAAACACCCTCTTGCCGTCAGTAACGACAAGCAGAACGAGATATATTGATGTTCATTCCACCTGTGCGGTTATCAGGCTGGACTTTTTTCCGCAATGTCAAAAAAGGCATGCCGCAACGAAAGTGTTATTGAGCCGGGGTGGCCATTGGCTATGGGATCGCCGTCAATGGCCACGATCGGCATGGCAATAGTCGTCGCGGAACTGATGAATGCTTCGCGGGCCGCTTTGGCCTCGGCGACGGAAAATTCCCGTTCCTCGATCTTCAGGCCGAGCCTTGCCGCGACTTCGAACATGGTGGTGCGCGTGATGCCGCGCAGAATGCCATGTTCGGCCGGCCGGGTGACCAGAACGCCATCCCTGTTAACGATCCAGGCATTCGACGACCCGCCTTCCTTGACGTTGCCGTCGGCATCCACGAACCACGCCTCCTGTGCGCCCGCTTCCTTGGCCTTCTGCTTGGCCAATACATTGGGCAGCAGCCCGACGGTCTTGATGTCGACACGGTCCCACCGGTTCTCCGGCACGGTGATGACGGCGATGCCGGTCTCGGCTCGCTTGGCTCCCGCGGCAGGATCGGCCTTCCTGGCTGTCACCACCAGCGCGGGCTTGACGTTCGCCGATGGGAAGACAAATTCCCGGCTGGCGACACCGCGCGTCACCTGAACATAGACCAGGCCGTTGACGACATGATTGCGGTTGACCACTTCGCGTAGGATCAGCGGCAACACATTGCGTGTCACCGGCCAGGCGATCGACAGTTCGGTCAGCGAGCGGTTCAGCCGGGCAAGGTGACGCGGCATGTCGACGATGAAGCCGCGCGCCACCTCGCAGACCTCGTAAACGCCGTCGGCGAACTGGTAGCCGCGATCCTCGATATGCACGGCGGCATCGGCATGAGTGATGTAGCGCCCGTTCACATAGGCAATGCGCGGCATGGTCACCTCGGGAGATTTGGTTCGGCCTGTTTAAGCGATTCCGCCGTGCAGGTAACGGACAATCGCGTGGGCCACCGAGGATTGGGTCAGACGCCCAGCGACTTCAGCTTGCGGTGCAAGGCGGAACGCTCCATGCCGATGAACTCGGCTGTCTTCGAAATGTTGCCGCCGAACCGGTTGATCTGGGCGATCAGATAGTCCTTTTCGAACTGTTCGCGTGCCTCGCGCAGCGGCAGCGCCATTATATGCTGGTCCGACTGGTTCGGCGTGCGCGGCATGACATCCCCGATTTCGGACGGCAGCAGATCCGCGGTGATCGGCGCGTCCACGTCCTCGCCGCGCGCCAGGATCATCAGTCGCTCGACGTTGTTGCGCAACTGGCGCACGTTGCCCGGCCAGTTGTGCGCCTGCAGCACGGCCAGCGCGTCGTCGCCGATACGGCGTGGCTTGATGCCAGCTTGGCGGGCGATCTGCTTCATGAAGTTGTCGACGAGATAGGGAATGTCCTCGCGCCGCTCGGCCAGTCCCGGCACCATGACCGGAACCACGGCGAGCCGGTGATAGAGATCCTCGCGGAAACGCCCGTCGGCGATCATCGCCTCAAGGTTCTGCGAGGTCGAGGAAATGATGCGGACGTCGACCTTGACCCGCTTAGTACCGCCCACCCGCTCGAATTGCTGTTCGACCAGCACGCGCAAAATCTTGTTCTGCGTCTCGCGCGGCATGTCGGCCACTTCGTCGATGTAGAGAATGCCGCGATGGGCCTCCTCCAGCGCCCCCACCTTACGTTCGACCCCGTTCGATTCGGTGCCGAACAGTTCGATCTCCATGCGTTCAGGCGTGATATTGGCGGCACTCAGCGTCACGAACGGCCCGCCCTTGCGCGCCGACAGCGTATGAATGGCGCGGGCGGCCAGTTCCTTGCCCGATCCGGAAGGGCCAACGATCATCACCCGGCTGTTGGTCGGCGCGACACGCTCGATGGTCTGGCGCAACTGGCTCATCGCCGAGGACATGCCGATCAAATCGAAAGTCTCGCCGCTGCGCAGCTTGAGGTCGGAAACTTCGCGGCGCAGTTTCGAGGTCTCGAGTGCGCGTTCGGCAATGAGGATCAGCCTGTCGGCCTTGAACGGTTTTTCGATGAAATCATAGGCGCCGCGACGGATGGCGGAAACCGCCGTTTCGATGTTGCCGTGGCCTGAAATCATCACCACGGGCAGGTTCGGGTGCATGGTCTTGATCTCGTCGAGCAGCGCCAAGCCGTCCAGACGCGAGCCCTGCAGCCAGATATCCAGGAAGATCAGCCTCGGCGCTCGGTCGGCGACAGCCGCCAGTGCGCTGTCGGCATCGAATGCCGTACGGGTTTCGTGACCCTCGTCACTCAGGATGCCCGCGACGAGTTCGCGGATGTCTTCCTCGTCATCGACGATGAGAATATCAGACGCCATTATCGACCTTTTCAGTTTCTCTTTCGTGGTCCGCCTTGGTTTCGCCGCGCGGCAGCGCGCTGGTTGCAGGCGGCAGGATGATGCTGATCATCGCGCCGCGCCCGCCGTGGAAATCCGCAGGCGCGTCATGGAGTTCCAGCCTGCCGCCATGGTCCTCCACGATCTTCTTGACGATAGCGAGACCAAGCCCGGTGCCCTTTTCACGCGTGGTCATATAGGGCTCCAGCAACCGTTGGCGATTCTCGCGCGGCAGGCCTTTGCCATTGTCGATGACATCGATGCGAATCGCGCCATTCTGACGGCCGGCTTGAATCCGGATTATGCCGTGCGAACCGTCCTTATGTTCCAGTCCGTCGATCGCCTCGGCGGCATTCTTGATCACATTGCCGAAAGCCTGGGCGATCAGCCGGCTGTCGAACGTGCCCTTGAGCGGCTCGTTCCCGAATATCCGCTCGAAGGTGATGTCGGCGCGGCTGACTTCGACCAGGAAGGAAGCCTCGCGCAGCGATTCGCGCAGGTCGATGGCCTTCATCTCGGGCTTTGGCATGCGCGCGAAAGCCGAGAACTCGTCGACCATGCGGCCGATATCCTCCACCTGCCGGATAATGGTGTCGGTGCACTGGTCGAAAACCTCGCGGTCTTCGGTGATGACCTTGCCGTAGCGGCGCTTGATGCGTTCGGCGGAAAGCTGGATCGGCGTCAGCGGATTCTTGATCTCGTGGGCGATGCGCCGCGCCACGTCGGCCCAAGCGGATGAGCGCTGGGCCTGAACCAGATCGGTGATGTCGTCGACGGTCACGACATAGGATTTTTCCTCCGAGCCGTCGTCGCCTGCCTCGATGGTGACCTGCACATTGAAGGTCCGCTCGGCGCCGGCGCGATAGAAGGTCACCTGTTCGCGGTAGACCGGCTTGCCGGATTTACGACCGATCTCGAAGACGCGGCCGACATGCGGCAGGATCGCGGAAAGATTCTGCCCAAGTGCCGCGCTGGCGGAAACGGCCAGCATCGATTCGGCAGAACGATTGACGATGGTGATGATGCCGTAAGGGTCGACGCCGATGACGCCGGCGGTGACTCCGGCAAGCACGGCTTCGGAAAAACGCCGCCTCTCATCGATCAGGTCCTTCGCCGACAGGATCTCGTTGCGCTGCGATTTGAGCTCCAGCAGCATCTTGTTGAACGTGTCGCCGAGCGAGGCGACATCGCCATCGGATGGCCGCACCGGCACCGCGACGTCGAGATTGCCGGTCGCGACTTCGTCGGCAGCGCCGATCAGCTGACGGATCGGCCGCACGAGCCGGTCGGCAACAGCTATGCCGGTCCAGATTGCCGACAGGATGATGATCAGGGTCAGCGACAGATAGGGCAGCGCAAACGCCACTTGCGAGGTACGCCTGTTATCCTCGAGATTGCGATACTCGTCGGTGTTGGACCTGACGATCTGCCGCGCCTTGATCACCTCGGGGTCGACCAGACGGATGGTGTAGAGATAGAGGCCATCGAGCTCGCGCAGCTTGACGATGGCGCCCATGATGTTGCGCGTGCGCGGCTCGATCAGCACCGGCTTGCCGTCGGTGGCGGTGGCCACCGCTCCTTCCGGCGGTTCCGGCATGGCGAAATCGGCATCGGTCTTGGCGCTCATGACGAAGGAGCCATCGGGCTTGATCAGGGCGGCATGCGCCAGCGAGCGCCCCACGGCTTCCTTGTTCATGAGATCGAGAAAGCCGGTGCGATCGAGGCCGTAGAGCGTTCGCGACGCATCGAGATCGTAGGCCATCGACAACGTCGTACCCTGCAGGTTGCGCGCGTTCTCCTGCACATAGGCGTCGGCGATCGACAGGGACGAATTGACGATCGTCTTGGTGCGAATTTCGAACCAGCGATCAAGGCCGATATCGAGCGTGATCGAGGCGATGATCGCCACCATGATGGCGGGAATGGCGGCAACGAGAGCGAACATGGCAACGATGCGCACATGCAGCCGAGAAGCCGCTTTGCCATGCCGGCGCGCCATGACGATGCGATGCACCTCGCGTCCAACCAGCGCGATGAGGAAGAGCACGAAGGCGGCGTTGAGAGCGATCAGCGCCCAGGTCGTTTTGGCGTCAGGCGCAATCGGTGTCGCACCGACCAGGATGGCGAACGAAATAGCCGCCATGACCAAGGCACCGACGACCGCCACCACGCCAGGGAGTGCCAGCAGCCGGCGCCCGTCGCGCGCGCCAGGTTCGCTGAAGAGCGGTTTGTTGAGTACAGGTGTCTGCGGAGCCATGTCGCCGTCTAGAGCCAGTGATTGCGTCCGATCTATGCAACGCATTGTGGCGATTATGCAACAAGTGTGACAACTACAGGACTCTTTCCCCGGTCGGTCCCCTGAAAAGATCCTGTATGCAGCGCGCGCTCAGGTCTGGCGGGAGGACTTGTAAACGTTGACGCCTAATTCGCGAATCTTCTTGCGCAGGGTGTTGCGATTGAGTCCCAGGAGCTCCGCGGCCTTGATCTGGTTGCCGCGGGTTGCCGTCATCGAAGCCAGCACCAACGGATATTCGACTTCGGACAGGATACGCTCGTACAGACCGGCAGGCGGCAATTCGCCCGCAAAGGAGGCGAAATAGCGCTGCAGGAAGTGCTCCACCGCCTGCCCGATGGAAAGATCGTCGGGAATGAGGTTGCCGCCACCCGGTACCACGGGGCGTTCGCCTGTCTTGAGCTCCGTCTCGATGATCTCGGCGGAAATCTCGTCCTGCGAATAAAGCGCGGCGAGCCTGCGGACCAGGTTTTCCAGCTCGCGCACATTGCCTGGCCAGGGATAGCGCTTCATCAGTTCGATGCCGCCGGAAGAGATGCGCTTGGTCTGCAGCCCCTCCATTTCGCCGAGCTTGAAGAAATGGCGCACCAGATCGGGCACATCCTCGGAGCGTTCGCGCAAGGCCGGCAACCTGAGCGGCACGACATTGAGACGGTAGAAAAGATCCTCGCGGAAGAGGCCCTGGTTGATCAGCGTACGCAGGTCCTTGTTGGTGGCGGCGACAATTCGCACATCGGTCTTGATCGGCGTGCGGCCGCCGACAGTCGTGTACTCGCCCTGCTGCAGGACGCGCAGCAAGCGCGTCTGCGCCTCCATCGGCATGTCGCCGATCTCGTCAAGGAACAGCGTGCCGCCCTCCGCCTGCTCGAAACGGCCAGTCGAGCGGCTCTGCGCGCCGGTGAAGGCGCCCTTCTCGTGACCGAACAGTTCCGATTCAATAAGGTCGCGCGGGATAGCCGCCATGTTGATGGCAACGAACGGGCCGCCACGACGGCGCCCATATTCATGCAGCGCTCGTGCCACCAGTTCCTTGCCGGTGCCCGATTCGCCCGAAATCATCACCGTCAGGTCGGTCTGCATCATGCGCGCCAGCATGCGGTAGATGTCCTGCATGGCCGCCGAACGGCCGACCAGCGGCATCGTTTCGGGCGGCTCTTCTTGCCTGGCATCGATCTTCGGCCGCCGGGGCTCGGACAAAGCGCGGTTGACGATGTTGAGGAGTTCGGTCAGGTCGAAAGGCTTCGGCAGATATTCATAGGCGCCCGTTTCGGAAGCGCGGATCGCCGTCATGAAGGTATTCTGGGCGCTCATCACGATGACAGGCAGTTCCGGCCGCGCCTTCTTGATGCGCGGCAGCATGTCGAAAGCGTTCTCGTCCGGCATCACGACGTCGGTGATGACGAGATCACCCTCGCCGGCCGCGACCCAGCGCCACAGGGTCGACGCGTTGGAGGTGACGCGCACCTCGTGACCGACACGCGACAGGGCCTGATTGAGAACGGTGCGGATCGCAGCATCGTCGTCGGCGACCAGAATATTGCCGCGAACGGTCATTTGCGGTCTCCTTCACCGTCTTGATCAGCGCCAAGCGCCGTTTCCTTCCAGGCCGGCATCAGGACCCGGAATGTTGTCGCGCGCGGCGTCGAATCGCATTCGATGATGCCGCCATGTTCACCGACGATCTTGGCGACCAGCGCCAGCCCGAGCCCCGAGCCGTTCGGCTTGGTGGTGATGAAGGGATCGAACAGGATCGGCAGGATATCCTCCGACACGCCGGAACCATTGTCGCGCACGCAGAACTCCAGAGGCAGCGACACGCGGTCCTGCGTCCCCGGAACCGAAACGCGAATACCGGGCCGGAAGGCGGTGGACAGCACGATCTCGCCCTGGGGGTCGCCACCGATTGCCTCGGCGGCGTTCTTGATCAGATTAAGGAACACCTGGATCAGCTGATCACGATTGGCAAACACCGGAGGCAATGATGGATCATAGTCCTCCAGTATCTTGATTTTCCTAGCGAAACCGTTCTTTGCGATCGCTTTCACGTGATCGAGCACCACATGGATGTTGACGGGATAGCGGTCGATCGGCCGCTCGTCGGAAAACACCTCCATGCGGTCGACCAGCGATACGATACGGTCCGTCTCGTCGGTGATCAGCCGCGTCAGCGCGCGATCCTCATCGGAAGCGGACAGCTCGAGCAGCTGAGCCGCCCCCCTGATGCCGGAGAGCGGGTTCTTGATCTCATGCGCCAGCATCGCCGCCAGACCGGTCACCGAGCGCGCCGCGCCGCGATGCGTCATCTGCCGGTCGATCTTGTCGGCCATCGACCGCTCCTGGAACATGACCACGACGGAGCCCGGAAACTCCGGCACCGGCGCGACATAGAGATCGACGACCTTTTCGATGCCGAGGCGCGGCGACGAAACGTCGACCCGATATTCGTTGACGGGCGCGCGGCGCTCGCGCACCTGGTCGACCAGTGTCAGCAGCGGACTGCCGAAGGGTATGAGCTTGGACAGGGTGTTGCGCGCCAGCATGGTCGCGCTGGAGCGAAAGAAGTCCTCGGCATCGGCATTGGCGAAGGTGATGAAGCCTTCCTCGCTGATCATGATCACCGGGCGGCGGATCGTGTTTAGCACGATCTGGGCAGCATCCGCCATGTCAACGCCTTGGCCAGGGGTTGCGGTCATGCGGCGCTCCGCAGGTTCAAGGTTTGCGGATCGCGCGAAAACACGTCACGCAGCAAGGCAATGACGCGGGCCGGTTCGGACGCGGTCAATATCGCTTTCCTACTCTCGCCAGCGACACCCCCGGCATGTCGGTCGAGATACCAGCCCAGATGCTTGCGCGCCTGGCGCAGGCCGCTCTCGAAGCCGTAAAGCGCCAGCATGTCCTCGTAGTGGGCGACGACATAATCGGTAAGCTCTTGCGCGGTCTCGGGAATGCCGGGCGAAAATGTCCCGGCGGCAGCCGCAGCGATGCCGCCGGCGACCCACGGCGCGCCATAATGGGCGCGACCGACCATCAACGCGTCGGCGCCGGACTGTTCGAGAACGGCAGCTGCCTCGCTTGGGGAGCAGACATCGCCATTGGCGACGACCGGAATGGAAACGGCCTCCTTGACGCGAGCGATGGCGCGCCAGTCCGCCTTGCCCTGGTAGAACTGGCAGCGTGTGCGGCCATGGACCGTGACCATCCTGACGCCCGCCTGTTCGGCCCGGCGCGCCAGGACAGGAGCGTTGAGCGCGCCTTCGTCCCAACCCAGCCGCATCTTGACCGTCACCGGCACCTTGACCGCGCCTACCACGGCCTCGATCAGCGAGAGCGCGTGATCGAGATCCAGCATCAATGCCGAACCGGCATAGCCACCGGTAACCTTCTTGGCCGGGCAGCCCATGTTGATGTCGATGATGTCGGCGCCCTCGCCGGCGGCGATCCGCGCGCCTTCAGCCATATGCATGGCCTCGCGCCCGGCAAGCTGCACCATATGGACGGGCAGTCCGGAATGGCGTATCCGCAGGCCACAACCCGCCCTGCCCTTGGCGAGTTCGCCGCTGGCCACCATTTCGGACACGACCAGGCCTGCGCCATGCCCATGGGCGCGCTGCCTGAACGCCTCGTCCGTGATCCCCGACATCGGCGCGAGGAAGACGCGGTTGCGTATTCTGACGCCGCCGAGGTCAAGAGCCTGGGCCAATCCGGTCAAGTTAACCATGCACAAAAACCAAGCACGTCCATTCGTTGCACATTCTCTAGCCAGATGGAGAGAAATGTGCAACGCGGAATGACGCCACATTAAGGCGCAATTGGGAAAATGCTGGCCTTCGGCCTTGGCCGCGACTAGGACCGGACTGCATGACTGGCGCAACCGAAAATCAGGCTCCGGATCCGGGTGGCAAAGTCGCGGTGGTTATCGTCGCGGCCGGCCGCGGCGCGCGCGCCGGACAAGCCGATGGTCCTAAGCAATATCAACGAATTGGCGGACGCGCCGTCATCGCTCGTGTCATAGACATTTTTCTGGCGCACCCGCTCATCGGCCGGGTCGTCGTGGCCATCCATGCCGAAGACCGCGAGCTTTTTCAGCAAGCGGTCGGAACCGATGCGGATCGGGTAACGGCAATTGCCGGAGGCGCGACCAGGCAGGATTCGGTTCGGCTCGGGCTGCAGGCGCTGAGAAGCTACGCGCCGGACAAGGTCCTCATCCACGACGCCGCGCGCCCCTTTGTAGACATGGATCTGATCGACCGCACCATCGCGGCCATCGGCGAACGTGAAGGCGCGCTTCCCGCCCTGCCGGTCGCCGACACGCTGAAACGCGAATCGGCGACCGGCATGGTCGGCGAAACGGTGCCAAGGAGCGGGCTGCACGCGGCGCAAACGCCGCAAGGCTTTCCCTTCCTCGCGATCATGACGATGCATGAGCAAGCCTATGACAGCGGCAAATCCGACTTTACAGACGACGCGTCGATCGCCGAATGGATGCAAATGCCGGTGAAGCTCGTTCCTGGATCGCCCGACAATGTCAAACTCACATGGGCACGGGATATCGCCATGGCGCACCAGCGACTTTCTAGCGAGCGGACACACTTTCCCGACATCCGCACCGGCAATGGCTACGATGTCCACGCCTTCGAGCCCGGCGACCATGTTACGCTTTGTGGCGTCGCCATCCCGCATGACAGGAAACTGTCGGGCCATTCCGACGCGGATGTCGGCCTGCACGCCCTGACCGACGCGCTGCTGGCGACCTGCGGGGCCGGCGATATCGGCACGCACTTTCCTCCATCCGATCCGCAGTGGAAAGGCGCTGCATCGCGGATATTCGTCGAACATGCGGCAAGACTGGTGCGCGAGCGCGGCGGACGCATCGCCAATGCCGATATCACGCTGATCTGCGAGGCGCCGCGCGTCGGCCCGCACCGCGAGGCGATGACATCAGTCCTTTCGCAGATGCTGGGCATTTCCGCCGACCGCATCTCGGTCAAGGCGACAACCAACGAGAAGCTCGGCTTTGTCGGCCGCGAGGAAGGTATCGCGGCGATCGCCACCGCCAGTGTGGTGTTTCCAGGCGAGGTTCCGGAATGACCAACAGCGAACTGGCAATCGCCCTGTTTGAGGCGTGCCGGGAGCGCGGCATCATGCTGGCGACCGCGGAAAGCTGTACCGGCGGGATGATCATCGCCGCGCTGACCGACATTGCCGGTTCTTCCGCCGTGGTCGATCGCGGCTTCATCACCTATTCCAATGAAGCCAAGATGGACATGCTCGGTGTTCGCGCCGCCACGCTCGACGTGCATGGTGCGGTCTCCCGCGAGGCAGCCATCGAGATGGCCGCTGGAGCGCTCGCCCGTTCGCGTGCCGGGCTGGCGCTGGCCGTCACCGGCATTGCCGGTCCGGGTGGCGGTTCCAGGGAAAAGCCGGTCGGGCTGGTCTGGTTTGGCGTTGCGGTGAACGGCCGACCCGTGACGGCTGAACGCAAGCTGTTTGCCGACAATGGCCGTGACTTCATCCGCCGGGAAACGGTCCATCATGCACTTGAGATCGGCTTGCAGGCGCTTGGCGAGAGTCAGGCCGCCGGTTTCTTGCCGTAGATGATGTCGGCGCGCTTTTCAAAAGCTTCGGCGAACATGCGGAAGGCACGATCGAACATCGTGCCCATCAGCGCACCCAGGATGCGGCTCTTGAATTCATAGTCGATGAAGAAGCGCACGGCACAACCGGCACCATCCGGCTCGAACCGCCAGACATTGCTCAGATATTTGAACGGGCCGTCAATATACTTCACGTCGATGGCATGTTCGTCGGGCTTGAGCAGCACCTGCGTCGTGAAAGTCTCCCGGATCGCCTTATAGCCGATGCTCATGTCGGCCACGAGGATGGTGCGGCCGTCACGCTCCTTGCGCGAGCGGACCGCCAACGCTTCGCAAAGCGGCAGGAATTGCGGGTAAGTTTCGATGTCGGCGACCAGCGCGAACATCTGCTCAGGCGTGTGGGCGACGCGGCGGGTGGCTTCGAATTTCGGCATGAAACCGGCGTTAGACCAATTTCTGGAGCTGCGCTTCGCGCGCGGCGCGCAGCCGGGCGAAATCGTCGCCGGCATGGTGCGAAGAGCGTGTCAGCGGGCTCGATGCCACCAGCAGGAAACCCTTTGTCTTGCCGATCGTCTCGAAGGACTTGAATTCCTCCGGCGTGACGAAGCGGATCACCGGGTGGTGCTTCTTCGACGGCTGCAGGTATTGGCCGATGGTCATGAAGTCGACATTGGCCGAACGCAGATCGTCCATTAATTGCAGGATTTCGTTCCGCTCCTCGCCAAGGCCGACCATGATGCCGGACTTGGTGAAAATCGACGGATCGAGTTCCTTGACCCGCTGCAGCAGCCGGATCGAGTGGAAATAGCGGGCGCCCGGCCGGACCTTCAGATAATTCGATGGCACGGTTTCGAGATTGTGGTTGAAGACGTCGGGCCTGGCCGCCACGACGACCTCCAGCGCGCCTTCCTTGCGCAGGAAATCGGGCGTCAGGATTTCGATCGTCGTCAGAGGCGTTGCCGCCCGGATCGCACGGATGACATCGGCGAAGTGCTGCGCACCGCCATCGTCGAGATCGTCGCGGTCAACGGAGGTGATGACGACGTGGCTGAGGCCCATTTGCTTGACGGCATGCGCGACACGCGCGGGCTCGTCGGAGTCGAGCGCGGTCGGGATGCCAGTGGCGACATTGCAGAAGGCGCAGGCGCGCGTGCAGATCTCGCCCATGATCATGAAGGTGGCGTGCTTCTTTTCCCAGCACTCGCCGATGTTCGGGCAACCGGCCTCTTCGCATACGGTCACCAGCTTGTGCGATTTCACGATCTCACGTGTCTCGGCATATCCCTTCGACACCGGCGCCTTGACGCGGATCCAGTCCGGCTTGCGCAATACCTCCTGGTCGGGCTTGTGGGCCTTCTCGGGATGCCGCAGCCGCGGCGCGTTGGCGATCGTGTCGAGGACAGTGACCATCTGAACCCTGGCCTTTCTTGCGACCGCCCGTCGGCGATCGTCACCTTAACGTCATCTAGGACTTTTCGGGACAAAGAAAAAGGCTGCAGCGGCGCATGCCGCTACAACCGTTTTCGCATAGCCGAAAACGATATCGACTAACGGCGCACCAGGCGACCTACCCAGATCAGCAGGCAGGCACCGATGAATCCGGTGATCAGATAAGCGGTCCAGCCGACGCCGAATACGCCGATGTTGAGGGCCTGCAGGACTGCATTCAGCACCACCGCGCCAACGATGCCCATGATAATGTTCATGAATATGCCGGTGTTGCTCTTCATGACCATTTCGGCCAACCAGCCTGCCAGGCCGCCGATAATGATTGCTGCGATCCAGCCCACGCCGTTCAAGTGCATATGCCTTCTCCTTGCGCCAGTAAAAATGCATTCGGAAACGAACTGCCTCGCCGTCGAGATCCCACGGCTTTGACAGCTGAGTCTCCCGCGGGGAATCTATCATGCGTTCAAGGCGCGGCCATAGGCGTCGAGCACGCTTTCCTTCATCATCTCGGACAGCGTCGGATGCGGGAAGATGGTGTGCATCAGCTCTTCCTCGGTGGTTTCGAGGTTCATCGCCACGACAAAACCCTGGATCAGTTCCGTAACTTCGGCGCCGACCATGTGTGCGCCGAGCAACTGACCGGTCTTCTTGTCGAAGATGGTCTTGATGAAGCCCTGGTCTTCCCCAAGCGCAATGGCTTTGCCGTTGGCTCCGAACTGGAACCGGCCGACGCGGATATCCTTGCCCTCGGCCTTGGCTTTTGCTTCCGTCAGTCCGACCGAGGCGACCTGCGGATTGCAGTAGGTGCAGCCGGGGATCTTGAGCTTGTCCGTGGCATGAACACCGGGGAAATTCGCGATCTTCTCGACGCACACGACGCCCTCGTGCTCGGCCTTGTGAGCAAGCATGGGCGGACCGGCGACATCGCCGATGGCGTAGATACCAGGCACATTGGTCTTGCCGTAACCGTCGATGACCACGCAACCGCGCTCGGTCTTAACACCAAGTGCTTCAAGTCCGAGGTTCTCGATATTGCCCTGGACGCCAACGGCCGAGATCATGCGGTCGGCGGTGATCTTCTCGGCCTTGCCGTCCTTCATCTCGACATGCGCGGTAATCGAGTTCGCCCCCTTCTCGACCTTGGTTACCTTGGCCTCGAGGATGATCTTCATGCCTTGCTTCTCGAACTGCTTTTGCGCGAATTTCGAGACCTCTGCGTCCTCGACCGGCATCACCGCCGGCAGCAGCTCGACGACCGTGACGTCGGCGCCCATTGTGCGATAGAAGGAGGCGAATTCGATGCCGATGGCGCCTGAGCCCATCACCAGCAGCGACTTCGGCATCTCCTTCGGCACCATGGCTTCGAAATAGGTCCAGATCAGCTTGCCGTCCGGCTCTATGCCGGGCAGAGCGCGCGGCCGGGCGCCGGTCGCCAGGATGATGTGCTTGGCGGTGTAGGTGCCCTCGCCCTTGACGCCTTTCGGCACCGGCGGCTGCGGCTCCATCGGCTTCTTGGCCGTCTTGGAAACCACGATCTCACCGGGCTTGGATAGTTTGGCCTCGCCCCAGATGACGTCGACCTTGTTCTTCTTCATCAGGAAGGCGACGCCGCCATTGAGCCTGAGCGACACTTTTCGCGACCGATCGACGACGGCAGCGGTATCGGCACGGATCTTGCCGCCATCGAGCTTCAGGCCGTAATCCTTCAGATGATCGGAATAATGCATGATCTCGGCCGACCGCAGCAGCGCCTTGGTCGGAATACAGCCCCAATTCAGACAGATGCCGCCCAGATGCTCGCGCTCGACGATCGCCGTCTTGAAGCCGAGCTGGGCGGAGCGCACCGCGGTGACATAGCCGCCGGGACCGGAGCCGATGATGATGACGTCGTAGTTCTCAGCCACGGGTTTTCTCCTTCAATCACAATTCCAGCATGACGCGCACGACCGGCGTCAGCGCCTCGCCAATGTTTCGCGTATTCTCGGCATCGAGGTGGACGCCATCGAGAGGTGTTGTTTGCGCCACCGTGCCAGCGTCGAAGAAGCCGCAGCCGACCTCGTCGGCGAGTGCGGCGTATTGCGGCGCAAGCTGCTTCGAGGCCTCATCGCCGCCGGCGAACATCTCCCTGAAGTCGGCATTTTCGGTGCGGCTGACAAGAGGCGGCGAAACGATCAGTATCTGCGGTGCCGGCCAGTCGAACGGATAGTCGTGGCCACGCACGATATCGATCAGCCGCTGGATGCCTTGCTTGGCGGCAACCGGGTTGCCATGGATCCATGGCTTCATGTCATTGGCGCCGAGCATGATGACGATCAGGTCGATCGGCGCATGCGTCGTCAACACTGTCGGCAGCAGCCGCGCGCCGTTGCGATCGGCTCCGGCCAGATGATCGTCGAAGGCGGTGGTGCGGCCATTGAGCCCCTCGGCGACGACTTGAACGCCTCCGCCGAGGCCTGCTTGCAGGACGCTTGGCCAGCGATCCCCGAGCCCATGACGGCCGCCCTCGGCATTGTAGCCCCAGGTCAGCGAGTCGCCGTAACAAAGCACCGTCTTCATCCGTTCAACCTGCCTTTGTGTCGGCCACGCCGCGCTTCACGCGCCAGCGTACGAACAACCAATGGATGACGATCGTCACCAGGCCCGGCAGACCGAGACCGGCAACCATCGGTATGTCTTTCCTGACCACCGCGCCGCTGCTGTCGCTGTAGAGGATCAGCGCGACCAGCAGGACGAGAAGCGCCACAAAGGCAATCAGCGTCCACTTGCCCGCCCTGGCAACGGCCGCGACCGGATCGTTCGTCAATTGCGCAATGAAGAAGATGAAGGTGGCGACAAAAGTCACCAGCACCGAGAACATGAAGACGATGATGTATTCTTCCTCGGCGCCGGTGGCGACAGCCAACCATTGCGCGATAAGGCCGCCGGCCAAGCCGGAAATCAAAAAGGCGAAAAGGCTGGTGAAGAATATCCGCACAGCCTTTCCCTTTCCTAGACCAGCATGCCCATCGGATTCTCGATCAGCTTCTTGAAGGCGACCAGCAGTTCGGCCCCCAGCGCGCCATCAACCGCACGATGGTCAGTCGACAGCGTCACCGACATCACGGTGGCGATCTTGATCTCACCATTCTTGACCACCGCCCGCTCCTCGCCCGCGCCGACCGCCAGGATCGTCGCATGCGGCGGGTTGATGACGGCGGCAAAGTCCTTGATGCCGAACATGCCGAGATTGGAGACGGCGGTCGTGCCGCCTTGATATTCCTCCGGCTTCAGCTTGCGGCTGCGGGCGCGGCTGGCCAGGTCCTTCACCTCGTTAGAGATGACCGACAGCGTCTTTTCATCGGCATGCCGGATGATCGGCGTGATCAGGCCACCGGGGATCGAAACGGCGACGCCGACATCGGCATGCCTGTGCTTGACCATGGCGCTCTCGGTCCATGAGGCATTGGCATCCGGCACCGCCTTCAAGGCCATCGCCATCGCCTTGATCACCATGTCGTTGACCGACAGCTTGTAGGCGGGCGCCTCGCCCTTGTCGGTCTTCTTCACCGGTGCCGCGGCATTGAGCTGAGTGCGCAAAGCCAGCAGCGCGTCGAGTTCGCAGTCGAGCGTCAGATAGAAATGCGGGATGGTGGTTTTTGCTTCGACCAGGCGCCGCGCGATGGTCTTGCGCATATTGTCGTGCGAGACGAGTTCGTAGGAGCCTTCCTCGAACAGTTTCAGCACCTGCTCGTCCGACATCGCCTTTACCGCCGGGGCGGAGGCAGGCGCGCCGGCCGGAGCCTTGGCAGCCGGTGCCGCCTTGGCGCCACCACCGGCAATCGCGGCATCTACGTCAGCCTTGACCACGCGGCCGTGCGGGCCGGTGCCGGTGACCCCAGAGACGTCGACGCCGGCGTCCTTGGCGATACGGCGGGCAAGCGGCGATGCAAAGGTGCGGTCGCCAGCCGCGTTGCCATTGGCGGCCGGAGCCGCCTGCGCCTTTGGGGCCTCGGCCTCGGCCTTTGGCGCTTCAGCATTCGGCGCTTCGGCTTTAGGCGCTTCGGCTTTAGGCGTATCCGCTTTCGGAGCTTCGGCTTTCGCCGGTGTGGCGCCGCCGCTTTTCGCCGCGGCGCCGGCATCTTCGCCTTCCGCCGCAAGCACCGCGATCACCGCGTTGACCTTGACCCCTTCGGTTCCGGCCGGCACGACGAGCTTGGCAACCGTGCCCTCATCGACGGCTTCGACCTCCATCGTCGCCTTGTCGGTTTCGATCTCGGCGATCACGTCGCCGGGCGAAACCTTGTCGCCTTCCTTGACCAGCCACTTGGAAAGATTGCCCTCTTCCATAGTGGGCGAGAGCGCCGGCATGGTGATGTTGATTGGCATATTGTCCTCCCACCCGGTTCAGCGATATGCGACGGCTTTGACGGCCTCGATGACCTCGCCGACATTCGGCAAAGCCAGTTTTTCGAGGTTCGCCGCATAAGGCATCGGCACGTCCTTGCCGGCAATGGTGATGACCGGTGCGTCGAGGAAATCGAAGGCGCGCTGCGAGACCTGGTTGGCGATGTGGTCGCCAACCGAATTCTGCGGGTAGCCTTCTTCGACCACGACCAGCCGGTTGGTCTTCTTGACCGAGGCGATGACGGTGTCGAGATCGAGCGGACGGATAGTCCTGAGGTCGATGATCTCGGCGTCGATCCCCATGCCGCGCAGCTCCGCTTCAGCCTTCACCGCATAGGTCATGCCAATGCCGAAAGAGACGATGGTGACATCCTTGCCTGCCTTGTGGATGCGCGCCTTGCCGATCGGCAGCACGAAGTCGTCCAGCTTCGGAACGTCGAAGGACTGGCCGTAGAGGATTTCATTCTCGAGGAAGATGACCGGGTTCGGATCGCGGATCGCTGCCTTGAGCAGGCCCTTGGCGTCGGCGGCCGTATACGGCATAACGACCTTCAGGCCTGGAATGTGGCTGTACCAGGCGGCATAGCACTGCGAGTGCTGCGCCGCGACGCGGGCCGCCGCGCCATTTGGCCCGCGGAACACGATCGGCGCGCCCATCTGGCCGCCCGACATATAAAGCGTCTTGGCGGCGGAGTTGATGATCTGGTCAATCGCCTGCATGGCGAAGTTGAAGGTCATGAACTCGACGATCGGCTTCAGCCCAGCCATCGCCGCGCCGACACCAACGCCGGCAAAACCATGCTCGGTAATCGGCGTGTCAACGACGCGCCGCGGCCCAAATTCCTGCAGCAAGCCCTGTGTGATCTTGTAGGCGCCCTGGTATTCGGCGACTTCCTCACCCATGACGAAGACATCGCCGTCGCGGCGCATTTCCTCGGCCATGGCATCACGCAGCGCCTCGCGCACCGTGGTCGAGACCATTTCGGTGCCGGCAGGAATGTCCGGATCGGCAGCGAGGTTGACCACCGGGGCGGCGGGGACGGAGGCTTTCGGCGCCTCTCCAGCATCCTGCGGCGCCCGATGCGAGCCTTCCTCGGCCGCGTCGGCGCGCTGCCCACCAGTTGACACCGCGTCTTGCGTCGAGGCGGGAGCCGCCTTGGAGGCCTTGTCGATGTCGCCAGAACTTTCGCCATCCTGCAGCAGAACGGCGATCGGCGTGTTGACCTTGACGCCTTCGGTGCCGGCGGCGATCAGGATCTTGCCCAGCGTACCTTCGTCGACGGCTTCGACTTCCATCGTCGCCTTGTCGGTTTCGATCTCGGCAATGACGTCGCCGGCGACGACCTTGTCGCCCTCGTTCTTCAACCACTTGGAAAGATTGCCCTCTTCCATGGTCGGCGAGAGGGCGGGCATGAGAATTTCGATCGGCATGTCCTGGCCCTCCCTTACAATACGATATCGGTCCAGAGCTCGGACGGATCCGGCTCCGCGTCGTGCTGGGCAAATTCGGCGGCGTCGGCGACGATGTCGCGAACCTCCTTGTCGACGGTTTTGAGTTCGTCCTCGGTCGCCCACTTCTTCTCGATGAGCCGCGCCTTGACCTGCTCGATCGGATCATGATCGGAGCGCATCTTCTGGACTTCTTCCTTGGAGCGATATTTCGCCGGGTCGGACATCGAGTGGCCGCGATAGCGATAAGTCTGCATTTCGAGAATGATCGGCCCGTTGCCGGCACGGCACCACTCGGTAGCCAGATCGCCAGCCGCCTTCACCGCACGCACATCCATGCCGTCGACCTGGATGCCCGGAATCTTGAACGACGCGCCACGATGCGAAAAATTGGTTTCCGCCGAAGAGCGCGACACCGAGGTGCCCATGGCGTAGCGGTTGTTCTCGATGATGTAGATCACCGGCAGCTTCCACAGCGAGGCCATGTTGAAGCTTTCGTAGACCTGGCCCTGGTTGGCGGCGCCGTCGCCGAAATAGGTCAGCGAGACATTGTTGTTGTCGCGGTAGCGGTTGGCAAAGGCCAGACCTGTTCCAAGCGACACCTGCGCACCGACAATGCCGTGACCGCCATAGAAATGCTTCTCCTTGGAGAACATGTGCATGGAACCGCCCTTGCCTCTGGACAAGCCGCCGCGGCGTCCGGTCAGCTCGGCCATCACGCCACGCGGCGACAGCTCCATCGCCAGCATGTGGCCGTGATCGCGATAGGCCGTGATCATCTGATCGCCGTCGATCAGCGCCATCTTCATGCCGGTGACGACCGCTTCCTGGCCGATATAGAGGTGACAGAAACCGCCAATGAAGCCCATGCCGTAGAGCTGGCCGGCCTTCTCCTCGAAACGGCGGATGAGCAGCATGTGCCGGTAGGCGGCAAGCTCTTCGTCCTTGGTGAAGTCAACAGGCTTGGGTGCTGATAGACCGGGTTTGCCGTCGGATTTCGATTTGGCAGGCGCTTTTCTGGCTGCGGTGGCCATGCATCACTCCCTGTTGGCGTCTCTTTGCGGACACTGGAGCAAGATCAAACTGCTCCGGGGAGATCGCCCTCCCCTTCGATTTATGGGAGGCTAACACGTAGAAAGGCGTTCCGCCATGTCGAAATTGCATAGCTGGCATGCGCCTAAGCAATTAAAATCATTGAAAATATTGGTGATTAACCTGAAATTGGTTACTTCGCCGGAGCCGGCAGCATGATGGTGATCTCGTCGGCCTGCGACAGATTGAGTGCCTTGCGCGCCTGCTCGTCCAGCATGTCCTTCTCCAGCGTGCCGTCGTGCATGAGCTTGACGCGCCGCTCGAGTTCCATCCTGCGTGCCTTGATCGCATCGAGCTGACCCTGCAACGCAACCGTCTCGGCCTCAAGCTTGTATTTCGAATTGATGCCGAATTCACCGTGATAGGCATGGAAGCCGAAATAAGCCAGGAACAGCACGCACAGCGAGGGAATGATCAGCCGGCCGGTGTTTCTCTGCTTGTGCTGACGCGTCCACATAACCGATTCCCCGTGCCGCGAACTCAAACGGCTCGAAGTCTTTTTCGCCTGATTGTGCTTAACGGACGGTTACGGGAGACCGCCATGCCGGCCCGAAATGAAAAAGGGCGGGATGTCCCGCCCTCTCCGTATCAACGATGTGCGGCCGGATCAGCCCTTGATCACCGACTTGCCGGCGTAATGCGCCTGCTTGCCGAGTTCTTCCTCGATGCGGATCAGCTGGTTGTATTTGGCCATGCGGTCGGAGCGCGACAGCGAGCCGGTCTTGATCTGCCCGCAATTGGTGGCGACGGCGAGATCGGCAATGGTCGAATCCTCGGTTTCGCCCGAACGGTGCGACATGACGGCGGTGTAGGCAGCCTTGTGCGCGGTCTCGACCGCATCCAGCGTCTCGGTCAGCGAGCCGATCTGGTTGACCTTGACCAGGATCGAGTTGGCGACGCCCATGCGGATGCCGTCGCGCAGGCGCGCCGTGTTGGTGACGAAGAGATCGTCACCAACGAGCTGCGTCTTCTTGCCGATCAGGTCGGTCAGGTACTTCCAGCCTTCCCAATCGTCCTCGGCAAGGCCATCCTCGATCGAGATGATCGGATAGTCGGCCGCGAGCTTGGCGAGGTACTTGGCTTGCGCCTTGGGATCGCGCGTCTTCTTCTCGCCCTCATAGACATAGTTGCCGTCCTTGAAGAACTCGGTCGCGGCGCAATCGAGGCCGAGCGCGATCTCTTCACCTGGTTTGAATCCGGCCTTCTCGATCGATTCCATGATGAAGTCGAGCGCCACCGGCGCGCTCTTCAGGTTCGGGGCGAAGCCGCCCTCGTCGCCGACATTGGTGTTGTGGCCGGCATCCTTCAGCTTCTTGCGCAGCGTGTGGAAGATTTCCGAGCCCCAGCGCACGCCTTCGCGCAGCGTCGGCGCACCGACCGGCAGGATCATGAATTCCTGGAAGTCGATCGGATTGTCGGCATGCGCGCCACCATTGATGATGTTCATCATCGGCACAGGCAGGACATGCGCCTTGGTGCCGCCGACATAGCGGTAGAGCGGCAGCCCGGCTGCATCGGCCGCGGCCTTCGCGACCGCCAGCGAAACGCCCAAGATGGCGTTGGCGCCGAGCCGGCTCTTGTTGGGCGTGCCATCAAGCTCAATCATGGTCTGATCGATATGGATCTGGTTTTCGGCTTCCATGCCGCCGATCGCCTCGAACAATTCGCCATTGACCGCCTCGACGGCCCTGAGCACGCCCTTGCCAAGGTAGCGGGCGCCGCCGTCGCGAAGCTCGACGGCTTCGTGGGCGCCGGTGGAGGCACCCGACGGCACCGCGGCGCGGCCCATCGAACCGTCTTCGAGAACAACATCGACCTCGACGGTCGGGTTTCCACGGCTGTCCAGGATTTCACGCCCGACAATGTCGATGATGGCGGTCATTGCGATGTCCTCGATTGATCTGGAGAAAACGTCGCGCCCGTCTTAGCCAAAGCGACGCAAAAGGCAATCGGGGCCTGATCGAATAGTGCCGCCCGCCCGATTCACGAAGCGCAATTTCCTGTCATCATAAGTCATGCCACCGGACGCGCATTTCGGGTTAGGAATGTTATCGTGGGGCGAAACAGGAGGGGTTCGCCATGTCTGAGTTGAGCGGTATTGTCAGTCTGTTCCTGATCGCCGCGGCGTTCCTGACGTCATGCGACAACCAGCAGTCGCCGCCAAAGGCTATTGCGTCTTTGCCGGCTTTGCACATCAGCGAATAGCGTTGCATTGAATCAAAAAGGGGGCCGTGGAAACGACCCCCTTTTCGATTGTGGCGTCAATGCCAGTAGGGCGCGACCTTGTAATATTCGTATGACTCGTCGCGCGCGCTCTCGCCATCCGCGCCGGCCAGTTCGTTGATGGAATGGGCAGGCGCTGCCTTCAGCTGTTCCTTGGAGAAGGGTATGACATAGCCGCCCCTTGCTTCATCATAGTCGAGGCTTGCCCAGGGGATGGCGTGGTACTTCTCGCCAATGCCGAGAAAGCCGCCAAATCCAATCACCGCGAACATGATGCCGTTCGATGTCTTGTCGAGCATGACGTCCTCGATGCTGCCGATGCTGTCGCCTTGGGTGTTGTAGACGGTCGTGCCGATGACTCGCGAAGCGGCAATGGCTTCGGTGTGGCCTGTTTGCGTCGTCATTGTTTGCTCCTCGTTGTCGTTAATCCGCACTTTGACAATGAGGGGCGCGGGCGAAAGTTCCCGACTTTTTTGGCGGCTGCCCAATCACTCCGCGAGGATGAAAGTCACCTTCATATTGACGCGATAGGCCGCGATCTTGCCATCCTCGACGACGATCTTCTGGTCCTGGATCCAGGCGCCTTCGACGTTCTTCAGGGTCTTCGCGGCGCGCGCAATTCCCTTCTCGATGGCGTCTTGAAAGCTTTTCCTGGACGACGAGGTGATTTCGGTGACGCGGGCGACGGACATTGGCTTCCTCTTGCCAAAGCGCTCATTTGCCGGACGAGCCTACAACCGGGGCTTATCCGCTACGACATTGGCTTTTCAGCCCTTTGCAATCCTGTCGAAGGCCATCAGCCTTTCCAGCAGTGCCGGCATATCCTTTAGCGGCAGCATGTTGGGACCGTCGGAGGAAGTCGAATTGTCGGGGTCCTGGTGGGTCTCGATGAAGACGCCGGCAACGCCGACGGCAACGGCCGCGCGGGCCAGCGTCTCGACAAAGCGGCGCTCCCCGCCAGACGATCCGCCCTGCCCGCCCGGCTGCTGCACCGAATGGGTGGCGTCGAAGATCACCGGGGCGCCGATCTCGGCCATGACAGGCAGCGCCCGCATATCCGACACCAGCGTGTTGTAGCCGAAAGAAGCGCCGCGCTCGGTGGTCAGCACATTGGCATTGCCTGAGCCGGTGATCTTGGCGACGACGTTCTTCATGTCCCAGGGCGCGAGGAACTGCCCCTTCTTCACATTGATGACCTTGCCCGTCCTCGCGGCGGCGACCAGCATATCGGTCTGGCGCGACAGGAAGGCCGGAATCTGCAGCACGTCGACATGCGGCGCCACGATCGCGCACTGTTCCTCGGTGTGGACATCGGTCAGCACGGGAAGCGAGAATTCCTTGCGCAACTCGTCGAAGACGGGAAGCGCGGCGTCCATGCCAGCACCCCGCGTTGCCGACAGCGAGGTGCGATTGGCCTTGTCGTAACTCGTCTTGTAGACGAGGCCGATGCCGAGCCTGCCGGTCAGCTCCTTCAGCGTGCCGGCCATGTCGAAGGCATGCTGGCGCGATTCGAACTGGCAAGGGCCGGCGATCAGCGCCAGGGGTCCCGCATTGTCGAAGACGACGTTGCCGACGGTTACTGACGAATTGGGCGCCAGGGGGTTGCTCATGGGATCTCCCGAAAGATGAAAGCCGCGCCCTGCCCGGATGCCGGCCGCACGATGATGTCATTGCCCGACATATCGTGCTGGACGGCATTGGCCGCAAGCAGACCTGCGGTGGCGCCAATGTCGCGGATCGAAAAAACCACGGCGGCGAAGTGCAATTCTGATGGCGTACCGGCCGGTATGCCGAATCTCGCCATGAAAGCGGCGGTGTCCAGCACGGTCAAGACCGCGTTCGGCAGATGAAAAACGCCGTCGTGCGCATCGGCGGCCTGATCATTGACCGCCACTGAAATCAGCCGATGCTGCTCGGCGGAAGCGCTGCTGATTGCAACCACCTCGACAATTCCGTCGACCCCATTGGGGTGAGCCTGCAAGGCTCCTCGGTCTACTCTCGGCGCGTTGATGCGCTGACAGGCAAAAAGAAATGCGTCCGTTTGGCCGGGAGCCGCGGCAAAGGCGAGCTTGAATGACGCCGTATCGCTTTTGCCCGCCGTGTCGGTGAAGGCTCGGGAGAAGCTCAGCTTGTCTCCCGCCGACAGACCCGCTTCGACATAGCGTTCATGGTCGTCATCGGCATTGTCCGTGCCAAGCACCACCGCGGAAAATCCCTCGTTGCCACGACTTTCGCGATAGAGGCGATCGCGCGCAACGAAGACATTGCCCTCGGCAGCCGCCTCTGTCGCAGCCTGTTCACGGCCGATCGCAAGCGGCTCCAGATAGGTGCCGTCGGCGAGGAAAACGCAGCAGTTTTCCGTGCCAAACGGATGGATTCCGGCCGGAGCGACGACGAAGCCAAGGGCGTTGAGCCGGGCACGCGCCACATCGAGGCTCTGCGTCGGCAGAACCAGATGATCGAGCGGATGAATGCCTGACGAGGTCATGGAAGCGCGATGTGCATCATTCGGAAGATCGGTTCAAGACTTGATCGCAATGCCGCCGGCGGCGGCCCCGCAACAACCACCTGAAACAGCCGTGGACTTTCCCTTCCGCCGCAACTGGACTTGACATGAGGCTATCCCGGCACGGGATCAGCTTCCAGCCACGACATCAGCGGAATAGCGCAGCTCGCGCAATGGTTTGACCTTGCTGGTGGTCTGCGCATAGAGCGGATGCGACTTGTAGGCTGCCAGCGCCGCGTCATCGGCAAATTCCGCGTAGACGACGACATCGACTTCATCCGACAGCGGGTCGACCTTGGTGTTCAACGTGACCTCGAAGAGACTGGAATGAGGAATGTCCCCAAGCGCCAGCAGTCCGGTGCGAACTGCTTCCACATCTTCCTTGCGGCGCGCGCTGAAGAAAACGATATGCCGGATCAATCCCGCCTCCTCGATCTGAAATGTCGGGGTCTTTTGTGACGGCGGTCTCTTTGCGTCAACCGGTCATGGCGCCACGCGTCCTTGCGACGCGCCTCGATCGGGCTGGACCTCGTCTCACACCGGTGAGCACCTCAAATGAGGCGCCAGGCTGCTATCTCAAGAGGGGATATCAGGCTTTTCCGGTGACGTAGCGCACGACATGGGAGAGTTCCCTGACCGTGACGTCGAGATACCGGCCCTGATTGTAGAGACCGTCCCAGATCAGGAAGAACGCGATGGCGGCAATGACAATCACATAACGCATGGCTAAAGCTATCGCACTAGCGCCGCGGCTGCCATAGACGTTTTCGATTTCGGGCAGCAGCCTGCCGCAAGGCGGCGGATGCCAGCCGCCCGCGTGGCACAGTCCAGCTCTTGGCATGCCTCTTGAAGTTCCGCCTCATGGCGTGGAAGATTGGCGCAGGCATTCATCGGGAAGCGCTGAAGCTCTGGCTAAGGGGCGCGCGCTTCGTTCGAGCCCGCCTGTCGCCGGATCCGCAAGCTACCGGGACCAGGCAATGGCGTTCGAACCCGGCGGATGAACCAAGAGAACCGCGGCTCGGCGATCGCGCCGGCACCACGGAGATCCAGGGGCTTGGAATGACACACGGGGAACATCATGGCATAGCGCCGGGCGACGCGGTCAGGCTCGACGAGTTCAATTTCGCCGAGATCGTCAAGGGCCTGCCGGCCAAGGCGCGCATGGTGCTGTCGGCGGCGATGAACCTGCCGCGCGGTTCGCTGAAAGTCTGGATGCCGGACGGCCGCGCCGTTCTCGTCGGCGGAAAGGCGCCGGGGCCCGATGCCGAACTGGTGCTCAAGAACTGGCGCCTGCCGGGCCGCGCCTTTTCCAGCGGCACAATTGGTGTTGCCGAATCCTATATGGACGGCGATTGGGAAAGCCCTGACGTCACCAGCTTCCTGGAATTATTCGTGGTCAACTCCGCCTTCGGTGAGAGGGTTGCCGGCGGCGCCAGCTGGCTCATCAACACAGTCCAGCGCATCCGTCACTGGTTCAACGAGAACACACGCACCGGATCGAAGCGTAATATCTCGGCGCACTACGATCTCGGCAACGCCTTCTACAAGGAATGGCTTGACCCGAGCATGACCTATTCCTCGGCGCTTTACGCCAATGGCGTCAACGATCTCGAGAGCGCCCAGGCCGCCAAATACCGGGCGCTGGCCAGGGATACCGGCATAGGCGGGAAGGATCATGTGCTGGAGATAGGCTGCGGCTGGGGCGGCTTTGCCGAATTCGCGGCACGCGAAATCGGTTGCCGGGTTACCGGATTGACCATCAGCCGCGAGCAGCACGACTTCGCCAAGGCGCGCATCGCCAAGGCCGGCCTTGCCGAAAAGGTCGACATCAAGTTGCAGGATTACCGCGACGAAACGGGCACCTACGATCGCATCGCCTCGATCGAGATGTTCGAGGCGGTCGGCGAGAAATACTGGCCGGTGTTCTTCTCCAAGATGAAGGACTGCCTGAAGCCCGGCGGCATGGCTGGACTGCAGATCATCACCATCAACGAAGCCGCCTACGACACCTATCGCGCAAGGCCGGATTTCATCCAGCGCTACGTCTTCCCGGGCGGCATGCTGCCGACGCCGTCCATCTTGAAATCACTTGGCGCCGCGCACGGCCTTGCTCATCTGCGCGAACGCGTTTTCCCCGAAGACTATGCCCGTACGCTTGCCGAATGGCGCCAGCGCTTCCGAGGGTCGTGGGAGAAAATCGTACCGCTCGGTTTCGACGATCGTTTCAAGAAACTCTGGGAGTTCTACCTGCACTATTGCGAAGCCGGCTTCCGAGCCAGCTACATCGATGTGCGCCAGGTGGTCTACAAGGCGTAGCTGGGTACGCACGTCGACTTCCTTTTGCGGGCGGCATTTCCATCGATGCGCTGGATCTTGTCATGCCGGGCGATTCGTGCCGCCGTCCCCTCCAAGGCTGACCGCATCCAGCTTTGACGGCCTGATCAGAGAAGGATGCGATATCTGGCAAAGCCAGCTTCACCCTCGCCGGCAGGTTCGATCTTCAGCGACTTCACATCGGCGATGAAGTCCTTTGCCTTGACGCCGGTGTCGAAGACGACGCTGGTTCCCGGCAACGGCGCGAACGACCAGTTGTCGTCGGCCGACGGGTTGATGGTGCCCTGGCTGACGATGTAGCGGACGATGACGTCGCGGTTGGTGTCCGGCGCCTCGTAGATGATCTTCGCGGCATTGATGTCGGGGAAATTGCCACCGCCGCCAGCCCGGTAATTGTTGGTCGCGACGACGAATTTCGCTGCCGGATCAATCGGTTTTCCGTCGAACATAAGCTCAACAATGCGATTGGAACCGGCATTGGCGACGCCGCCCTTGGCATCGTATTTCGGCGGCTGCGACAGATCTATCCTGTAGGTGACGCCGTCGATGACGTCGAAATTGTAGGACGGAAAATCAGTGTTGATCAGGACCTGGTCAGCCTTCCCCGCCTCGATCTTGTTGAAGATGCCGGCCGACATTTCCAGCCATTCCTTGACCTGAGCCCCGGTGATTTCCACGGCGCGCACCGTGTTGGGATAGAGGTAGAGGTCGGCGACGTTTTTGATGGCGATGTCGCCCGCCGGCACATCGGTATAGTAATCGGCGCCGTTGCGTCCACCGGCTTTGAACGGGGCCGCCGCCGACAGCAACGGCACGTCCTTCCACTGTGTGCTTTTCAATATGTCCTTCAGGTACCAGGTTTGCGCCTGGCTGACGACCTGCACCGACGGGTCGTCAGCGACCAGCGCGAAATAGGAATAGAGCGGCGCGGACGTCTTTCCGACAGGGCGGCGCACATAGGCGAGCGTCGCCTGATGGTCCTGCTCGAGAGCGGCGATGATGCGCTTGTCGTCCGGGACGGTCGGCTTGTTCTTGTTGTCGACACGCTCGAAGATGGGCCGCGCCTCCGATGTCGCCGAGACCACTTTCCACTTCGACCCGTCGCGCTCCAGCATCAGGTCGATCAGGCCCATATGTGAACCCCAGAAACCGCCCATGACGGCGGGCTTGCCTTGCAGCGTCCCCTTCTGTGCGTCGACGCCCTCGAGCGCCTGGAAATCTTTCTTGCCGGGGAAGACCAGATGCTGGTGGCCGGTGAAGACCGCGTCGATGCCTTCGACGCCGGCGACGAAGAACGAGGCATTCTCCATCATGTCACCCTGCTTGACGTCGATGCCGGAATGCGAGAGCGCGATGACGATGTCGGCGCCCTCCTCCTTCATCCGCGGCACCCACGCCCTCGCCGCTTCGACAATGTCGCGTGTCTTGACGTTGCCTTCGAGGTTCTTGAGGTCCCAGACCATGATCTGCGGCGGCACGAAACCGATGATGCCGACCCTGATCGGCTGTTCCGAGCCTGACCCGTCCTTGATCTTCTTGTCCAGGATTACGTAAGGCTTGAGGTAGAGCTTGTCGTCGCGCGGGTTGGCGGCAAGCTCGGTACCCCGGATCAGGTTGGCGCAGACGAACGGGAAATTGGCGCCGGCCAGCACCTTGTCCAAAAAGGACAGGCCATAGTTGAATTCGTGATTGCCCAGTGTCGAACACTCGTAGCCGAGCAGGTTCATGCCTTTCATGATCGGATGGAGATCGCCCTCCTTCAGGCCCTTCTCATAGGCGATGTAGTCGCCCATCGGGTTGCCCTGCAAAAGGTCGCCATTGTCGATCAGCATCGAATTGGCGGCTTCCTTGCGCACCGCGTCGATGAGGGAGGCCGTGCGCGACAGGCCCATCGTGTCATTGGCTTTGTCGGCGTAGTAGTCATAAGGCAGCACGTTCACATGGATATCGGTGGTTTCCATGATCCTTAGATGCGCCTGGTTGGCCTGCGCCCGGGCGGAGAAGGGATGAAGCACGATCAGCGCCCCTGTGGCGGCGGCCCCGGCTAGGAGACCACGGCGAGAGACGGGATGGAGCAGTTGCGACATGTTTTCTCCTTCTTCAACGACCTGACGAGTCCTGCCCCGAAGCGAACTTCGCGCTGAAATCAGCTCAAGTCCACTCAAGAAGTCGCGCGCATTGGCACGCCAATCCATCAGCAACAGATGACGGCCGGATGAAAGGCGCGGTGAAGAAAGTCAGGTCTTGTCGTCGTCGCCCTGGGTGATCAGCCGGGCGCTGCGCTGGCCTGTGACGTAGATCCATAGCCAGCTCAGCGAAACCGCAAGCCGATTGCGAAAACCGATCAGGAAATAGATATGTGCAATGCCCCAAAGCCACCACGCAAGCCAACCGGTGAGCTTGATCCAGCCGAAATCAATGGCGGCGGCGCGCTTGCCGATCGTCGCCAGATCGCCGGCGTGCTTGTAGTGGAAAGGCCGCGGGCTGGTGTCGCCGGCAAGCCTGGCCTTGACGGTCGCGGCAACATGCCGTCCCTCCTGCTTGGCGGAAGGCGCGACGCCGGGCACGGGCCGCCCGTCGGGCCGCAGCACGTGGGCGGCGTCGCCGATGACAAAAATCTCCGGGCTGCCGGGCACGCTGAGATCAGGCTCGACCAACACCCTGCCCGCCCGATCCGCCTTCGCTTCCAGCCATTCGGCGGCTGGCGAAGCGGCAACGCCGGCTGCCCACAGGATCGTGCGGGCCGGCAGAATCGTGTCGCCAAAAACCACGCCGTCGGCATCGCAGCGCGTAACGGCCCGGCCGAGCTCGACCGAAACGCCAAGCCGTTCCAGCGCCTTCCGAGCGTAGTCGGAGAGCTTTGGCGCGAAATTGGCCAGAATGCGGTCGCCGGCCTCGATCAGCACCACCCGCGTCTGGCGCGTATCGATGTTGCGGAATTCGCCGCGCAGCGTGTCATGTGCCAGTTCGGCAATGGTTCCGGCGAGTTCGACCCCGGTCGGCCCGCCGCCGACGATGACAATGGTCAGCAGCGCTTGGCGCCTAGCAGGGTCAGATTCCCGCTCCGCCTGCTCGAAGGCCAGAAGAATGCAGCGCCGAATGGTGGTGGCATCCTCCAAAGTCTTCAGGCCCGGCGCGAAAGGCTCCCATTCGTCATGGCCGAAATAGGCATGGCGCGCGCCGGTGGCGAGCACCAGCGTGTCGTAGGCGACGACGCTGCCGTCGTCGAGCAGAACGCGTTTGCCGGACCGGTCGACACCCGTGACATTGGCGAGCAGTGTCGTCACATCCTTGCGCTTGCGCAGGAGATGGCGGATCGGCCAGGCAACCTCCGAGGTTGCCAGCGCCGTGGTTGCCACCTGATAGAGCAGCGGCTGGAACAGATGATGGTTGCGCTTGTCGATCATGGTAATGCGCACCGGTGCACCGGCCAGTGCGCGGGTGAATTCGAGACCGCCGAACCCGGCACCGACGACGACGACATGATGTCTGGCATCGCTCATTTGATTCACCCCTGATGGGCAAGATTGCCTGCCCTAGATGTAGGTATCTTGTGCAATGCAACAATGGCAGGACAGTGCTTGAGACTCGTCGTTCCATGTCGTGAATGCACATGTTCTATCGTATCGCGAGGTATAGCGTCATCGAACATGAGATGAGGTGAGGCATGGCTAACGATCATGACAACCAGGGCCCGGCGCAATACTCTTCGCCGCCCTGCTTCATGCACGAGCTCGACCCTGCGTTCCAGGCACCACTCAGCGACTGGACCGACGTGCGGCGTTGGCGCAAAGCCGAGCGCGAAAGGCTAATCGCCGCCCGGCTTGAAGTTTCCGCCGACGCCCGAACAGCAATGTCGCAACGCATCGCCGGCGGGCTGGATGCACTTGTCGGCGAGATCGCGGGCCGCATGGTCAGCCTTTACTGGCCGTTTCGCGGCGAGCCGGATCTGCGGCCCTGGATGGCGTCCGTCAATGAGCGTGGCGGCCGCACCGCGCTGCCCATCGTTGTCGAGAAAGGGCAACCGCTGATCTTCCGCGCCTACAAACCGGGCGACCGGTTGGAAAAGGGCGTCTGGAACATCCCGATTCCGGCAGAGGGTGATCCGGTGCTGCCGGACATCGTCATCTCGCCCATTGTCGGCATTGATCCGGCAAGCTATCGCCTGGGCTATGGCGGCGGCTTCTTCGACCGTACGCTGGCCGCCATGCCGTTCAAGCCACTTGTCATCGGTGTCGGCTACGAGTTGCAGCGTATCGCCACCATCTATCCGCAGCCGCACGACATCCCGATGGATCGGATCGTGACGGAGACGGCCACGGTATAGGCTCTAGGCCATCTCCGGCTTCAGACCCATTGCCGTCCGGTCGACGATTTCGCGCAGGGCGAAGGACGAATTGATCTTCGTCACATGCGGCATCGCCGACAGCCATTCCTTGTGGATGCGCTCGTAGTCGACGAGATCCTTGGCCGCGATCCTCAGGATATAGTCGTACTCGCCCGACATCAGGTGGCACGACAGCACGTTGGGGCAGCGTTTGATCGCCGCCTCGAAATCCGACAGCGTCTTTTCGAACTGGCCGGAGAGCGATATGTGAACGATCGCCGTCATCTGGTGGCCAAGGGCCGCGTTGGACAGCCGGGCGTGATAGCCGCGGATGGTTCCGGACTTCTCCAAATTGTCGAGCCGCCGCGAGCAGGCCGACTGCGACAGGCCAACCTTCTCGGCAAGGGCCGCGTTCGGCATCCGCCCGTCCTTCTGCAAAGTCTCAAGAATGGCGATATCAATCCTGTCGAGCGCCATTTTTCGTGATTCCTGCGAAAATCCGTTTATTTTTTGCAACGAATATCGAAACTGGCCCGTCCACGCAAGCGCATTCGCAAACACCTGCACGCCGATTCATGGTTCACTCCAGCACTACAGGGAGTGAGCCCAAAAGGGCCCGGATCAGGAGAAGAAAATGCGCATCGGCTGCCCCAAGGAAATCAAGAACCACGAATACCGTGTCGGCCTGACGCCGGGCTCGGTTCGCGAATATGTCGCCCATGGCCATGAAGTGCTGGTCGAGACCGGCGCGGGAGCCGGCATCGGCGCCGATGACAATGCCTACCGCGCTGCCGGCGCCGTCATCGCCAAGACGGCCGCCGACGTGTTCGCCAAGTCGGACATGATCGTGAAGGTCAAGGAGCCGCAGCCCAATGAATGGGCACAGCTGCGCGAAGGCCAGATCCTGTACACCTATCTCCATTTGGCTCCGGATCCGGAGCAGACCAAGGGCCTGCTCGCCTCGGGCGTGACGGCGATCGCCTACGAAACCGTGACCGACGATCGTGGCGGCCTGCCGCTGCTGGCCCCGATGTCGGAAGTCGCCGGCCGCTTGTCGATCCAGGCCGGCGCCACGGCGCTGCAGAAGGCCAATGGCGGCCGCGGCGTGCTGCTCGGCGGCGTACCCGGCGTGCTGCCGGGCAAGGTCACCGTGCTTGGCGGCGGCGTCGTTGGCCTGCACGCGGCCCGTATGGCAGCCGGCCTCGGCGCCGATGTCACCATCATCGACCGGTCGATCCCGCGCCTGCGCCAGCTCGACGACCTCTTCGCCGGCCGGGTCCACACCCGTTACTCGACCGTCGAGGCGCTCGAGGAAGAATGCTTCTCGGCCGACATCGTCGTCGGCGCCGTGCTCATCCCGGGCGCCGCCGCACCGAAGCTCGTCAGCCGCGAAATGCTGTCCGGCATGAAGAAGGGCTCGGTACTGGTCGATGTCGCGATCGACCAGGGCGGCTGCTTCGAGACCTCGCATGCCACCACCCACGCCGAGCCGACCTACGAAGTCGACGGTGTCATCCACTACTGCGTCGCCAACATGCCAGGTGCCGTGCCGGTCACTTCGGCCCACGCGCTCAACAACGCGACACTGCACTATGGTCTGCAACTCGCGGACAAGGGCCTGAAGGCTCTGGTCGACGACCATCACCTGCGCAACGGCCTCAATGTCCACAAGGGCAAGATCACCAACCGCGCGGTCGCCGAAGCGCTCGGCTACGAACTGGTCGAGCCGAAAGCAGTGCTGGCGGCTTAATATACCCGGAATATACCCAGAAAAAGTCAACTCACACTCTTGCCCGCCGGTTCACTCCGGCGGGCTTTTGCTTTGGGCAATGATGCGCCAAACCCGCTTCCCAGAGGACCATCGAAGCGTGTGCCGTAAGGGCACTTTACCCCCTATTGTTGCATTTTTGTCATACCCGTCTTGGCCGACTCCCTGCTAGGAACATCTTGGGCTTATTGATTAGGGGTACGGGCTATGTTTCTTCGCGTTTCAGCGAAATCTATTCTTCTTAGTGCAGTATCGGCGGTGGCAATTATGTCGGTCGCGCATGCCGCTGATGTTGTGCAACCGGTCGAGGCATCCGGTTTTAACTGGAGTGGCGTTTATGTTGGCTTCGGTATCGGCGCCGGAGCCAACTCGCACAAGCTCAGCAGCGATTTCATCCCCGGTCTGTCTTTGGATGGCATCGGCGGTGAAGGGGTCTACGGCGAACTTACCGCTGGTTACGACTATATGGTGTCGCCCCGCTTCCTTCTGGGTGGGCTTGTCGATGTCCATGTTGGCAACATTGAAACGTCGCTGGATGTCGGCCCTTTCGACGCGTCTATTCAGGAGACATACGGCTTCGATGCCGGTTTGCGTGCTGGTTACCTGATCACGCCGACTACGCTGGGCTACGTCATGGGCGGCTATTCCTGGCAGAAGTACAAGCTCGATACCAATGCCGGTTTCGGCTTCGATTGGGACCAGAGCGGATATTTCGTCGGGGGTGGTCTCGAAACCGCGATCAACAGCAACTGGACGATCAAAACAGAATACCGCTACACCCGCTTCGGCACCAAGGACGATCTCCTTTCCGAAGCTGGCATTCCTTCGCCGGACGGCGCACTCAATCTCGACACGTCGCGTCACACATTCCAGGTTGCCGCCAGCTATCGCTTCGGTGCGCAGAACGGAGCCGCCGCTTCGTTTGAAACACCCGCCTACAACTGGACCGGCTTCTATATCGGTGGTGGCTTGGGCGCCGGCGCATCGGTGCACCAGCTCGAAATCCCGCCGCTTCTCGGTGCCAAGTTCAACGGCCTTGGTGGTGAAGGCGTGCTTGGCGAGTTGAACGTCGGCTATGATCATGACTTCGGCAGCTGGGTTGCGGGTGTCATGGTCGATGCTCGTTATTCGGGCATGACCAGCCAGCTCGACATCCCAGGCGGCTCGATCAATCTTGATACGGACTACGGCTTCGATGTGCTGGGCCGCGTCGGCATGAAGATGAACGAATCGACCCTTGCCTATGCACTGGCTGGCTATAGCTGGCAGCATTTCGATCTGAACGCTTCCGATCCGGTCGGTGATATCATCGACTGGGGTTCCAGCGGCTTCTCAGTCGGTGGTGGCCTGGAAACGGCAGTGTCGAGCAACGTCACGCTCGGTCTGGAATACCGCTATTCGCAGTTTGCCGAGAAGGATTTCTCGTCGGATCTCGGCCTCCCCGACGACTCCATCACTTCCAAGGCTTCCTTCCATACCGTGCGTATCGGCGCGAAGTACAAGTTCAACTAAGCCCCCTCCAGGCAAACAGTCGAAGCCCGTCGGCCATGCCGGCGGGCTTTTTTGCGGCGAAAGACGTTAGGGCCGAACGCGGGCAACAAAAAAGCGGAGCCAAAGCCCCGCTTCCTCGATATCGAGATTGCCGCCGGTTCATCCGCGGTCGGCCAATCGATCGACACTGGCTTTCTAGCGCGTCTATGCGACAGCAGTGCGACAGAGACTTTCTGCCGCCAATCCCTTGATCTTATGCGCGCTCGATGCGGCACTGATAGCAATTGTTGCGCGCCGAGCGGACATGCACATAGGCAATGTCCTCACGCTCCAACAAAGTCTCGGCTCGTGCGGCAATTGCTCCGGTCGGGATAATGCCACCGCTGCCGTAGACGATGCGATCATCGCCGCCATAGCCGCGCACGATATAGTCCGGGCTGTCGAGGATCTCCGGCGGCTCCCTTGTCCCGACGGCACGCTCGCATTCCTGGGCATGCAGGAAGATCGGCCCGGTTTCTGCATAGGGCTGAGGGTCTGGAAATGGCCGGTAGGCGAGGATGAGATAGACATCGCCGGCGGCGATATTCCTGAGACAATGACGGCAAGGCATCCCGTCGCCGTCAGAGATTTTCCGCTCGGGCGTACGGCCATAGGCATCGGGGCCGCCGCGCTGCAGCGCCCTGACATTTTCGGTCGGCAGAGCTGTGAATTGGATGGTCATCGTAAGATCTCCGGAACTGGCGACCGGAAACTATGCGCTCGCCGCCGTGCTTCCCACCCGATTCCCGCCAAGCGTGCATGAGCCGATCCGATGTCGGATCCTCCCTTCGAGCTCCGGGAGGGCACGAAGTCGTTAATCGGCTAATCAGTTCGACAATCCCTTGATGAATCATCGAAGCGGCGGCAGATTCCGGCTGAACTTACGGCCGCATGACGCTGGCCGAGCGCTCGGCGAAAGGCAGGGGATGCACGACTTCCTTCTTCTGCGCCACCGGCTTGAAACCGAGCTTCTGGTAGAGCGGTAGCGCGGCCGGGTGGTCGAGCGTGCAGGTCTGCACCGTCACCCTTTTCGGCCCATACGACCATGCCGCGGCAATCGCCGAACCAAGGAACCAGCGACCGATGCCTTGACCGGTGGCATGTTCCATCATGCCGAAATAGGCGAGTTCGACTTCCTCGGGCAGATGCGGCTTGAGATCGAAGAAGCCGGCCGGCGCACCGTCGAGATAGAGCACCCTGATGTCGCGATCCTCGCGGTGGATTCCGGCTGACAGCTCATCGTCATTCAGCCTCAGAACATTCACCCAGTGCCATTTGCGTCCCACCCGGTCCATCAGGTAGCGATAGAAATGCAAGGGAATGTCCCTGGTCTTCAGAAGTGCGACCTGACGGTTGTAGGGTACCGGCGGCGAGACGGGCGGTGGGGCATGCATTTCGAGAAAAGTCACCGTGACCTCAATGTCCTGCAGCACGCCGTTTTCCATCAATTCATTCCTTGCCGGTCGTTGCTGGGCCGGTCGTTGTAGGGCCGGTGGTCGCTGGGCCGGTCACGACTGGTGTATTGGGCAATCCGCCCCACTCGGTCCATGAGCCGTCATAAAGCCTGTTGTCGGTATGGCCAAGCGTCTCCAGCGCCAGCGTGACCACCGCGGCGGTGACGCCGGAGCCGCAGGATGTGACCACGGGTTTGGATAGGTCGATACCGGCGTCCTCTATCACCTTGCGCAAACGGTCCTTCGGCAGCAGCCTGCCGTTTTCCGACAGTGCGGAGTACGGCACATTGCGCGCGCCCGGCATGTGGCCGGAGCGGATGCCAGCGCGGGGCTCGGGTTCGCTGCCGGTGAAGCGGCCCGGCCCACGGGCATCGGCGATCTGTGCTGTCTTTGTATCGACAATCCGGCGCATATCGGCCAGACCGACGACGCGACCGGCGTCGAAATCGGCATGAAAGACGCTTGGCGCGATCTTCGTCGGCTCGGCCGTTACCGGCCGGCCGGTCGCCTTCCAACCATCAAAGCCGCCGTCCAGAATATAGGTCTGGAAGACACCCATGATCCGGAACATCCACCATGCCCGCGGTGCGGAGAAAAAGCCCGGGCCATCATAGACGACGATGGTATCATCGGCCGAAACGCCCATCGCGCCGACATATTGGGCGAAATGCTGCGGGGATGGCAGTGTATGCGGCAAGGCAGCGTCAGGATCCGAAACCGCGTCCTGGTCCAGGAAACGGGCGCCAGGAATGTGAGCCGCATCATACTCGGCGCGCGCGTCGCGCCTTTGTGCAGGCAGATACCAGGAGGCGTCAATGATCGTCAGGCCCGGCTGGCCGAGGCGTTCCTGCAGCCAGTCCGCATCGACGGTAAAAGGACTGTCTTCGGCCATTCTTTTCTCCTGCCGCCTTTTGATGGTGTCTGTCTGTTCAGTTCGCCGGCATCGGGCCGAAGCGGATGCGGAAGCGCCTGTTCTCCCGGCCCTTCTTTTCGATCTTGCCGATGTGGATTTCGCCGATTTCGCCGGTGCTCCTCACATGGGTGCCGCCGCAGGGCTGGCTGTCCACCGAGGCATTGTCACCGATGCAGACCAGACGGATCTTGCCGGTGCCAACAGGCGGTCGGACGTTCTTGGACTTCACCAAGCCAGGATTCGCGGCCAATTCCTCGTCGCTGATCAGCCTGGTGAAGATGGGATGATCGGCCCGCACCAGATCCATCATGCCGGCGGTCACCTCTTCCTTGGTGAAGCTGGCGTCTGGAATGTCAAAATCGACACGGCTGTCGTCCTCGGAAACCGCCGCCCCGGTGATCGGGAACGGGCAGACAACGGTGAGCAGGTGGCAAGCCGCGTGCATGCGCATCAGCAGATGCCGGCGCTCCCAGTCGATGGCGAGCTTCACCGTCTCGCCCACCTCCGGCAAGGCCTGCTCCGGTGACGGCACATGGATGATCTCGTCCTTGGTCTCGCCAGTGATCGTGGCGGCAATTGCGACGCGGCTGCCGTCGGCACGCTCCAACGTGCCGCTATCGCCCGGCTGGCCGCCGGAAGTGGCATAGAAGATCGTCCGGTCGAGGATGATGCCGCCGCGCTCATTGATGGCGACGACCGTGGCATCCGCCGTGCGGAGATAGGCGTCGTCGCGAAACAGCGCTTCGGTCCGGTGCGCCATCACGTGACCTTCTCGAAGGGCACTGAAATCTTGCTCTGCAATTCCATCCAGCCTGGTACCGGCAGTTGCTTTTCGCGCAGGAATTCGGGGTTGAATAGCTTCGACTGGTAGCGCGTCCCGTAGTCGCAAAGGATCGTCACGATGGTGTGGCCCGGACCCAATTCCGCAGCCAGCCGCATCGCGCCGGCGATGTTGATGCCGGTCGAGCCGCCGACGCACAGGCCTTCCTCCTGGATCAGGTCGAAGACGATCGGCAGCGCGTCCTCATCCCTGATCTGGTAGGAGAAGTCAGGCGTGAAGCCTTCGAGATTGGCGGTGATGCGCCCCTGCCCGATGCCTTCGGTGATCGAACTGCCTTCGGACTTCAGCTCGCCGCTGGTGTAGAAACTGTAGAGCGCGGCGCCGAGAGGGTCGGCGAGCGCGATCTTGACGTTTTTGCTCTTGGCCCTCAATCCGAGCCCGACACCGGCCAGCGTTCCGCCCGAACCCACCGCCGAGACAAAACCGTCGACCTTGCCGCCGGTCTGGGCCCAGATTTCCTCGGCCGTGGTGCGGATATGGCCATCGCGGTTGGCGACATTGTCGAATTGGTTGGCCCAGATCGCGCCGTTCGGTTCGCTCCTGGCCATCTGCTCCGCCAGCCGTCCCGACAGTTTCACGTAGTTGTTGGGGTTCCTGTAAGGCACGGCCGGCACTTCGATCAGCTCGGCGCCCAGCAGCCTGATCGTGTCCTTCTTTTCCTGGCTCTGCGTATCCGGAATGACGATGACAGTGCGATAGCCCAGCGCCTTGGCGACGAGCGTCAGCCCAATGCCGGTGTTGCCGGCGGTTCCCTCGACGATGACACCGCCCGGCTGCAACAGGCCGCGTTGTTCGGCATCACGGATGATGAACAGGCCGGCGCGATCCTTAACCGACTGCCCCGGATTCATGAACTCGGCCTTGCCCAGGATCTCGCAGCCGGTTTCTTCGGAAGCCTTGTTGAGGCGGATCAGGGGCGTGTTGCCGATCGCGTCGATCACTGAACGGGGCATTCGGGATTCCTTGTATGCGTGCGCCGAAACCCTAGAAACCCAACGCTTCGGTTTCAAGGCAAGAATTCGTCTGGTCCAGTCGCATTTCCGGCGCTGCGGTGTATGGATGTCGCCGGGGACCGGTGGACACCGGACAGTTCATTTGCACCCGGCGTCGAGAAGCACTCTTTTCATTCGATTTCTCCACCGCTAGAGCAAGACATCAACAACTCGGCAGGGCGCAGCATGACACTCTATCGGGCCGATCCGAAACACGGCGTAGCCTGGGTCACCGGCGGCAGCAGCGGCATTGGCCGCTCGCTGGCCAGGGATCTGGCGTCACAAGGCTATGCGGTGGCTGTGACAGCGCTGGACGACGATCCGATCGACACGCTCATCGTCGAGACCGCGCAGATGCCGGGCAAAGTCGTGTCCTTTCCCTGCGACGTCACCGACGAGCCGCGCATGGCAAGAACGGTGGCGGCGATCGAGAACGACCTCGGGCCGATCGTGCTCGCCATCTTCAATGCCGGAAATTACATCTCGACACCCGGAGAGTCCCTCGTCGTCAAGGATTTCCGCCGCTCCTTCGAAGTCAACTATTTCGGCATCATCAATGGGCTGGTGCCTGTCGTCGAGCATATGCGGGTGCGCGCGCGTGGGCATGTCGTTCTGGTCGGCTCGGTGACCGCCTATTTCGGCTGGCCGACCACGGCGGCCTATGGCGGTACCAAGGCGGCTATCAACATTCTGGCCGAGTCGCTGAAATATGATTTCGACAAGATGAACATCCGCGTCCAGGTGATTAACCCCGGTTTTGTCGACACGCCATTGACCGAAAAGAACATGCTGCCGATGCCTGGCCTGATGCCGGTCGGCCGCGCGACGCGCCGCATGGTGCGGGGAATCAAATCCGGCGGCTTCGAAGTGACGTTCCCGTACAGAACGAGCTGGCCGTTGAAAATTCTCGGCATGCTGCCAAGGCCGCTATGCCGATGGGTGATCAGCCTGACGACCAGCTGGAAAGCGCGCCCGCTGCATTATGAGCGCAAACCGCCCAACAAATAATGCCCACAGGATTGGTGGCTTGGCCGCCTGAACGGCCGTTGCCTGTTCATGGCCACCACCATAGTTTGAATGTTGTTGCGTGGAGTCTGCGATGGGGCGACGGATCGTGCTTGCTGTGCTGGGCCTGATCGCCGTCCTTGCACTGACCTTCCTACTGGGTCCACGCGTACCCGTCGACACCACGATCCATTTCGATCCTTCCGCCATCGGCGACGACCCACAGGCCTATGTGGCAAAAGTGGAGGCTGCCGTACCCGGTATCCGCGACGGGCTGGAGAAGGAGATCGTCTGGGCCAACCCAATGGTGCACGCAAAGACACCGCTGTCGATCGTCTACATCCACGGCTTTTCCGCATCGAAGGGCGAGATCCGACCCTTGCCCGACGACGTGGCCGACCAGCTCGACGCCAACCTGTTCTACACCCGCCTCACCGGCCACGGGCAGGACGGCGCGGCGATGACGCAAGGCAGCGTCAACGCCTGGATCAACGACTATGAGGAGGCGCTCGCCATCGGCCGGGCAATCGGCGACAAGGTGATCGTCATCTCGACGTCGACCGGCGGCGCGCTGGCGGCCTGGGCAGCGACGCAGCCCGGGGCATCCGAGGGTGTGGCGGCCATTGCATTCATCTCGCCCAATTTCGGCGTGAAAGCATCCGGCGCCGAGATCCTGACCATGCCCTGGGGCAAGCAGATCGCCGAACTCGTCGCCGGCAAGGAACGCAGCTTCGCGCCGCGCAACGCGCTGCATGAGAAATTCTGGACCACCAGATATCCGATCGCCGCGACGATGCCGATGCAGGCGCTGACCGACCTTGCCTATGGCGCGCCGGTGGAGAAGGCGACCATTCCCGCCCTGTTCATCTTCTCGGATATAGACAAGGTCGTGCGACCCGACCGCACGCGTGAGATCGCCGCGCGCTGGGGTGCCGCGCATGAGCTGGTGCCCATCGAAAGCACTGGCGATCCAGACAACCATGTCATTGCCGGCGACGCGCTATCGCCATCCACCACCGCATTCCTGGCGCAACGGATTGCCGTCTGGATCGAAGCGGTGGCGAAGTGAGGTTCGAAGACAAAACGGCGGCTGAAGCAATGTTCAGCCGCCGTTTCATTCGTAGTCGGCACCAGGCAACCGTTAGGAACTGGCCGGTTGCCGCGAGGTTTCGTTAGGCAGCCCGTGCGGCCGGACGCTTGCCGCCGAAGCGGCGCTTGTTGTTGCCCTTGAAGGGTTTTGCACCTTCCGGCTTGCGCTCACCGGCAAAGGCCGGCTTGTCGCCGAAACGCTTCTTGCCGAAGCCGTTGTTCGGCTTCTTCTCGCCGCCCGGCCGCCTGCCGTCGCGACGGCCATTGCGGTCGCGATCGTTGGCAGGTTCGAAGCGCTCGTTCTTTTCCGCAGGATTGCGTGCGGGATCGGGGCTGCCGAGATGGTCGGCAACGATTGGCAGCTTCGTGCGGATGATGCGCTCGACCTGACGCAGCTTGCTGTTCTCCGAAGGATCGCAGAGCGTGATCGCGATGCCATCCATACCGTTGCGGCCGGTGCGGCCGATACGGTGGACATAGCTTTCGGCTTCGTCCGGCAGGTCGAAATTCACGACATGGCTGATGCCGGGCACGTCGATGCCGCGCGCGGCGATGTCGGTCGCGACCAGAATGCGCACCGATCCATCACGGAAATCGTTCAGTGCCTTCTGACGGGCATTCTGCGACTTGTTGCCGTGAATGACGGCGGCCTTGAAGCCGTCGCGCTCGAGGTCCTTGGTCACCCGGTCCGCGCCATGCTTGGTGCGCGAGAAGATGATGACGGACTTCATCGCTTCGTCGGCGAGCATCGTCGACAGAACCTGGCGCTTCTGCTTGGTGCGGGCGAAGACGACGCCCTGGACGATCTCTGCCGCCGCGGTGCTTTGCGGCGAGACCTCGATGCGGACCGGGTTCTTCAGGAGGCCCTTGGCGAGTTCGGCGATCTCGTCCGGCATGGTGGCCGAGAACAGCGCCGTCTGACGATCGGGCGCGGTCGCCTTGGCGATGCGCTTGACATCGTTGATGAAGCCCATGTCGAGCATGCGGTCGCCCTCGTCCAGCACCAGCCATTTGGTGTCGGAGAGGATGAGGTCGCCCTCGCGCACCAGGTCGGTCAACCGGCCGGGCGTGGCGATGAGGATATCGACGCCGGGAGCAACCTTCTTCACCTGGCTGAAGCGCGATACACCGCCCAGCACGAGTGCCGTCGAGACATGCGCGCCCTTGGCGAGGATCTTGATGGTGTCCTCGATTTGCACCGCGAGTTCGCGGGTCGGCGCCAGGATGAGCGCCCGGGTCGTCTTGGCGCGCCGCTTGGTGCCGAGTGCGATGATCTTCGACAGGATCGGCAGCGCGAAGGCAGCGGTCTTGCCGGAGCCGGTCTGGGCGATGCCGAAAATGTCACGGCCTTCCAGCTGCGGCGGGATCGCCTGCATCTGGATCGGCTTCGGTTCGGCGAAGCCGGCATCGTGGGTGGCCTTGAGCAGCGCACCGGTAATTCCCAGCGCCGCGAAACCGGAGAGTTCCGCGGTGTCGTTGCGGGGCAATGTGTTTTCGTTGGTCAAAATAATCTTCTTTCACGCGGCCTCTGGCCGCAAACGTCAATGGCGGCAGGGCGCAACCTGCCGTCGAAAATTTTATATGAAACGACAAGGCGGGCGGACGCGGGCGTCCACTCGGCTGCGCTGTCGTGCCCGCAGGCATCATGCCACGGGGCTTTTTCGCCACTTTGTGATGTATCGGAAGAGGGCCGATATACCGGAAAGAGGGAAAACAGACGCAACCAGTCTCATTTGTCGAGAAGGCCGGAATCTCCCGGCCCAAGCGCCTATGGGCTGCATATGGCTGAGTTCGGCCTGGAATGCAAGGGGCGCAATGTTGCGGTGCAGCAAAAACCAGCCAAAAAGCCGACGCTTGCACTCCCCGACCGGCATCATTACCACAAACGCAGCTTCCGATTTTGGGGATCGAACGATGAAGGACGTGCTGAAGGAACTCGAGCGGCGGCGCGACATCGCCCGCATGGGTGGTGGCCAGGCCCGTATCGATGCGCAGCACAAGAAGGGCAAGCTCACCGCGCGCGAACGCATCGAAGTGTTTCTCGACGAAGGCTCGTTCGAGGAATTCGACATGTATGTCGAGCACCGCTCGACCGATTTCGGCATGGAGAAGACAAAGATCGCCGGCGATGGCGTCGTCACCGGCTGGGGCACGGTCAATGGCCGTCCCGTTTACCTCTTCGCCAAGGATTTCACCGTGTTCGGCGGTTCGCTGTCGGAAGCCCATGCCGAGAAGGTCATCAAGGTGCAGGAGATGGCGCTGCGCAACCGTGCGCCAATCATCGGCCTCTACGATGCCGGCGGGGCGCGTATCCAGGAGGGCGTGGCAGCCCTCGGCGGCTATGCCGAGATCTTTCAGCGCAACGTGCTTGCGTCCGGCGTCATTCCGCAGATTTCGGTCATCATGGGCCCATGCGCCGGCGGTGACGTCTATTCGCCCGCCATGACCGACTTCATCTTCATGGTGCGCGACACCTCCTACATGTTCGTCACCGGACCGGACGTGGTGAAGACCGTAACCAATGAGACGGTGACCGCCGAGAGCCTCGGCGGCGCGTCGGTGCACACGACGAAGTCCTCGATCGCCGACGGCGCCTATGACAATGACGTCGAGGCGCTCCTGCAGATGCGGCGGCTGATCGACCTGTTGCCAGCTTCCAACACGTCGGAGATCCCCGAGATCGAATGCTTCCAGTCGGTCACCGACCATGACATGTCGCTCGACCGGCTGATCCCCGACAACGCCAACAAGCCTTACGACATCAAGGAATTGATCCTGAAGGTCGCCGACGAGGGCGATTTCTTCGAGATCCAGCAGAGTTTTGCCAAGAACATCGTGACCGGTTTCGGCCGGGTCGAAGGCCGGACCGTCGGCTTTGTCGCCAACCAGCCGATGGTGCTGGCCGGCGTGCTCGATTCCGACGCCAGCCGCAAGGCGGCGCGCTTCGTGCGCTTCTGCGACTGTTTTTCTATTCCCATCGTCACCTTCGTCGATGTTCCAGGCTTCTTGCCGGGCACGGCGCAGGAATATGGCGGGCTGATCAAGCACGGCGCCAAGCTGCTTTTCGCCTATGCCGAGGCGACCGTGCCGAAGATCACCGTGATCACCCGCAAGGCCTATGGCGGCGCCTATGATGTGATGGCGTCAAAACATCTGCGCGGCGACATGAACTATGCCTGGCCGACGGCGCAGATCGCCGTCATGGGGGCGAGAGGCGCGGTCGAGATCATCTACCGCAAGGACATCGGCGATGCCGAAAAGATCGCGGCCCATACAAAGGCATACGAAGACCGCTTCCTGTCGCCTTTCGTGGCCGCCGAGCGCGGCTATGTCGACGAGGTGATCATGCCGCATTCGACCCGCCGCCGCATGGCCCGGGCGCTTCGCATGCTGCGCAACAAGGATATCCAGAACCCCTGGAAGAAGCACGACAACATCCCGCTGTGAACGGCATCGAGGTCATCGCTCAAGTGCGGTTGAACAGCGCCCTCCTCCGGCAGCCACCAGTTCGCGCAGCACCGGCACCATCGCCAGCGGCAAATCCTCGGCGATCAACCCCGGTCCGAACCTTCTGCCGGTCTCGGCATGGATCCAGACCGCCGCGCAGGCCGCTTCGAAAGCCGGCATGCCTTGGGCAAGCAGTCCGGTCGTGATGCCGGACAACACATCGCCCGATCCTGCGGTGGCAAGCCAGGCCGCGCCGTTGGAATTGATCGCCGCCCTGCCATCGGGAGCGGCGACCACCGTGTCGGCGCCCTTGTAGACGATGACGGCATTGGCGCGCGCTGCCGCCGCGCGTGCCTTGTCCAGCTTGGACGAGACATTGTCATCGGCGATATCTGCGAACAGCCTGGCGAATTCGCCTTCGTGCGGTGTCATCACCAGCGCGGGCGCGTCCGGCCTGCGGGCGGCTTCGAACAAGACATCCGGCGCCTCACGAAACGAGGTGATCGCGTCGGCGTCGAAGACCAGGCCGTCAATTCCGGTGGACGCGGCCGGCTTGCCCGACGCGAGTAGCGCAAGTGCGAACGCCCGGGTTTTTTCGCCAATGCCAAAGCCGGGCCCGAGAACAAAGGCCGATGGCCGGCGCTCCCCGACGAATGCTTCAATGTCGGCAGCTTCGTCGGCCTTGCGCAGCATGATCGAGGTCAGGTGCGCGGCATTGACCTGCATGGCGTTGCCCGGCGACAGCACCGTCACCGCCCCTGCCCCGCTTCGGGCAGCGGCAAGGGCTGAGAGCCGCGCCGCGCCGGTGGCGCTCGGCCCGCCGGAAAAGACGCCGACATGACCGCGCTTGTATTTGTGGGCATCGATGGCCGGCACCGGCAATTCGCGCTGCCAAAGCGCTGGTCCGTTCTCGAACGTGCGGGGCTGCAGCGTTGCGATGATCTCCGCCCCGATGCCGATATCGGCAAGCACGATCTCGCCGCATCTTTCCCGGCCCGGCAGCAGCAGATGGCCGGGCTTCTTGCGCGCGAAGGTCACTGTGAGGTCTGCTGAAAACGACGTTCCGAGCACTTTGCCGCTGTCGGCGGAAATGCCGGAAGGGAGGTCGACCGCGACAACCCGCAAGTTCAGCTTGGCCGCCAGATCGACCGCCCTGGCGGCTTCGCCGGACAGCGGCTTGGACAGCCCTGCCCCATAAAGCGCATCGACCACGATCGAGCGGGGACCGGGATCAAAGTCCGATAGCGGCCGGGGCTTGATGGCGCATTCCGCGGCGGCGAGTGCCGCGTCGCTACCCGGCCTCGGCGGGCCAGACGTCCAGACCGTGGTGGCGACACCGCTGCCGGCCAGAATGCGAGCGACGACATAACCGTCGCCGCCATTGTTGCCCGGGCCGCATAACACATGGACATGCGCTGCCGAGGGATAGCGGCTGAGCACTTCGGTCGCGACGGCCTGCCCGGCACGGCGCATCAATCCAACGCCGTCGGTTGGACCTGCTGCAATTGTCAGCCGATCCGCCTCGCCCATCTCGGCGGAGGTAAGAAGTTCGTGGCTCATGGATTGCCGATCCGCATTCGATCAAGCATTGTCCAGTTTTCGGCTCGACGCAAACGGGGAGGAGTTGGCGCTGTCATGAGCACGTCGATCGGCGCGAGGATTGCAGGCACCGATCTGCCCGCAGGATGAGCAATTTGCCCGAATATTGGGCAGACATGCACAGTCGTGCCGGGTAGGCTGCAGCCATCTATGCCGCTTCCGATGCAGCGAATGACGCGAATTTGCATATGGGGGTGACATGACTTTGAAATCGTATGACACCGCTTCTGTTCCCTCCGACTGGCACAGTTCGTGCTTGATTGAGGCGCAAGCGGGGGCTCACAACCCGTTTTTTTGGCAGTGGAGGCCACTTTTTACATGAAAAAGATCGAAGCGATCATCAAGCCATTCAAGCTGGACGAAGTGAAGGAAGCGCTTCAGGAGGCCGGACTGCAAGGCATTACCGTGACCGAGGCCAAAGGCTTCGGCCGCCAGAAGGGTCATACCGAACTCTACCGCGGCGCCGAATATGTCGTCGACTTCCTGCCCAAGGTGAAAATCGAGGTCGTGCTCGGCGACGATGCCGTGGAAGGCGCGATCGAGGCTATCCGCAAGGCGGCCCAGACCGGCCGCATCGGCGACGGCAAGATCTTCGTCTCCAACATCGAGGAAGTGGTGCGCATCCGCACCGGCGAAACCGGAATGGACGCGGTTTGATCCGAGCCGGCCATCCTCTAAGAAACGTCATCTATCAAAAAACGTCAGCACACAGGGATTACATGACATGACGACAGCCAAAGACATCATGAAGCAGATCAAGGACAACGACGTGAAATTCGTCGACCTGCGCTTCACCGACCCGAAGGGCAAGCTGCAGCACGTCACCATGGATGTCGTCGAGGTCGAGGAAGACATGTTCGCCGACGGTGTCATGTTCGACGGCTCCTCGATCGCCGGCTGGAAGGCCATCAACGAGTCCGACATGGTGCTGATGCCCGATCCGGACACCGTCCACATGGATCCGTTCTTCGCGCAGTCGACCATGGTCATCCTGTGCGACATTCTCGATCCGGTCTCGGGCGAATCCTACAACCGCGACCCGCGCGGCACCGCCAAGAAGGCCGAGGCCTACATGAAGTCGGAAGGCATCGGCGACACCATCTATGTCGGCCCGGAAGCCGAGTTCTTCGTGTTCGACGACGTGAAATACAAGGCCGATCCGTATAACACCGGCTTCAAGCTCGATTCGACGGAACTGCCGTCGAACGACGACACCGATTACGAGACCGGCAACCTCGGCCACCGCCCGCGCATCAAGGGCGGCTATTTCCCGGTGCCGCCGATCGATTCGGCGCAGGACATGCGCTCCGAAATGCTGACCGTACTCGCCGAAATGGGCGTGCGCGTCGAAAAGCACCACCACGAGGTGGCAGCCGCCCAGCACGAGCTCGGCATCAAGTTCGACACGCTTGTCCGCAACGCCGACAAGATGCTGATCTACAAGTACGTCGTGCACCAGGTCGCTAATGCCTATGGCAAGACGGCCACCTTCATGCCGAAGCCGATCTTCGGCGATAACGGCTCGGGCATGCACGTTCACCAGTCGATCTGGAAAGGCGGCAAGCCGACTTTCGCCGGCAATGAATATGCCGGTCTTTCGGAGAGCTGCCTGTTCTACATCGGCGGCATCATCAAGCATGCCAAGGCGATCAACGCCTTCACCAACCCGCTGACCAACTCCTACAAGCGCCTGGTGCCGGGCTACGAGGCGCCGGTGCTGCTTGCCTATTCGGCGCGCAACCGTTCGGCTTCCTGCCGCATCCCGTTCGGCAGCTCACCAAAGGCCAAGCGCGTCGAAGTCCGCTTCCCCGATCCGGGCGCGAACCCCTACCTCGCTTTCGCCGCCATGCTGATGGCAGGTCTCGACGGCATCAAGAACAAGATCCATCCGGGACAGCCGATGGACAAGGATCTCTACGACCTGCCGCCGAAGGAACTGAAGAAGATCCCGACCGTCTGCGGTTCGCTGCGCGAAGCGCTCCAGAGCCTCGACAAGGACCGCGGCTTCCTGAAGGCCGGCGGCGTCTTCGACGACGACCAGATCGATAGCTATATCGAGCTCAAGATGGCCGAAGTGATGCGCTTCGAAATGACCCCGCATCCGGTCGAGTACGACATGTACTATTCGGTCTAGGATTCCGCTCGAATAATGTTTCAAGGCCCTTGAAGGTTTTCCCCCTTCAAGGGCTTTTTGCTGATCCAAAGGCTCATCGATGGATTGCGTGCGGCCAGCCACGCAACGATGGTCAACTTGCTTTTTCGGGGACGCAATCAATCGCCAGGAGCGAGCGGCACACTGCCTCAGGCTGCAATGCCCGCTCGTCCGGCGCCCCCGCCAATGCCGTCGTTCACGAAACCCCCGCCCCGTTCGAACAGCATCGCTTGGCGTAACCCCAAGGCCACGAATACGCATGCCGCGGCGTAGCCTGTCAACGCCGCCACACGGAGGCATAAATCGCCGATTTCAATGTATGAACAGTGGCTTATATAAAGGACCGCCGCGCATGAACCGAGCTGAAACAGGCTGTTTTCCGGGCTTTTTCAATGAAAACTTGGAACCGCACGAGACGAGTAGCGGCAAGGAGCGTCAGCCAAAGCCGCTCGTTTCGGTGAAACCGCTCGTTGTTTTTCAACCTGACTTTTTTTGGGGGAATTCGCCGCTCCAGGGCAGTCGGTGACGACGCTGACCGCGCGTGGCGTCATGTCGGGTCGGTAAAGAAGAAAGGCCCGGGCGCTTCCGCCCAGGCCTGTATTGCAAGAACATCTATCTGCCGCGCATTGAAGCGCGCCGCAAAACGGATCAGGCGGCGGCCGAAATCTCTGCGCTCGCCGGCACCGAAGCGATCGTCTTCAGGATCTGTGAGGCGATCTGGTAGGGGTCGCCCTGCGAGTTCGGACGGCGGTCTTCCAGATAGCCCTTGTAATCGTTCTTGACGAACGAATGCGGGACGCGGATCGAGGCGCCGCGATCGGCGATGCCATAGCTGAACCTGTTCCACGGCGCGGTCTCGTGCTTGCCGGTCAGACGTTTGTCGTTGTCCGGGCCGTAGACGGCGATGTGGTCCATCAGGTTCTTGTCGAAAGCCGCCATCAGCGCTTCGAAATAGGCCTTGCCGCCGACTTCACGCATATAGGTGGTCGAGAAATTGGCATGCATGCCCGAGCCGTTCCAGTCGGTGTCGCCGAGGGGCTTGCAGTGGTATTCGATGTCGATGCCGTACTTTTCGGTCAAGCGCTGCATCAGATAGCGGGCCATCCACATCTGGTCGGCGGCCTTTTTGGAACCCTTGCCGAAAATCTGGAACTCCCACTGCCCCTTCGCCACTTCGGCGTTGATGCCTTCATGATTGATGCCGGCCGCGAGGCAGAGATCAAGATGTTCCTCGACGATCTGGCGCGCAACGGAGCCGACATTCGAATAGCCGACGCCGGTATAGTACGGCCCCTGCGGTGCGGGATAGCCGCTCTCGGGGAAGCCGAGCGGACGGCCGTCCTTGTAGAAGAAATACTCCTGCTCGAAGCCGAACCAGGCGCCTTCGTCGTCGAGGATGGTGGCGCGCTTGTTGGATGCATGCGGCGTAACGCCGTCGGGCATCATGACTTCGCACATGACGAGCACGCCGTTGGTGCGGGCCGGATCGGGATAGACCGCGACCGGCTTCAGCACGCAATCGGAGCTGTGGCCCTCGGCCTGCTGCGTCGAGGATCCGTCGAAACCCCACAGCGGCAGCTGCTCGAGCGTCGGGAACTCAGCGAATTCCTTGATCTGCGTCTTGCCGCGAAGATTCGGGACCGGGGTGTATCCATCGAGCCAGATATACTCGAGCTTGTATTTGGTCATTCTAGAGCCTCTCGTTGCTTGGACACCGCAAGCAGGCGGATGTCGATGCATGGCCGAAACAGGCCGGCCTGCCGATGGATAAAAAGCAATTCGTGTGCCACTCGGCTCTCGCAGGGTGCGGCAAAATGATCGTGCCCAGGCGATTATTTTAATGAGCCGCCTCAGCAATGCTTGCGGATGATCCAGGCAGCAATATTGCTTAAATCATAGGCAAATCATGATCTTTTCATAGGCATATTGCCTAAATGAATCGCAGGACCTATTTTGGTGAAAGCTGAATCAACGAACGCCTGAAAAAGCGGGGAGACCGGCAATGCAAGTCACGCAATCGCGTCCGTCGGCGAAAATCCTGATGTTCCCGCTGGCAGCGCGCAGGTCTGCCTTAAATTTAGGCGCCAAGGCCAAATTCGCGGCAGAGCTTGCCGCGCTTCGCGGCGAGCACGCCGATTTCGATGGCTGGTACCACGAGGCCGCCGTCGAGGAAGAAGACCCGCAGCGGAAGGGCTGAACCCTTCCACGTCGATCTTGAATAAAAAAGCCCGGCGCGATCGCTCGCGCCGGGCTTTTCGTTCTGGCCTACCGACTATTCCTTGGCGTGCAGGTCGGTGCCGAGCGTGTCCTTGACGAAGATCATGCCGATGATCAGCGTCATCGCCGCGATGACCACCGGATACCAAAGACCGTAGTAGATGTCGCCCTTGTAGGCGCTGAGCGCGAACACCGTCGCCGGCAGCAGGCCGCCGAACCAGCCGTTGCCGATGTGGTAGGGCAATGACATGCCCGTGTACCGAATGCGAGTCGGGAACATCTCGACAAGGATCGCCGCGATCGGCCCATAGACCATGGTCACGAACAGGACCAGGATGAACAGGATGCCGATCGTCATCGGCCAGTTAACCGCCGCCGGATCGGCGAACATGGCAAAGGCACCGCCGCCCGGTATGTTGTAGACGGTGACCTCGGGGGCGCCCGCTGCCTCATCGGCGGTCAAGAGCTTGTCCTTAACCGCCTGGTCGGTCGGCACCGCTGCCTTTTCGCCGCCGCGGATGGCGGCTGCGTCGAGCTTAAGTTCAGGATTGGCTGCGATGAAGGCATCGAGTTTCTGGTCCGCGACCTTGATCGCCCCTCGCTTCAACGGATAGCCGCCGTCCTGCAAGGACATGTTGACTGCCTTGACGAAGGCGGCGTCCTTGGCCTTGGCCTGATCGCCGGCGGCGACCGCATCGTAGGACGCCACTGTCTCTGTACCGATCTTGACTGACGCAGGCGTCCCGGCCGCAGCCGTCGACACCACTTCATAGGGAACCGAGTTCTTGGTCAGGAACGAAGTCGCGATGTCGCAGGACGTCGTGAACTTCGCCGTGCCGACCGGATTGAACTGGAACTTGCAGTCGCCGGGAGCTGCCGTCACCGTTGCCCGAGTGCTCTGCTGAGCCTTGGCGAGCGCCGGATTAGCGGCCCAGGTCAACGCCTTGAACAGCGGGAAGGTACAGACAATGGCCAGCGCAAGGCCAGCCATGATGATCGGCTTGCGGCCGATCTTGTCGGAGAGCCAGCCGAAGACGACGAAGAAGATCGAGCCGATAGCCAGCGCGATGGCGATCATGATGTTGACCGACTGCGCGTCGACCTTCAGCACATTCTGCAGGAAGAACAGCGCGTAGAACTGGCCGTTGTACCAAACCACGGCCTGACCGGCTGTGAGGCCGAGCAGCGCCAGGAGCGCGATCTTGGCGTTCTTCCACTGACCAAAGGCTTCCGAGAGCGGCGCCTTTGAGCCCTTGCCTTCGTCCTTCATCTTCTGGAAGGTCGGAGACTCCGAGAGTGACAACCGGATCCAGATCGAAACGGCGAGCAGCAGGAAAGAGACGATGAACGGAATGCGCCAGCCCCAGGCGGCGTAGGTCTCCTTGCTCAGCGATCCCTGTACGATCAGGATGACGATCAGCGACAGGAACAGGCCGAGCGTCGCTGTTGTCTGGATCCATGAGGTGTAGAAGCCACGGCGGTCATCGGGTGCATGTTCGGCGACATAGGTCGCAGCGCCGCCATATTCGCCGCCCAGCGCCAAACCCTGCAGCATGCGCAGGACGATAAGGATCACCGGAGCCGCGATGCCCAAGGTTGCATAGCCGGGCAGCAGACCGACCAGGAAGGTCGACAGGCCCATGATCGTCATTGTGACCAGGAACGTGTATTTGCGGCCGACGAGGTCGCCGATGCGACCGAACAGCAGCGCGCCGAACGGGCGAACCAGGAAGCCTGCGGCAAAGGCCAGCAGCGCGAAGATGTTGCGCGTTGCCTCGGGAATGGTCGGACTGAAAAAGGTCGAGCCGATGAAAGCCGCCAGTGAGCCGTAGAGATAGAAATCGTACCATTCGAAAACAGTGCCGAGCGAGGAAGCGAAGATGACTTTCTTCTCCTCCCGCGTCATGCCGCGGCTCGTTCCGCCGGCGGTCGATGCCATTGCCATAGAGCTATCCTCCCGTGAGACTTCGATGCTGTGCGCCGACGTCCGCGTTCTCCTCCGAACGCGGACTCAAAGACGCAGCCAACACAGGAAAAATGGCAGAAAGGGCGGGGAAAGGGCACCGCGACGATGGGATTATGACTTTCGTATTAGGTGCGGTGCGAAGGCGGAGCGAAGCCCTCAGGCCCGCAGCGCTTCGAGCAAGCTGACGGCGGCCATCATGTCCCGTTTGCGAGCGGCGCGGCGCGCGACGGCTTCGGCGTCCTGTCCCCACTGTGCGATCTGCCAGTCCTCATCGACATGGCCGGCGGCCCAGGCCTCCTCGCCGTCGAGCTCGCCGAAATCGACCGCCAACGCCAGCAATGCCGAGCCGGTCAACGATGTCATGACATGGATGGCGGCAAGGCGCAGCGGTTCGGCGCGTTGCGCCAGATGGCTGCCCAGCACGGCAATGGTTTCGCGTGGCTGCTCGACATGGATGATGCCCTCGGCAAGGTTGAAACGGGCCCCAAGTGCTGCGCGAGCCCAGTCGATGACGGGATCCCACCGCTCGTTCTGCCGCTCGACCAGCCCTTGCGGGGCATCGGCGCGATAACAGAGCAGATCCGACGAGGCAAAACGCAGAATGTCTTCCAGCACCGCCTGCGGATCGCTGGCCACGCCATCGATGGCGGTGTTGACCAGCCGCATCACCGGCATCGTCATCGGATTGATCGTCTCGCCCTGTTCCGCGAACTCGCCGGCAACCAGCGTCGCGGCCGCCTCGGTCGGCAGCGCCAGCATTGCCTTGCCCGGCGTGCGCACCGGCTTGCCGTCGAGATGGACGGCAAAGCCACCTTCCGCCGACGCGACCGAGACCTCCTTATAGAAGCGCTTGGGCAGCGGCGTCTTCATCTGGATCTGGGCGCGACGCACCGGATCCGGATCGGAAAGATACTTGCCCGCTTCGAGGTCGTTGAGGATATCACGCATGAAGTGCCTTTCTTACACCGGTATCAGCTTGCGTGCCGGCCGGTTGACGATGATCAGGCCGGCCGCAATCAAGCCAAGTGCAAGAAAAATGCGAATGGTCAGCGGCTCGTTCAAGATGATCGCACCGCACAGGACACCGAAGACCGGCGACAGGAAGGTGAAGCTGGACAAGCCTGAAGCCGGATAACGGCGCAGCAGCCAGAACCAGAGCACATAGGTGAAAGCGACGATATAGACCGCCTGGAAAAGCAGCGCCAATGTCGGCAACAGGGACGGATCGCGCACCGGTGGGCCGGCAAGAGGTAGCACCATCATGCCAACGATCGCCGCGCCGGCGAGTTGATAGAGCAGCAGTTTTTCCGCACTCGCCTCGACCAGTTTTGATCGTTTGATAAGGATATTGGTCAGTGCCCAGAAAAACCCCGAACCGAGGCTCAGGAGATCACCGAACAGCATGTCTCCGCTACCGCCGAGCTTGTCGGAAAAGACCGTGGCAAGACCGGCGAAGGCCAACAGCAGGCCGAGGGACTTGCGCATGGTGATCTGTTCGCCGAGCAGGAAATGGCCGCCGATCAGCATCCAGAACGGCATTGAGTTGACCAGCAGCGTATTGCGCGCCACGGTCGTATGCTCCAGGCCAACGTAGAGACAAAGGAACTCAACGCCGAAAAGCACGCCGACCGCAATGCCCGCCGGCAATGTCCCATCCCTGCTGAACAGCGCAATGCCGCGCCAGCAGCACCAGAGAAAGACGCAGAAACCACCGATGACCGAACGCGCGATCGATAGGAAGACGGGATCATAGCCTGCATAGGAGATCTTGGCGGCGACGTAGTTCAGCCCCCAGGAAAAGGTCAGGCCGACCATGATGGCGGCTGCGGCCATGTCGACCGCGTCGCGCCGATCGAGCGCATCGGTGGCGCCGCTCACGGTTAGTCCTCCGCGCTGGCGTCGTCGAAGCCGATCAGGTTCCAGCTCTGGCGCATATGCGGCGGCATCGGAGCGGTGACGTCGATGACGCCCTTGTCCGGGTGCGGGATAATGATGCGGCGCGCGTGCAGATGCAGGCGGTTTTGTATGCCGCCAGGAAAATCCCAGTTGGTGTCGGCCTCGAAGTATTTCGGGTCGCCGATGATCGGGCAGCCGATATGGGCGGCATGGACGCGAAGCTGGTGTGTGCGGCCGGTATAAGGTTCCATCTCCAGCCAGGTCATGGTCTGCGCCGCCTGCTCGATAATGCGATAATAGGACACGGCATGGTCGGCGCCTTTTTCGCCATGCGCGGCAATGCGCACGCGGTCGCCGTCCGGCGTAGCCTCCTTGATCAGCCAGGTCGAGATCTTGTCCTCGCGCTTGGGCGGCACGCCCTTGACCAGCGCCCAGTAGGTCTTCTTGGTTTCCCGCGCCCGGAACGCCTCTGAAAGCTTCATCGCGGCCAGCCTGGTGCGGGCCACCACCAGCACGCCCGACGTGTCGCGGTCGAGCCGGTGCACCAGCCGCGGCTTCTCGCCTTTCTGGCTGCGCCAGGCTTCCAGCATGTCGTCGACATTGCGGGTAACGCCGGAGCCGCCCTGAACGGCGAGGCCCGCCGGCTTGTTGAAGACGAAGACCTTTGGGTCCTCGTGGATCAGCATCTTGGCGAGCACATCGGCGTCGCCCTGGTTGCGGATCGAGTGGCCGGTGAGCGCGCTCTCGCCCTTCTTGTCCACCTCGAGCGGCGGAACGCGGACCATCTGCCCCGGCTCGACGCGGGTGTCGGCCTTGACCCGGCCGCCATCGACGCGGATCTGGCCGGAGCGCAGCAGCTTCTGTAGATGGCCGAAGCCAAGGCCCGGGAAATGCGTCTTGAACCAGCGATCGAGCCGCATGCCCGCCTCGCCGGCCTCCACAGTGATCTGTTCAACGCCTGCCATGTCTTCTTCGCTTATCCGTTTCCCGAGCAGGGCTCTTGGCCTGCGCTTGGCGCGGCAATAACATTATGAAACGGTTCTTGCGAGCCAAAGTCCCAGAAACAGGGCAATGATCGCGCCAACGACGCTGGCAAGCGCATATCCGAATGCCGGCAGTGTCGAGCCTCGTTCCCACAGGGCGGCGAAATCGAGCGAAAAGGCGGAGAAGGTGGTGAAGCCTCCGAGAATGCCGGTGGCAACGAACAGCCTGACCTCATTGGACCCGCCGCGACGCGCAAGGATGGCGATGAACAGCCCCATCGCAAACGAGCCGAAGATGTTGATCGCCATCGTGCCCCAGGGATAGTTGGGACCGACGAGGCGCAGCGCGCCCATGCTGGTCAGATGACGGATGCCGGCGCCGATGCCGCCGCCGACGGCTACGAGAAGCAGATTGAACATAGAACGTTACTGCCCCCGCGAGGGCGCCGGCGTCAATCCCTTGAGCGAGGTGACGCAGCTTCGGGATGGCAGAGATAGTCGACCTATCAAGAACCGGGCTTCCAACTCACGTAGCGCAATCACTCGTGGCGCAATCACTGCCGTGACGCATTCAGGATACTGCCGGCTCTGCCGGCAGTATCGACAGATCTTCAACTTAGGTGGTTTCGACCTTCTTTGGCTTTGTCGAGCCAATCATCTTCCAGTTCTTGTAGAACATCGAGTTGATGCGCTCGACGCTCACCGAGACGACCGCAAGCATGCCAGCGATTAGGCGGGGCACCGGGGACGGCCTGATAATATCCATGAACACGCAATAGCGGCGGCCATCATACTCGTTGACCGAGCGATGCAGCAGCGTGTCGTCGAAAATGAACTGCGGATTGTCGTACCAGTAGTTCTTGACGTTGCCGCATTCGACGAAAATCTCCGCTTTCACCGGGATTAGATTGTAGAGGATGCGCAGGCTGAGCCGCAGCGGTCCGAAATGCCAGGAGGTCGATTCGCGCTTGCTGAAGACGGAAACGGCAATTGTCTTGATGTATTTGAAATCCTTGTTGAATTCCTCGACGTTGTCGATCCTGTGCTTGCCGTACCACTGGTAGACATACATGCCGCGCCGGCCGGCGCCGAAATTGGCGTCGATGTCGGCGATGATCTCATCCTTGCGCGCCTTGAAGACATCAAGGACCTCATTGACCTCACGCTGGTAGTCGGCGGGAAACTGCTCCAGCGTCCACACGCCCGGATTTCTATAGCACAGGAGATCGACCAGCAGGTTGAAGGGCGACAGCAACCAGGTGAAGAGCCCGTTGCCAAGGAAGTAGCCACTGAACAGCGGCAAATCCTTCCTGTCGTTGCGCAACACGTCGATCAGACCACAGACGATGAAGATCGTCGTCAGGATGGGGATGAAATAGAAGCCAAGGGCGAGAAGCGGGATGGCAATGGCGAATTTGCGAAGGGATTTGCGAAGGGTTTTTGTCATTTTTCCACGCGCGAAGCGCGATCCTGTTGCGAATGAGGTGCCCAATCATGGCAACGGCCACCGCCCGACCGTGCGCCTTGATAAGGTTTTTTGGGTCACCGCACAACGGCCATGGTGTCTGGCCGGGCTGGTTGCCTGGTGGAGTTTGCCGGGCGTCAATGCACTGCCGGCAAGCCAAGCTCGTCCCATTTGTCCCTGGCCACGGGATCGCCGACTAGAAATTCAAAGCCAATGACGCTTTCGCCGTCCTTGGCGAGCTGGCATTTGAACTTCAGACTGTACCAGTTTTTACGGCTGCGAAAGGCCGCACCGTTAGCGGCGATCGTCGTGCCGGTGATCTTCTCCTCCGCGGTCGCGTAGGGCACCACCCGCTCCGGCTGGAAATCCGCATACCATTGGCGGATTTGGTCCATGGCCTCCAGATTGCAAAGCTGCACCATGCGCTCATCGGATGCGAAGGTCCTGAGATCGGCGCGGGCCTGCTTGCTGCGCGGATCGGCGAGCGTCTTGGCCGACAGCATCCGCGTTGGGCGGATCATGGCGGGTGTGGCAGGAAATCGAGGAGCGCTTGGAGCAAGCGCCGGTGCCTCGGGCATGGGTGCGCGGGGTGCCTCCTCGATGGGAGGTGCGGGCGGCCTTGTCGAAACCTCGAATTGCCGTGGCGTCAGGATGGCGACCGACACGCGCTCCTCCTCTGGCCCGCTCGAGCGCTTCGGCGATGGTAACAACATAACGCTGGCGGCGAGCAGCCCATGCAGGAGAACCGAAGTGGAAATCCCCCAGGGCGAGGCCTCGTTTCGCACTGACAAGGCCACCGGGCTCCGCAAGCCGGCTATTCCCGCTCTTTGCGCAGCTTTGCCCAGTAGTCGAGCCGCTTCCTGATGTCGCGCTCGAAACCACGCTCGGGCGGATCGTAGAAGGTCTGGCGGCCCATCTTTTCCGGAAAATAATCCTGGCCTGAAAAGGCATCTGGCTCATCATGGTCGTAGCGGTAGCCGGCGCCGTAATCCTCTTCCTTCATCAGCTTGGTCGGCGCGTTGAGAATGTGCTTCGGCGGCAGCAGCGAGCCATGTTCCTTGGCGGCCCGCGTGGCAGCCTTGAAGGCAGTGTAAACGGCATTGGATTTGGGCGCGGTGGCGAGATAGACGGTGGCCTCGGCAAAGGCGAGTTCGCCCTCCGGAGAGCCGAGATAGTCATAGGCATCCTTGGCCGCGTTGGCGACGACCAGGGCCTGCGGATCGGCCAGACCAATGTCCTCCATCGCCATGCGAACCAGCCGGCGGCCGAGATAGAGCGGATCCTCCCCGGCATCGAACATGCGCGCGAGATAGTAGAGGGCGGCATCGGGATCCGAGCCGCGCACCGACTTGTGCAGGGCCGAGATCAGGTTGTAATGGCCGTCCTGGCCCTTGTCGTAGATCGGCGCACGGCGCTGGACGATGCGCTGAAGCCCTTCGGGATCGAATATCTCGCCCGGCTTGGCCGCGCGCCAGACCTCTTCTGCCAGGGTCAGCGATGCGCGTCCGTCGCCATCGCTCATACGAATGAGCATCGTGCGTGCTTCATCATCAAGCGGCAGCGCCCTGCCCTCCGCCTCCTCCGCCCGCGTCATCAGCTTGGCGATGCTGTCCTCACCCAGCGAATGAAAGATCATGACCCGCGCGCGCGACAACAAGGCCGCGTTGAGTTCGAAGGACGGGTTTTCGGTGGTGGCGCCCACCAGCACGACCGTCCCATCCTCCATGACGGGGAGGAATGAATCCTGCTGGGCGCGGTTGAAACGATGAATCTCGTCGACGAAGAGCAAAGTCTGGCGGCCGTTGGCACGGCGCAGCTTGGCCGCCTCGAACACTTTCTTCAGGTCGGCGACGCCGGAAAAGACCGCCGATATCTGCTCGAAGGCAAGGCTGGTCTCGCCGGCAAGCAGCCTCGCCACCGTGGTCTTGCCGGTGCCTGGCGGCCCCCAGAAGATCATCGATCCCAGCGAACCGGAGCCGATCAACCGGGTCAGCGCGCCATCGGGTCCCGTCAGATGTTCCTGGCCAACGACCTCCCCAAGATTCTTCGGACGCAGCCTGTCGGCCAGCGGCCGTCCGGGCGGCACCTTTTCCGGTTCGTCAACGCTGAACAGATCGGCCATGCACTTCCTCAGAGCAATTCCCGGAAAAGTGTGAAGCGACTTTCCGTCCGGGATTGCGTCAAAACAAGGATATAGGGCAGGTCGGCGTTTTGGTGAAACGCCGACCTGCTCCAAGTTTGGAGCGCGATCCCTTCAGGGTCGAACTCAGTAACGCAAAACCTGGCGCAGTATCTGCCCGCCGCGCTCGACGGTAAAGCGCCACCAGCGCGTATCCTGCTGGGCTACCTGCGCCAGCACTGCGGCGGTGTCGATGGTGGTGCCGTTGACCTCGCGCACGATGTCGCCTGGCTGAAAGCCGAAATCGGCGGCCGGCGAATCGCGATTGATATCGATCACCGTCACACCCTTGAGGTCGGTACGCAAGCCAAGCTTCTGGGCAAGCCGCGGCGACAGTTCCGAGACCTTCGCGCCCGAGAACGGGCTGCGGCCATGCAGCGTCACTTCCGAGGCTTTTGCCCCCTCCGGCGCGCGCTCCAGCGCAATGTCCATCGCCGCTTGCTGACCCTTGGTCAGGATCGCGAAATTCGCCTTGGTGCCGATCGACAGTGTCGCCATGCGGTAGTCGAGCGCCTCGATGCTCTCGACCGGCTTGCCATTGATCTGCAGCACGACATCGCCCGGCTTCAACCCTGCCTTGCCGGCGGGACCCGTCGCGTCGACCGAGGAGACCAGCGCCCCGGTCGGCTTTTCCATGCCCAGTGATTCGGCGATCTGCGGCGTCACCGCTTCGAATTCGGCGCCGATATAGGGCCGTTCGAAGAAATCGAGACCGGCCTTGGCGGCATCGGCGAAAGCCCGCACCATGTTGGCGGGGATGGCGAACCCGATGCCGATCGAGCCGCCGCTGCGGCTGTAGATGGCGGTGTTGATGCCGACCAGCTGACCGCCCATGTTGATCAGCGCGCCGCCGGAATTGCCGGGATTGATGGCGGCGTCCGTCTGGATGAAATAACCCGAATCCGAAACGCCGATATGGCTGCGGGCGAGCGCGGAAACGATACCGCTGGTGGTGGTCTGGCCAACACCGAACGGGTTGCCGATGGCCAGCACAAGGTCGCCGACCTCGAGCGCGTCGGAATCCCCGATGGCGATGACCGGGAACGGCTTGTCGGACTCGATCTTGAGCACGGCGAGATCGAGCGTCTCGTCCTTCAGCATCACCTTGCTGGTGAATTCGCGGCCGTCGGCGGTCGCCACCTTGACCTCGTCGGCATCCTTGATGACGTGGAAATTGGTGACGATGACACCGCTCGGATCGACGAGCACGCCCGAGCCGAGCGAAGACTGCGCACGCGGCTGGGCACGGCCGAAGAATTCCTCGAAGAATGGATCGCCTTCGAAAGGCGATGTCACCTTGGCGGTCTGCGAGGCATAGACGTTGACCACCGCGGGTGCCGTTTGCTTGACCAGCGGCGCGAATGAAAGCTGGACCTCCTCGCGGCCGAAAGGCACGCGCTTGTCCGGACCTGAAGTGGCATTCTCGCCTTCGACGCCATGCAGCAAGTCCGTCAACACATCTGAGAGGCCTGGATCGGCGGGCTTGGCGGCGTCTTCGGCCTGCGCCTGCCGAACTGCCGGTGCGGCTGCGAACACCATGAAGGCGCAGAGCAGAACAAGGGACAGTCTTTTGGCGCGCATTGCGAATCCTCCAAGCGAGTTCGGGCGCATTGTCCCGACGAATGTGCAAAATGAAAGGCTAAGCCGCTGAAATCCGATTTTTTAAGCAGTAAAAGCAGCTAAAGCTGAACCTGAAGCCGAAAACCTCGTCAGCTCACATGAAAAAACAACTCCTGTCATTCCGTGACTTTTTGAAGACCGGCAGCTTGGGGCCGATCCGCCCCGACATGACAATGGCCGAGATTGTCGAGGTGCTCGGCACGCCTGAGCATGCTGACCCGGACTTTTGGACGTTCGGAAAGCTCGAAATTTCCTTTGATATCGAGCCACCGCACCAGATGAACTGGTTTCAAATCGAAGAGGCCGGTTATCTCAAAGGCAAGTCGGAGACTGTCACCGATTGCTTTGCGCTTGCTCTAGATGGGCTCAGCGGAAAGACAAAGCCATCAGAGTTCCTGGGGGCCGGCCTTTGGCTTCCAGATCAGGCTAAAGTTTTCTACGCTACGTCTGGCCATGACATCGGGATGAATATCTGCGCCGGACTGATTCAGATTCATTTTCATGTGGCTACTGACTTCATCGGCGATCAGGACACCGAAGCGTATTTGGGCGCGTCCTCCACGTCGCAATCGATGAGGGAGATCGATTCTCGGGCCGTCCTCGACAGTATCTATTCTTACCCCAGCCCGAAGACTGAAGAGGTACCGGGCGCATTCAATTGGAAGCTGTTGAGTGGAAGCCAGTATCTGGCGCTTGCCAGCGGACGGTAAAACATCGGCAGACGTAAAAAGGGGCCCGCAGGCCCCTTCAATTCAATTCGGAAAGACCGAGCCTTATGCGGCCGCGGCATCCGCGTCGGTGGCTTCGGCTTCGATGCGGGCGCGATCGCCGGCGCCCTTGGCCGAGGTGTCGCGATCGACGAACTCGATGACCGCCATCGCGGCATTGTCGCCGTGACGGAAGCCGGCCTTCATGATGCGCAGATAGCCGCCGTTGCGGGTGGCATAGCGCGGGGCGATGGTGTCGAACAGGCGCTTGACGACGCCCTCATTGCCGATCTGCGCGATCACCTGGCGGCGCGCGTGCAGGTCGCCGCGCTTGCCGAGCGTCACCAGCTTCTCGACGATCGGACGCAGGTCCTTCGCCTTCGGCAAGGTGGTGACGATCTGCTCGTGCTCGAGCAGCGACACCGCCAGATTGGCGAACATCGACTTGCGGTGGCTTATGCTGCGGGCGAAGCGGCGGCCTTTGAAACCGTGGCGCATGGCTCTTTTCCTTCTTCAGTTGTTCAAGAGGCCACGGCCTCCGAGGGTTTTCCGCATGACCGTCGGATCGAGCGGCTCACGCCGCCGATCCTTGGAATTCATGCTCAATATTGGTCTTCGTAACGCTTGGCGAGGTCTTCGATGTTTTCCGGCGGCCAGTCCGGCACTTCCATGCCGAGGTGCAGGCCCATCGCCGCCAACACTTCCTTGATCTCGTTGAGCGACTTGCGGCCGAAGTTCGGGGTGCGCAGCATCTCGGCTTCGGTCTTCTGGATGAGATCGCCGATATAGACGATGTTGTCGTTCTTCAGGCAGTTGGCCGAACGCACCGAAAGCTCGAGTTCGTCGACCTTCTTGAGCAGCGCCGGGTTGAAGGCGAGCTCGGTGACGGCTTCGGCGGCGACTTCCTTCTGCGGCTCGTCGAAGTTGACGAACAGGCCAAGCTGGTCCTGCAGGATGCGGGCGGCGAAAGCCACCGCGTCCTCGCCCGAGATCGAACCGTCGGTCTCGATGGTCATGGTCAGCTTGTCATAGTCGAGAACCTGGCCCTCGCGGGTGTTCTCGACCTTGTAGGAGACCTTCTTCACCGGCGAATAGAGGCTGTCCACCGGGATCAGGCCGATCGGCGCGTCCTCGGCGCGGTTGCGCTCGGCAGGCACGTAGCCCTTGCCGGTGTCGACGGTGAATTCCATGCGGATTTCAGCGCCTTCGTCCAGCGTGCAGATGACGTGGTCGGGGTTGAGGATCTCGACGTCGCCAACCGTCTGGATGTCGCCGGCAAGAACCGCACCCGGGCCCTGCTTGCGAACGACCATGCGCTTGGGGCCATCGCCTTCCATGCGGATTGCGATTTCCTTGATGTTCAGGACGATGTCGGTCACGTCCTCGCGCACGCCGGCGATGGACGAGAATTCATGCAGAACACCGTCGATCTGCACGGCGGTGACGGCCGCCCCGCGCAGCGAAGACAGAAGCACGCGGCGGAGCGCGTTGCCAAGCGTCAGACCAAAGCCACGCTCGAGCGGCTCGGCGACCAGCGTGGTCAGCGTCTTCTTCTTCGACGAGAACTCGATCTTGTTCGGCTTGATCAGTTCCTGCCAATTTTTCTGGATCATGATGCTTTCCTTCCGTTGACCCGCCACCATCCAATCGTGGCGGGCGACCTGGAATACCGTGGAGGAACGCCCTTGGGCGCTCACGCGGCGTTCGATAAATTGCTTAGACGCGGCGCTTCTTGCGCGGGCGGCAGCCATTGTGCGGGATCGGCGTCACATCACGGATCGAGGTGATGGTGAAGCCGGCCGCCTGCAGGGCGCGCAGCGCCGATTCACGACCGGAGCCCGGTCCGCAGACCTCGACTTCGAGCATGCGCATGCCGTGTTCCTGGGCCTTCTTGGCAACGTCCTCGGCAGCCATCTGGGCGGCGAACGGGGTCGACTTGCGCGAACCCTTGAAGCCCTGGGCACCGGCCGACGACCAGGCAATCGAATTGCCCTGCGCGTCGGTGATGGTGATCATCGTGTTGTTGAAGGTCGAATTGACGTGGGCAACGCCCGACGAAATGTTCTTGCGTTCGCGACGGCGAACACGAGCGGCTTCCTTGGCCATGATAGTCCTTTCAGTTGATCTCTACACCGCCGTAATGCCAGCGGCTCCACCTGGAAAAGTGAATAGTGAATTAGTGAGTAGCGATGACGTCCTCACCACCCACTACCAGCCACTCACTCTTATTACTTCTTCTTGCCGGCGATCGACTTGGCCGGGCCCTTGCGGGTACGTGCATTGGTGTGCGTGCGCTGGCCGCGAACCGGCAGCGAGCGGCGGTGACGCAGGCCGCGGTAGCAGCCAAGGTCCATGAGCCGCTTGATGTTCATCGACACTTCGCGGCGCAGGTCGCCTTCGACCTGATAGTCGCGGTCGATGGTCTCGCGGATCTGCAGCACCTCCGCATCGGTCAGCTGGTTGACGCGGCGCTCGGCCGGGATGCCGACCTTGTCGACGATCTCCTGGGCGAACTTCTTGCCAATGCCGTGAATGTACTGAAGGGCGATGACGACGCGCTTGTTGGTCGGAATGTTGACGCCGGCTATACGAGCCATATCTTCTCTTCTCCATGTGGGCCGGACAAGCCGGCATTATTCAGATTGCCCCGCGTCCGGTGGAGGCCGGCCCTTGCGGGAGTTTCCAGTTCAAAGCGACTGCCCTGCCCTTGCGGACAGGCAAAGCGCGCATCTGATAGGAAGACGGGCCGCCATACCGCAGCAAGTCGTCTCCGTCAAGCTTAATCTTTAAATTCCCCTACCGCGCCTTCTCGGCCGCCGCGAGAACGGCTTCAATCTCGGCGGTTACCGCGTCGATACTGGCCATGCCGTCCACAGTCTTGAGCTTGCCCTTGGCGTAATAGTAGCCGGTCAGCGGAGCGGTCTTCTTGTAGTACTCCCGCAGCCGCTCTTCGAACACGGCGGGATTGTCGTCCTTGCGCACCGGCTGGCCGGCGGCCTTTGCATCATCGGCGCGCTTGACGATTCGACCAACCAGGGCCCTGTCGTCGACGACCAGTTCGATGACGGTGTCGAGACCAATGCCGCGCTCTGAAAGCATCGATTCAACCGCATCCGCCTGCACCAGCGTGCGCGGATAGCCGTCGAGGATAAAACCCTTGGCGCAGTCAGCCTGATCGATACGCTCGGCGACGATGGCGTTGACGATGGCGTCGGACACCAGCTCGCCGGCATCCATCACCGCCTTGGCACGCTTGCCGACCTCGGTACCGGCCTGAACGGCGGCACGCAGCATATCACCCGTCGAGAGCTGGGGTATGCCGTGTTTTTCTACCAGTCTTTGTGCTTGTGTCCCCTTGCCCGCTCCTGGCGGCCCAAGCAAAATCAACCTCATCTGGCTTTCTTCCCCCCGCGCAGCTTCGACTTCTTGATCAGGCCTTCATACTGGTGCGCGATCAGGTGACCCTGAATCTGCGCAACCGTATCGAGCGTGACACTGACCACGATCAGAAGCGATGTGCCACCGAGGTAGAATGGTACGCCAGTCGCCGAGATCAGGAACTCCGGCAGCAGGCACACCAGCACCAGGTAGATGGCGCCGACGACGGTGATGCGGGTAAGGACGTAATCAATATAGTCGGCGGTGCGCTCGCCCGGACGATAGCCAGGGATGAAGCCCGAATGCTTCTTGAGCTGGTCGGCGGTGTCCTTCGGGTTGAACACGATCGCTGTGTAGAAGAAGGCGAAGAACACGATCATCGCCGCATAGAATGCCATGTAGAGCGGCTGGCCGTGGCCAAGCGAGGCCAGGATGGTGCTGGCCCAGGCCGGCATGTTGGTCGTCTGCGAGAAGCCGGCGACGGTGGCCGGCAGCAGAAGCAGCGACGACGCGAAGATCGGCGGGATGACGCCCGAGGTGTTGAGCTTAAGCGGCAGATGCGAGGTATCGCCCTGGAACATGCGGTTGCCGACCTGGCGCTTCGGATACTGGATCAGCAGGCGGCGCTGGGCGCGCTCGAAGAACACGATAAGCGCTATGACGACGATGGCCAGCACGATGATCGCCAGGATCAGGCCGGTCGACAGGGCGCCGGTACGGCCGAGTTCCAGTGTGCCGGAAATGGCATGCGGCAAGCCGGCGACGATGCCGGAGAAGATGATCAGCGAAATGCCGTTGCCGATGCCGCGCGCTGTGATCTGCTCGCCCAGCCACATCAGGAACATGGTGCCGCCGACCAGCGTGACGACGGTGGAGATGCGGAAGAACATGCCGGGATCGCTGACGATGCCGTTGCCGTTCTCCAGTCCCACCGAAATGCCATAGGCCTGTACCAGCGCCAGGAGCACGGTGCCGTAGCGCGTGTACTGGTTGATGACCTTGCGGCCCTGCTCGCCTTCCTTCTTCAGCGCTTCCAGCGAGGGAATGACCGAGGTCATCAGCTGCATGATGATGGAAGCGGAGATGTAGGGCATGATGCCGAGTGCAAAGATCGCCATGCGCTGCACGGCACCGCCGGCGAACATGTTGAACATGCCGAGCACGCCCTTGCTCTGCGAGGAGAAGGCCTGGGCGAAAGCGTCGGGATTGATGCCGGGAAGCGGGATGTAGGTGCCGAGGCGATAGACGAGCAACGCGCCGATGGTGAACCAGATGCGTTTCTTAAGGTCCTCCGCCTTGGCGAAGGCCGAGAAATTCAGATTCGAGGCTAGTTGTTCAGCAGCCGAAGCCATGCCTGATTCTCCGCTTGGTAACGCTTGATGGCCCGTGAGGTCAGGCGGTGCGTTTCACCGAAGCTCACGAGATAAGCTCCGGGCTGTAAACATGCAAGCGGCCGCGTCGACGCGGCCGCTAAATTGAGCAGGTCAAAGCGCGATCGGAAGCAAAAACGGATACCACTCTTGCCGACCGCTCTTCAAATTGCCGTTACTCGGCGGGTGCCTTTTCCGGCAGCTTGACCGAACCGCCGGCCTTTTCGATCTTCTCGATCGCGGCCTTGGAGGCGCCGGCGACGTCGAAGGCGAGCTTGGCTTTGAGTTCGCCATCGGACAGCACGCGCACGCCATCCTTGACGCGACGGATGACGCCGGCGGCGACAAGCGCCTCGGCCGTCACGGTCGCCTTGACGTCAAGCTTCTTGGCATCGACGGCTTCCTGGATACGGGCCAGCGACACGACGGTGAAGCTCTTGGCGAAGATGTTGTTGAAGCCACGCTTCGGCAGACGCCTGTAGAGCGGCATCTGGCCACCCTCGAAGCCGTTGACGGCGACGCCGGAGCGCGCCTTCTGGCCCTTGACGCCGCGACCGGCGGTCTTGCCCGAGCCGGAGCCGATGCCGCGGCCGAGACGCTTCTTGGAGTGCGTCGCGCCGTCCTTGTCACGCAGATCATTGAGTTTCATCTGGGTTCTCCTGCGCTCTTGCTCAGCCCTCGTCCACGACGCGGACGAGATGCTGGACGGCAGCGATCATGCCGCGCACGGAAGGCGTATCTTCCAGCGTGCGCTGCTTGTGCATCTTGTTGAGGCCGAGGCCGACCAGCGTTGCGCGCTGTTCCTTCGGGCGGCGGATCGGCGAACCGATCTGCTCAACGGTGATGGTCTTGGTTGCTTTCTTGGCCATGGTCAAAATCCCTGGTCAGATCGACTATTCTTCAGCCGCAACGGCGGTGCCGCGGCGGGCCTGAAGGGTCGAATACTTGATACCACGCGCGGCAGCCACATCCTTGGGATGCATCTGGCTCTTCAGCGCGTCGAAGGTGGCGCGAACCATGTTGTACGGGTTCGACGAACCCATCGACTTGGCAACCACGTCGTGCATGCCGAGCGTCTCGAAGACGGCGCGCATCGGGCCGCCGGCGATGATGCCAGTACCCTGCTTGGCAGCGCGCAGCAGAACGCGGCCAGCGCCCCAACGTCCCTCGACGTCATGGTGCAGCGTGCGGCCCGAGCGCAACGGCACGAAGATCATGTCGCGCTTTGCGGATTCAGTTGCCTTGCGGATAGCTTCCGGCACTTCGCGCGCCTTGCCGTGACCAAAGCCAACACGGCCCTTCTGGTCGCCGACGACGACGAGCGCGGCAAAACCAAAGCGACGGCCGCCCTTGACGACCTTGGCGACCCGGTTGATGTGGACAAGCTTGTCCACCATGCCGTCATCGCGTTCTTCACGATCGCGGCCGCGGCCGCCATCCCTACGTTCCTGTGCCATATCCTGTTCCTTGTTCTTTTCCGGAAGCACGGGTTGCTGATTGCCGGCGCCGCTTTGGGTCGCCGACGGTGAAAATTAGTTCTTCCCTTGCATGATCTTATCCGAAAAGTCTGCAACTTTTCGGGGTCATGCTTAGAAGCTGAGACCGCCTTCGCGGGCCGCTTCAGCCAGCGCCTTGACGCGGCCGTGATAGATGTAGGCGCCGCGATCGAAGACGACTTCCTTGACGCCAGCCTTAGTGGCGCGCTCGGCGATCAGCTTGCCGATCGCAGCGGCGGCAGCAGTGTCAGCGCCGGTCTTGAGCGACCCCTTGAGGTCCTTCTCGAGCGTCGAGGCGGCGGCAATGGTGTGGCCTTTGGCGTCGTCGATGACCTGAACGTAGATGTTCTTCGACGTGCGATGAACCGACAGACGCGGACGCTCGCCGGCGACTTTCTTGATCTGACGGCGCACGCGCTGCGCGCGGCGCTGGATGGATTCCTTGATAGCCATGATAGTCCCTTGCCTTCAAAAAACGGGGGCCGCCATATGCGGTAGGCGAAGCGCCTCCCGCGACCGCTCCCCGCGGCGTTAACTTCCGTGGCTTGGTCCCTGTGCCAAAAGTCTGCAACTTTTCAGGGCCAAGCCGATTACTTCTTCTTGCCTTCCTTGCGGACGATCTTCTCGCCAGCGTAACGGACGCCCTTGCCCTTGTAGGGCTCGGGACCGCGGTATTCGCGGATCTCCGCCGCGACCTGGCCGACCTGCTGCTTGTCGATGCCGGCCACGGTGATTTCGGTCGGCTTCGGCACGGTGATCGTGATGCCGGCCGGCGTCTCGTAGACGACATCATGGCTGAAGCCAAGGGCCAGTTGCAGGTTCTTGCCCTGCAAGGCGGCGCGATAGCCGACGCCGGTGATCTCGAGCTTCTTCTCGAAACCGTCCTTCACGCCCTGCAGGATGTTGACGATCTGCGTGCGCGACATGCCCCACTTGGAGCGGGCGGTCTTGGTCTGGTCGCGCGGCTGGACAGCGATTTCGCTGCCTTCCATCTTGACCAGGACTTCGTCGTTCACCACGAACTTCAGCTCGCCCTTGGGGCCCTTCGCCGTCACGGTCTGGCCATTGACGGTCGCGGTCACGCCCTGCGGCAGCGAAACGGGTTTCTTTCCAATACGAGACATCAGGTTGTCCTCGTCACTTCTCTTGTTTCAGGTCTCTGTCTTCGGGAACGATCCGAAGACCGAATTCCACGTGCGGTAAGCTGCCGGATCAGAAGATCTGGCAGAGGATCTCGCCGCCGACGTTCTGTTCGCGTGCTTCATGGTCGGCCATCACGCCCTTCGGTGTCGAAAGGATGGCAATGCCGAGGCCGTTGGCAACGTGCGGGATCGACTTGGCCGAGACGTAAACGCGGCGGCCGGGCTTCGAAACGCGGGCGATTTCGCGCACGACCGGGGCACCGTCGAAATACTTCAGCTCGATTTCGATCTCGGACTTGCCGTTGTCGAAATCGGTCTGGCTGTAATCGCGGATATAGCCTTCAGCCTTCAGCACGTCGAGGACGCGGGTGCGCAGACGCGAGGCCGGCGTCGAGACACTCGACTTCTTGCGGCCATAGGCGTTGCGGATGCGGGTCAGCATATCGCCGAGAGGATCGCTCAATGACATGTTATGTCCTCCTTACCAGCTCGACTTGACCAGGCCCGGGATCTGGCCGTTATTGCCGAGGTCCCGAAGCGCGATGCGCGATACTTTGAGCTTGCGATAGTAGGCACGCGGGCGGCCGGTGACTTCGCAGCGGTTGCGGATGCGGATTTTGGCCGAGTTGCGCGGCATGGCGGCAAGCTTGAGCTGAGCGCGGAAGCGCTCTTCCATCGGCTTGGATTGATCCATGATGATCGCCTTGAGCGCAGCGCGCTTGGGACCGTACTGGTCGGCAAGCTTGCGGCGCCTGTTGTTCTTCTCGACTGAGCTGGTCTTTGCCATTTCAGATTTTTCCTTTTCTCGCTGCCGTTACTGGCGGAAGGGGAAGTTGAAAGCCTTGAGCAAAGCCCTGGCTTCGTCGTCCGTCTTCGCAGTCGTACAAACGATGACGTCCATGCCCCAGATCTGATCAACCTTGTCGTAGTTGATCTCCGGAAACACGATGTGCTCCTTGATGCCCATGGCGTAGTTGCCACGGCCATCGAAGCTCTTGGGGTTCAGTCCGCGGAAGTCGCGGACGCGCGGCAGCGCGATGTTCACGAGGCGGTCGAGGAACTCGTACATGCGTTCCTTGCGCAGCGTGACCTTGGCGCCGATCGGCATCTTCTCGCGAACCTTGAAGCCCGCGATCGAATTGCGGGCGCGGGTGACGACGGCCTTCTGGCCGGCGATCATCGCCAGGTCCTCGGCCGCGACCGAAGGCTTCTTCGAATCGGCGGTCGCTTCGCCCACACCCATGTTCAGCACGATCTTGTCGAGGCGCGGAACCTGCATCTCGTTGTCGTAGCCGAACTGCTCCTGCAGCGCCTTGCGGATGGTCTCGTTGTAGACCTGCTTGAGGCGCGGCGTGTTGTTGGCAGTCGCCTGCTTGGTTTGAGCCTTAGCCATTGATGACTTCTCCCGAGCGCTTGGCGACGCGCACCTTCTTGCCGTCCTTCTGGAAGATGAAACCGACGCGGGTCGGCTTGCCATCCTTCGGGTCGGCCAGCGCGATGTTCGACAGCTGGATCGGCGCTTCCTTGGTGATGATCCCGCCCTCTTGGGACTGGGACTGCTTCTGGTGACGACGGATCATGTTGACGCCGCGCACCAGCGCGGTGTCATCCTTCGGCTGAACCGAGAGGACTTCGCCCGAACGGCCCTTGTCCTTGCCAGCCAGCACGACGACCTTGTCGCCTTTTCTAATCTTTTGCATTGGTCCGGCTCCTTACAGCACTTCAGGCGCGAGCGAGATGATCTTCATGTGGTTCTTGGCGCGAAGTTCGCGCGGAACCGGTCCGAAGATACGCGTGCCGATCGGCTCTTTCTTGTTGTCGACGAGAACGGCCGCGTTCTTGTCGAAACGGATCACGCTGCCGTCCGGGCGGCGGATGTCCTTGGCCGTGCGAACCACGACCGCCTTCATCACATCGCCCTTCTTAACGCGGCCGCGCGGAATGGCTTCCTTGATCGACACCACGATGATGTCGCCCACGGAAGCGTATTTCCGCTTCGAGCCGCCCAGCACCTTGATGCACATGACACGACGCGCGCCGGAATTATCCGCCACGTCGAGGTTTGTTTGCATCTGAATCATGACTGGCCGCCTTCTTCTTTTCTAACGGGATGGGCTCGAAGCCCCTCCCCGGTCTGTCCAAAATTCGTTTGTTTACGCCTGATCCGAGGATACGACGATCCAGCGCTTATCCTTGGAAATCGGCTTCGATTCCTGGATGAACACCTGATCGCCGACCTTGTGGGCGTTGTTCTCGTCGTGCGCCTTGTACTTCTTGGTCATGCGCACGGTCTTCTTCATCACGGGATGCGTGAAGCGCCGTTCGACCTTGACGACAACCGTCTTCTCGTTCTTGTCGCTGACGACGGTGCCCTGCAGAATGCGCTTTGGCATGGTTTTCGTCCTTAAGCCTTCTTGGCCGCGGACTTTTCCGCAGCGATGGTCTTGATACGCGCAATGTCCTTGCGGACCTGCCTCACGCGCGCGGTCTTCTCGAGCTGGCCGGTGGCCTTCTGGAAGCGCAGGTTGAACTGCTCCTTCTTCAGGCTGGCCAGGTCGTCGGTCAGCTGGTCCTGGGTCTTGGTCCGGATGTCTTCGGCTTTCATGATCAGCCCGTCCTTATTCTGCGATGCGCTGTACGAAGCGCGTCCTGACCGAGAGCTTGGCCGCGCCGAGACGCAGCGCCTCACGGGCGGTTTCTTCATTGACGCCGTCGATCTCGAACATGATGCGGCCCGGCTTGACGCGCGCCGCCCAGTAATCGACCGCGCCCTTGCCCTTGCCCATGCGGACTTCGGTCGGCTTCGAAGTGACCGGCACGTCCGGGAAAATGCGGATCCAGACGCGGCCGGCACGCTTCATTTCGCGAGTGATCGCGCGGCGGGCCGCCTCGATCTCACGCGCGGTGACGCGGTTCGGCTCAAGCGCCTTCAGCCCGAAACCACCGAAATCCAGGTTGGTGCCGCCCTTTGCGGTACCATGGATACGGCCCTTGAACTGCTTGCGGAACTTTGTGCGCTTTGGCTGCAGCATCGTTCTAACTCCAAATTCCTAAATGTCTCAGGCGTTTTCGCGACGACGACCGCGTTCGCGATCACCACCACCGCCATGCGCGGCATCACCCTCGGTCGCGCGACGTTCCGAAGCCATCGGATCGTGCTCGAGGATCTCGCCCTTGAATACCCAGACCTTGACGCCGCAGATGCCATACGCCGTGTTCGCCTCGGCCGTACCGTAATCGACATCGGCGCGCAGCGTATGCAGCGGCACGCGACCTTCACGGTACCATTCCATACGCGCGATCTCGGCGCCGCCAAGACGGCCGGCGCAGTTGATGCGGATGCCTTCGGCACCGAGGCGCATGGCCGACTGCACGGCACGCTTCATGGCGCGGCGGAACGCGATACGGCGCTCGAGCTGCTGGGCGATCGACTGGGCGACCAGGGTCGCGTCGATTTCCGGCTTGCGCACTTCAACGATGTTGAGGTGCGTCTCGGACTTCGTCATCTCCATCAGCTTCTTGCGAAGCTTCTCGATGTCGGCGCCCTTCTTGCCGATGATCAGACCCGGGCGCGCGGCATGGATGGTGACGCGGCACTTCTTGTGCGGACGCTCGATCACGACCTTCGAGATCGCGGCCTGCTTGAGTTCCTTCTCAAGATACTTGCGGATCTTGATGTCCTCATGCAGCAGCTTGCCGTACTCGCCGGTGTTCGCGAACCAGCGCGAATCCCAGGTGCGGTTGATGCCGAGGCGAAGACCGATCGGATTGACTTTCTGGCCCATTATGCGGCCTCCCCTTTTTCTTCGACTTCACGAACGACGATCGTGAGGTGCGAGAACGGCTTCTCGATACGGCTGGCGCGACCACGGCCACGAGCGTGGAACCGCTTCATGACGATCGACTTGCCGACATAGGCTTCCGCCACCACCAGCGCATCGACATCGAGGTCGTGGTTGTTTTCCGCGTTGGCGATTGCCGATTCCAGCGTCTTCTTGACCGTGCCGGAAATCCGCTTGGCCGAGAATTCGAGATCGGAAAGCGCTGTCGCGACCTTCTTGCCGCGGATCAGCGCGGCAACCAGGTTCAGCTTCTGCGGGCTGATACGGATCGTGCGCAACACGGCGCGCGCTTCGTTGTCAGCAAGCCTGCGCGGAGCTTTGGCCTTGCCCATGATTATTTCCTCTTCGCCTTCTTATCCGCGCCGTGACCGTAATAGGTCCGGGTCGGAGCGAATTCACCGAACTTGTGACCGACCATGTCCTCGTTCACCGAAACGGGAACATGCTTCTGGCCGTTGTAGACACCGAAGGTGAGGCCGACGAACTGCGGCAGGATGGTGGAGCGACGGCTCCACATCTTGATCACCTCATTGCGACCGCCTTCACGAACCTTATCCACCTTCTTGAGAAGGTAGCCGTCGATGAAGGGGCCTTTCCAAATAGAACGAGTCACTTGGCGTTACCTCTTCTTAGCTCTTGCGCTGATGGCGCGAGCGCAGGATGAACTTGTCGGTCGCCTTGTTGGACCGCGTCTTCTTGCCCTTGGTCGGCTTGCCCCACGGGCTGACCGGATGACGGCCACCGGAGGTGCGGCCTTCACCACCGCCATGCGGGTGGTCGACCGGGTTCATGGTCACGCCGCGATTGTGCGGACGCTTGCCACGCCAAACCGTGCGGCCGGCCTTGCCGTCGTTGATGTTGCCGTGGTCCGGATTGGACACGGCACCGACGGTGGCCATGCAGGAGCCGTGAACGACACGCTGCTCGCCCGAGTTGAGGCGCAGGATCGCCATGCCCTGGTCACGGCCGACCAACTGGCCGTAGCCACCTGCCGAACGAGCGACCTGGGCGCCCTTGCCCGGCTTCAACTCGATGTTGTGGACGATGGTGCCGACCGGCATCGAGGCCAGCGGCATCGCATTGCCCGGCTTCACGTCGACCGCTTCGCCAGCCACGATCTTGTCGCCGGGAGCCAGGCGCTGCGGAGCGATGATGTAGGACAGCTCACCATCATCATACTTGATCAGTGCGATGAAGGCGGTGCGGTTCGGATCGTATTCAATGCGCTCGACCGTGCCGACAACGTCGAACTTGCGACGCTTGAAGTCGATGATGCGGTACGAACGCTTGTGGCCACCACCAATGAAGCGGGCGGTGATACGGCCGTGATTGTTGCGGCCGCCCGACTTAGTCAGACCCTCGGTCAGGCCCTTGACGGGCTTGCCCTTGTAGAGGCCCGAGCGGTCGACGATGACCAGCTGGCGGGTGCTCGGCGTTACCGGGTTGAATTTTTTCAGTGTCATTGTTGTTGTCCTCGCGGCCTTGCTCAGAGACCCGTCGCGACGTCGATCGACTGGCCGTCGGCCAGCGTCACGATCGCCTTCTTGACGTCGCTCTGGCGGCCGATCGTGCCGCGGAAGCGCTTGATCTTGCCCTTGCGGACAAGCGTGTTCACGGCCATCACCTTGACGCCGAACAGCGCTTCGACGGCGGCCTTGATTTCGGGCTTCGACGCCTTCTTGGCGACGTTGAAGACGACCTGGTTCTGCTCGGAGGCCATGGTCGACTTTTCAGTGATCGCCGGCGAGACGATCACGTCGTAGTGACGAAGGTCGGTCATTTAAAGCGCTCCTCGAGAGCCTCGACGGCGGCCTTCGAAAGGACCAGCGTGCCGCGGCGCAGAATGTCGTAGACGTTGATGCCCTGGATGGGCAGCACGTCGATGTTGGGGATGTTGGTGGCTGCCAGCTTGAAGTTCTTGTCAAGCTCGGCGCCGCCAATCACCAGGGCGTTGGTCAGGCCCAGCGTCGCGAAATTCGCGATCAGCGCCTTGGTCTTGGCCTCGGTCAGCTTCAGCTCGTCGATGATGATGATCGACGCGCTCTTGGCCTTGGCCGAAAGGGCATGCTTGAGGCCGAGCGTACGAACCTTCTTGGGCAGTTCATGCTCATGGCTGCGAACGACCGGGCCGTGGGCCTTGCCGCCGCCGCGGAACTGCGGAGCGCGTGCCGAGTGGTGACGGGCGCGGCCCGTACCCTTCTGCTTGTACATCTTGGCACCGGTGCGCGCGATTTCGGCGCGGCCCTTGGCCTTGTGCGTGCCCTGCTGCTTCTTGGCAAGCTGCCAGCGCACGACGCGCTGCAGGATGTCCTCGCGCGGATCAAGGCCGAAAATTCCGTCGGAAAGTTCCACCTTGCCGGCGTCTTTGCCGCCGAGCGTTGTGATCTTGAGATCCATTATTCCGCTCCCTCTGTGGCCGGAGCCTCGTTCTTAGCAGCTGCCGCAACGGCGCGGATCGCGGCGGGCTTCGGCGCATTGGCCGGCAGTGCCACCTTGGCCGCGTCGCGGACCAGGATCCAGGCGCCCTTCGATCCGGGAACCGCACCGCGGATCAGGATAAGGCCGCGGTCGGCATCGGTCGAAACGACCTCGACATTCTGTGTTGTCACGCGGGTGTCGCCCATGTGACCAGCCATATGCTTGCCCTTGAACACCTTGCCCGGGTCCTGGCGCTGACCGGTCGAGCCGTGTGTACGGTGCGAGACCGAGTTACCGTGGGTCGCGCGGCCACCACCCATGTGGTGGCGCTTGATGACGCCCTGGAAACCCTTGCCGATCGTCGTGCCCGTCACATCGACCTTCTGGCCGGCGACAAAATGGTCGACGGTGATCTCGGCGCCGACGTCGATCATGTTGTCGGCAGAGACGCGGAACTCGGCGACCTTCGCCTTCGGCTCGACGGAGGCGGTCGCGAAATGGCCGCGCATCGCCTTCGACGTGTTCTTCACCTTGGCGAGGCCAACGCCGAGCTGAACGGCGGTGTAGCCATTCTTCTCCTGCGTGCGCTGTGCCACGACCTGGCAGTTCTCCATCTGGAGAACGGTGACGGGAACATGTTCCCCGGCATCATTATAGATGCGGGTCATTCCCACCTTCTTTGCAATCACACCTGAACGCATCGGTTCAATTCCTTTAGAGTTCCGGGCCAGGGGCACCGCCCCTTACCGCGCTCTCATTCCCTTAGAGCTTGATCTCGACGTCGACGCCGGCGGCCAGATCGAGCTTCATCAAAGCATCGACCGTCTGCGGGGTCGGATCGACGATGTCGAGCAGACGCTTGTGCGTGCGCATCTCGAACTGCTCGCGGCTCTTCTTGTCGACGTGGGGCGACCGGTTGACCGTGAACTTTTCGATCCGCGTCGGCAGCGGAATGGGGCCGCGGACGTTTGCCCCGGTGCGCTTGGCCGTCGACACGATTTCCTTCGTCGAGGCGTCGAGCACGCGGTGATCAAACGCCTTCAGGCGGATGCGGATATTCTGTCCGTTCATGCGTCACTTCCTTGTTCTGGCGCGGCGCGGGCAACTCCGGCGCCCGCGACAGATCGGTTTAAGTCCAAATTACTCTTTGATGGTGACGACGATGCCGGCACCGACGGTGCGGCCGCCTTCACGGATGGCGAAGCGCAGCTTCTCTTCCATGGCGATCGGCACGATCAGCTCGACATCGACCGTGATGTTGTCGCCGGGCATCACCATCTCGGTGCCTTCCGGCAGCGACACGATGCCGGTCACGTCGGTCGTGCGGAAGTAGAACTGCGGACGGTAGTTGGTGAAGAACGGCGTATGACGGCCACCTTCGTCCTTGGTCAGGATGTAGGCTTCGGCCACGAACTTCTTGTGCGGCTTCACCGTGCCCGGCTTGGCCAGAACCTGGCCGCGCTCGACACCTTCACGGTCAACGCCGCGCAGCAGCGCGCCGATGTTGTCGCCAGCCTGGCCCTGGTCGAGCAGCTTGCGGAACATTTCCACGCCCGTGCAGGTCGTCTTGGTGGTCGGACGGATGCCGATGATCTCCAGTTCCTCGCCGACCTTGACCACGCCGCGCTCGACGCGGCCGGTGACGACCGTGCCGCGGCCCGAGATCGAGAACACGTCCTCGATCGGCATCAGGAACGGCTTGTCGAGCGGACGAACCGGCGTCGGGATGTAGGCGTCGACCGCAGCCATCAGCTCGCGGATCGCGTCCTCACCGATCTTCTTGTCCGAATCTTCCAGTGCAGCCAGCGCCGAACCCTTGACGATCGGAATGTCGTCGCCGGGGAATTCGTTCTTCGACAGCAGTTCGCGAACCTCGAGCTCGACCAGTTCGAGCAGCTCGGCGTCGTCGACCTGGTCGACCTTGTTCAGGAACACAACGATCGACGGCACGCCGACCTGACGGGCAAGCAGGATATGCTCGCGGGTCTGCGGCATCGGGCCGTCGGCGGCCGACACGACCAGGATCGCGCCGTCCATCTGCGCGGCACCGGTGATCATGTTCTTCACATAGTCGGCGTGGCCGGGGCAGTCGACGTGGGCATAGTGGCGGTTGGCGGTCTCGTATTCGACGTGAGCCGTCGAGATCGTGATGCCGCGCGCCTTCTCTTCAGGCGCCGCGTCGATCTGGTCATAGCGCTTGTATTCGCCAAAATACTTGGTGATCGCCGCCGTCAGCGACGTCTTGCCATGGTCGACGTGACCAATCGTGCCGATGTTCACATGAGGCTTGGTGCGCTCGAATTTACCTTTTGCCATGTGATGTCTCCAATCCTGCTCGCCCGTGCGGGCCTTGATTTAAGTTACTGCTGCAACCCGTCGGGGCTACGCGTATTTCTTCTGGACTTCCTGGGCGACCGCGGTCGGCACAGGCTCGTAGTGATCGAACTGCATCGTGTAGGCCGCGCGGCCCTGGCTCATCGAGCGCAGGTTGTCGACATACTTGAACATGTTGGCGAGCGGCACCATCGCGTTGATAACCACCGCTACGCCACGTGCTTCCTGGCCCTGGATCTGGCCGCGACGGCCGTTCAGGTCACCGATGACGCTGCCGACGTAATCTTCCGGCGTGACGACCTCGACCTTCATGATCGGCTCGAGCAGCTGCACGCCAAGCTTGGGCGCCGCTTCACGGAAGCAGGCACGGCCGGCGATTTCGAAGGCGAGCACCGAGGAGTCGACGTCGTGGTATGCGCCGTCGATGAGCGTCGCCTTGACACCGATCATCGGGAAGCCGGCGAACGGACCCGACGACATGACGCTGTTGATGCCCTTTTCGACACCCGGGATGTATTCCTTCGGAACAGCACCGCCGACGATCTTGGTATCGAACTCGAACTCGGGGCTTTCCGGGTTCGGCTCGAACAGGATCTTGACGCGGGCGAACTGACCGGTACCGCCGGTCTGCTTCTTGTGCGTGTAGTCCTGCTCGTGCTTGCGAGTGATCGTTTCACGGTAAGCCACCTGCGGCGCACCGACGTTGGCTTCAACCTTGAACTCGCGGCGCATGCGGTCGACGATGATGTCGAGGTGAAGCTCGCCCATGCCAGAAATGATGGTCTGGCCTGATTCCTCGTCGGTCTTGACGCGGAAGGAGGGGTCCTCGGCGGCCAAGCGATGAAGGGCCAGGCCCATCTTTTCCTGGTCGTTCTTGGTCTTCGGCTCGATGGCGATCTGGATGACCGGATCGGGGAATTCCATGCGCTCGAGGATGACCGGGTGCAGCGGATCGCTCAGCGTATCGCCGGTGGTGGTGTCCTTGAGGCCGGCCAGGGCGACGATGTCGCCGGCAAAAGCCTCTTCGACGTCGGCGCGCGAGTTCGCATGCATCTGAAGCATGCGGCCAATGCGCTCCTTCTTGCCCTTCACGGTGTTGTCAACCGAGATGCCCTTGGTGAGCTTGCCCGAGTAGATGCGGGCAAAGGTCAACGAACCAACGAACGGGTCGTTCATGATCTTGAAGGCGAGCATCGAAAGCGGCTCGTTGTCGTCGGCGTGACGCTCGATCTCGGCATCGGTCTTGGCATCGACGCCCTTGATGGCCGGAACATCGGCCGGCGACGGCAGGTATTCGACGACGGCGTCGAGCAGCGGCTGCACGCCCTTGTTCTTGAAGGCCGAGCCGCAAAACATCGGGTAGAACTTCACCGCGATGGTGCCCTTGCGGATCAGCGCGCGGATCTCGTCATTCGACGGCATCTTGCCTTCGAGGTAATTCTCAAGCGCCGTCTCGTCCATTTCGACGGCGGCTTCGATCATCTTCTCGCGATATTCTTCCGCACGAGCCTGAAGGTCGGCCGGGATCTCGACGACGTCCCAGGCAGCGCCCAGCGTCTCGTCGCGCCAGACCAGCGCGTTCATCTCGACCAGGTCGACGACGCCCTTGAATTCGGTCTCGGCGCCGATCGGCAGCTGCATGACGACGGCATGTGCGCCGAGGCGCGAACCGATCATTTCGACCGAGCGATAGAAGTCGGCGCCAATCTTGTCCATCTTGTTGCAGAAGATCATGCGCGGAACGCGGTACTTGTCCGCCTGGCGCCAGACGGTTTCCGTCTGCGGCTCGACACCGGCATTGGCATCGAGCAGCGCAATGGCGCCGTCGAGCACGCGCAGCGAACGCTCGACTTCGATGGTGAAGTCGACGTGTCCGGGGGTGTCGATGATGTTGAAGCGGTGCATCTTGCCGTCACGAGCCTTCCAGAAGGTCGTGGTCGCGGCGGACGTGATGGTGATGCCGCGCTCCTGCTCCTGCTCCATCCAATCCATGGTGGCAGCGCCGTCGTGCACTTCGCCGATCTTGTGCGACTTGCCCGTGTAATAGAGGACGCGCTCGGTGGTCGTCGTCTTGCCGGCGTCAATATGCGCCATGATACCGAAATTGCGGTAGTCTTCGATTTTGTATTCGCGGGCCATCGTAGCTGCCTCTCAGTCTCGTTCGCGCTTTACCAGCGGTAGTGCGCGAAAGCGCGGTTGGCTTCTGCCATCTTGTGGGTGTCTTCACGCTTCTTCACGGCGGTGCCGCGGTTGTTGGCCGCGTCCATCAGTTCGCCGGAGAGGCGGTCGACCATGGTGGTCTCGTTGCGGTTGCGGGCCGCGGCGATCAGCCAACGGATCGCCAGCGCCTGGCGGCGCTCGGGGCGCACGTCGACCGGAACCTGGTAGGTGGCGCCGCCGACGCGACGCGAACGCACTTCCACATGCGGCGCGACATTGTCGAGCGCCTGATGGAAGACGGTGACCGGCTCCTGCTTGGTCTTCGACTGGACCTGGTCCAGCGCGCCGTAGACGATGGTCTCGGCAACCGACTTCTTGCCGTCATACATGACGGCATTCATGAACTTGGTGACGATCAGATCGCCGAACTTGGGATCCGGGTTGATCTCACGCTTTTCTGCACTGTGACGACGCGACATGGCTTTTGTCTCTCAATCTCGTAGCCCGGCGCATTCAAGCAGCACCAAGGCCGAAAAATCTTACTTCGGACGCCTTACTTCGGACGCTTGGCGCCGTACTTCGAACGGCGCTGCTTGCGGTTCTTCACACCCTGCGTGTCGAGCACGCCGCGGATGATGTGGTAGCGCACGCCCGGAAGATCCTTGACGCGGCCGCCGCGGATCATGACCACGGAGTGCTCCTGAAGGTTGTGACCTTCGCCGGGGATGTAACCGATCACTTCAAAACCATTGGTCAGGCGGATCTTGGCCACCTTGCGCAGCGCCGAGTTCGGCTTCTTCGGCGTCGTTGTATAGACGCGCGTGCAGACGCCCCGCTTCTGCGGGTTCTGCTGCATGGCCGGGACCTTGTTGCGCTTCACCGGCGCAATGCGCGGCTTGCGGATCAGCTGGTTGACGGTAGGCATTAAACCCTCTTGTCTCTCAATTCCGTGTCTCGTGCCGGTCAAGGCTCGCTCAAAGCGTCATTTCCATACGCAAATTCGGGCCACAAACCGCGCCTCGCGGTCTTGCCCGAACAAATCGCAGAGGAAGCGGAAACCGCTTCGTGCACGCCGGAAATGTCTTTTCGCTCGTAAAACGAACCCTGTTTGAGGCAAACTCCAAAGCGTGTCGCTTCGGAAGGGAGAGCCTCACATCGGTTCTGACTGGGCGGCTTCTACTCGTAAGCCCGCGAACCGTCAAGCCCGCAGTGGCAAATATTGCATCGAAGCCGGGACTTGGCAGCCATGCGAAAACCGCATGTAATTTTCTTTCGCGATTTTGCAATACCGAGGAAGAAAGTGACCGGCTTTTGGCTTTTGCGCGCCCTTTCTCTATGCGAAAAGGCGGCCTGAGCACTCAACATCCCCTCGCCCGCGCTTGCCAGGAGGAATCAGCCGTGAACGACAACGAAGAACGCCCGGTCACCATCATCACCGGCCGGGTGTGGAAGCGCAAAGGCGGCAAGGTGGAAGGCGTGCATGTCATGCTGGTCGCTCCTGATGACGATTCGGCGGTGCGACGCGCCCTCGAATCGCTGGCGGCGGAAGGCTATGCCGAAGCCGAGCTCGACCAGATCGGCGATATGGACGGGGTGCCCGACGACGAGCCGCATCTGTCGGCCTACCAGGGCGCGCTCGAAGGCGAAGTGTCGATCGTCACCTTCGACGCGCCGATCTGATCATGGGCGTGTCATGGGCGCGGTGTCCTTCCTTGCCGTGCTTGCCGTGACGCGATTCGTTCGGATAGCCGGCACGGCCGACGCTTGCCCGTCATGGCCGATCTGCTAAGAGACGCGCAGTCGTCCAAACCCGGCGGAGCCTCATGTCCTCATCCATCTCGCCCATCAGAATCGGCATTGTCGGCGTCGGCAAGATCGTCCGCGACCAACACCTTCCCGCCCTGGCCAAGGATCGGGATTACCAGCTGATCGCGGCGGCCAGCCGGCACGGCAAGGTCGACGGCATTGTGAATTTCCCCGACATCGAGACGATGCTTGGCGCGGTCCCCGAACTCGATGCAGTGTCGCTGTGCATGCCGCCGCAGTTCCGCTATGACGCCGCGCGCAAGGCGCTCGAGGCTGGGAAGCACGTTTTCCTGGAAAAGCCGCCCGGTGCCACGGTCAGCGAGGTCGAGGACCTGAAGGCGCTCGCGGCAAAACAAGGCGTCTCACTGTTCGCAAGCTGGCATTCGCGCTACGCGCCGGCGGTCGAAGCGGCGCGGACATTCCTCGCTTCGACCAAAATCAAATCGGCGGCGATCGTCTGGAAGGAAGATGTGCGCCGCTGGCACCCAAACCAGGACTGGATCTGGCAGCCTGGCGGCTTCGGCGTCTTCGATCCCGGCATCAACGCGCTGTCGATCGCAACCTACATCCTGCCGGCAATGTACATCACTTCGGCCGTGCTCGACTTTCCGGCGAACCGTGACGCGCCGATCGCGGCCCAGGTCGCGTTCCGGGCCGCGAACGGATCGGATGTGACGATGGATCTCGACTGGTTGCAGACCGGACCGCAGAGCTGGGACATCCTGGCCGATACGGATGCCGGACAGATGGTGCTCTCGGGTGGCGGCTCGAAGCTCGCCGTCGAGGGCAATATCGTACACGAGGAGCCGGAAGCGGAATATCCGATGCTCTACCGGCGCTTTGCCGAAATCGTGCACGCCGGGACGTCGGATGTGGACCTTGCGCCGCTCCAGCACGTCGCCGACGCCTTCATGCTCGGCAAGCGCAACGTGGTCGAGGCGTTTTTCGACTGAGGTCGCCGGGCCGCCCTGGCATCAGTCGACAATCGCAATCGCAAACCCGTCATAGCCCTTGGCGCCCACCGTCTGGATGGCGGTGCCATCCAGCCGTTTGTCGCCACCGATGAATGAAAATGCCGCGCGAGCGCCCTCAACATTGGCATCGCGTCCGTCTTCATCCAGAACGGCACCATCGCGGATGACGTTATCGCAGACGATGACCGTTCCTGACCGCGACAGCCGCAAGGCCCAGGCCAGATAGTTCGGGTTGTTCGGCTTGTCCGCGTCGATGAAGACGAGATCGAACGGGCCGGCATTCTCGCCGCCCAGTTCTGTCAGCGACTGGAGCGCCGAACCGACACGCAGGTCCACACGGTCCGCAACCCCTGCCCGCTCGAAATTCGAGCGCGCGACCTTGGCATGGTGCGGATCGAGTTCGAGTGTCACGACCTTGCCGTCAGCAGGCAATCCCCGCGCCATCCAGATGGTCGAATAGCCACCCAGCGTGCCGATCTCGAGCACCTTCTTCGCGTCGCTGATGCGCACCAGCAGCGAGAGCAGCTTTCCTTGCGCCGCCGAGACGTCGATCGCCGGCAGGCCCTGCCCGCGGTTGGCCGCCAGAACCGCGTCGAGAACGGGATCCGCCTCGAAAAGAGAAGAAACGATGTAGTCATCGACAGCCGTCCAGGTCTTCGTGTTCATCCGCTTTCCTCCGATCGCAAAAATGAAAAAGCCGCCGGGTTGCCCCGACGGCTTCTGTTGCCTGAGATTTTTGCCGCCGCGCCTACTGCGCGGCGGTTGTCATGTCCGCCAGCATCGGCTCGGCGACTTCCACACCGGAGGCCTTGCGGCGCTCGTCGATGATCAGTTCGTCGCGCGAGGTGGCGATGCGCCGGATCTGGCTCATCGTGCCGCCGGTACCGGCCGGGATCAGCCGGCCGACGATGACGTTTTCCTTCAAGCCCTGCAGCATGTCGGTCTTGCCGGCAACCGCGGCTTCCGTCAGCACCCTGGTCGTCTCCTGGAAGGAGGCGGCCGAGATGAAGGACGGCGTCTGCAGCGATGCCTTGGTGATGCCCAAGAGCACCGGCTGGCCTTCGGCCGGCTTCTTGCCGTCCTCGACTAGGCGCTCGTTGACCTCTTCCAGTTCGATCACGTCGACGTGGTCGCCCGGGATATAGGTCGAGTCGCCCTGCACCGTGATCTCGACCTTCTGCAGCATCTGGCGAACGATCACCTCGATGTGCTTGTCGTTGATCGAGACGCCCTGCAGGCGGTAGACTTCCTGGATCTCGTTGACGAGGTAGGAAGCAAGTGCCTCCACGCCCTTGATCGCCAGGATGTCGTGCGGCGCCGGGTTGCCGTCGAGGATGTAGTCGCCCTTCTCGATGACGTCGCCGTCCTGGAGATGGAACGGCTTGCCCTTCGGGATCAGGTACTCGACCGGCTCGAGCGTCGAGTCGTGCGGCTCGATGATGATGCGGCGCTTGTTCTTGTAGTCGCGGCCGAAGCGGATCGTGCCATCGATCTCGGCGATGATGGCGTGATCCTTCGGACGACGTGCCTCGAACAGTTCGGCAACACGCGGCAGACCGCCGGTGATGTCCTTGGTCTTGGCGCTTTCCATCGGGATACGCGCCAGCACGTCGCCGGGGCGAACCTGAGCACCCGGCTCGACCGAGAGAATGGCCTCGACCGAGAGCAGGAAGCGGGCGTCGCCACCCTTCGACAGCTTGCCGACCTTGCCCTTGGTGTCAAGGATGGCAATCGCGGGCTTGAGGTCGTTGCCGCGCGGCGTCGAACGCCAGTCGATGACCTCACGCTTGGTGATGCCGGTCGACTCGTCGGCCGTTTCCTGAACGGAAATGCCGTCGACCAGATCCTCATACGACACCTTGCCCTCGATTTCAGTGAGGACAGGACGCGTATAGGGATCCCACTCGGCGATACGCTGACCGCGCTTCACCTTGTCGCCATCGTCCACGAAGATGCGCGAACCATAGGTGACACGGTGCGTGGCGCGCTCCTTGCCGGCTTCGTCGAGGATCAGCACCGCCATGTTGCGGCCCATGACCATCTGCTGGCCGTCCGAGTTGCGCACCACGTTGCGGTTGCGGATCTCGACCTTGCCCTCATAGGAGGCTTCAAGGAACGAGCTGTCTACCACCTGCGCCGTACCGCCCATGTGGAAGGTACGCATGGTGAGCTGCGTGCCCGGCTCGCCGATCGACTGCGCCGCGATGACGCCGACGGCTTCGCCCTGGTTGACCGGGGTGCCGCGGGCCAGATCGCGTCCGTAGCAGACCGCGCAGACGCCGATCCTGACTTCGCAGGTCAGGGCCGAGCGGATGCGGACCGACTGCACGCCGGCCTTTTCGATCTGCTCCACGTCACGCTCGTCCATCAGCGTTCCGGCCTTGACCAGGACCTCGCCCGACACCGGATGGGTGATGTCGTCGAGCGATGTACGGCCCAGCACGCGCTGGCCGACCGAAGCAACGACCTGACCGGCATCGACGATCGGCTGCATGGTGAGGCCCTTGTCGGTGCCGCAATCCACGGAGTTGACGATGCAGTCCTGCGCCACGTCGACCAGACGACGGGTGAGGTAACCCGAGTTCGCCGTCTTCAAGGCGGTATCGGCCAGACCCTTGCGGGCGCCGTGGGTCGAGTTGAAGTACTCGAGCACGGTCAGGCCTTCCTTGAAGTTCGAGATGATCGGCGTCTCGATGATTTCACCCGACGGCTTGGCCATCAGGCCGCGCATGCCAGCGAGCTGGCGCATCTGGGTGGGCGAGCCGCGCGCACCGGAGTGCGACATCATGTAGATCGAGTTCATCGGCTTCTGACGGCCGTTGTCCTCGAACTCGACCGCCTTGATGCGGGCCATCATTTCGTCGGCGACCTTTTCCGAGCACTTGGCCCAGGCGTCGACGACCTTATTGTACTTCTCGCCCTGCGTGATCAGGCCGTCATTGTACTGCTGCTCGTACTCCTTGGCCAAAGCCTCGGTATCCGACACCAGCTTGATCTTGGTGTCCGGGATCAGCATGTCGTCCTTGCCGAACGAAATGCCGGCACGGCAGGCATGGGCAAAGCCGAGCGCCATGATGCGGTCGCAGAAAATGACCGTCTCCTTCTGACCGCAATGGCGGTAGACGGTGTCGATCATCTTGGAGATGTTCTTCTTGGTCATCTCCTGGTTGGCGGTCTCATAGGGCACGTTGACGTTCTTCGGCAGAAGCTCGCCAATGATCATGCGGCCAGGCGTGGTGTCATGGATCTTCGACACGACCTTTCCTTGGGCGTCGACCGTGCGGAAGCGGCCCTTGATCTTGGCGTGCAGGGTCACAGCCTTGGTCTCGAGCGCGTGCTGGAGTTCGCCCATGTCGGCAAACACCATGCCCTCGCCCGGCTCGTTCTGGTTGACGATCGAGAGGTAGTAGAGACCCAGGACCATGTCCTGCGACGGCACGATGATCGGCGCGCCGGAAGCCGGGTGCAGGATGTTGTTGGTCGACATCATCAGCACGCGGGCTTCCAACTGCGCTTCCAGCGACAGCGGCACGTGAACGGCCATCTGGTCGCCGTCGAAGTCGGCGTTGAAGGCCGTGCAGACCAGCGGGTGAAGCTGGATCGCCTTGCCTTCGATCAGGATCGGCTCGAACGCCTGGATGCCCAGGCGGTGCAGCGTCGGCGCGCGGTTGAGCAGCACCGGATGCTCGCGGATGACCTCATCGAGGATATCCCAGACTTCCGGACGCTCCTTCTCGACCAGCTTCTTGGCCTGCTTGACGGTCGAGGAGTAACCCTTGGCGTCGAGACGGGCGTAGATGAAGGGCTTGAACAGTTCGAGCGCCATCTTCTTCGGCAGGCCGCACTGGTGCAGCTTGAGCTCCGGACCGGTGACGATAACCGAGCGTCCGGAATAGTCGACGCGCTTGCCGAGCAGGTTCTGACGGAACCGGCCCTGCTTGCCCTTGAGCATGTCGGACAGCGACTTCAGCGGACGCTTGTTGGCGCCGGTGATGACGCGGCCGCGACGGCCGTTGTCGAACAGCGCATCGACGGCTTCCTGCAGCATGCGCTTTTCATTGCGCACGATAATGCCCGGCGCCCGCAGCTCGATCAGCCGCTTCAGGCGGTTGTTGCGGTTGATGACGCGGCGGTAGAGATCGTTCAGATCGGACGTCGCGAAACGACCGCCGTCCAGCGGGACGAGCGGGCGCAGGTCCGGCGGGATCACCGGAACCACCTTCATGATCATCCATTCCGGACGGTTGCCGGATTCCATGAAGTTCTCGACGACCTTGAGCCGCTTCAGATACTTTTTCTGCTTCAGCTCGGACGTGGTCGATGCCAGTTCCGAACGCAGGTCGCCGGCGATCTTCTCCAGGTCCATGCCGGCCAGAAGGTCATGAATGGCCTCGGCGCCGATCATGGCGGTGAAACTATCCTCGCCATATTCGTCGACGGCGATCATGTACTCTTCCTCGCTGAGCAGCTGGTGCTCCTTCAGCGCGGTGAGGCCAGGCTCGGTGACGATGTAGTTCTCGAAGTAGAGGACGCGCTCGATGTCCTTCAGCGTCATGTCGAGCAGCGTGCCGATGCGCGAGGGCAGCGACTTCAGGAACCAGATGTGAGCGACGGGAGCCGCCAGCTCGATATGGCCCATGCGCTCGCGGCGGACGCGCGACAGCGTGACTTCGACGCCGCACTTCTCGCAGATCACGCCCTTGTACTTCATGCGCTTGTACTTGCCGCACAGGCATTCATAGTCCTTGATCGGGCCAAAAATGCGCGCGCAGAACAGACCGTCACGCTCCGGCTTGAAGGTGCGGTAGTTAATGGTCTCCGGCTTTTTGATCTCGCCGAACGACCAGGACAGAATCTTCTCAGGGCTGGCAAGCGAAATCCGGATGGAATCGAACACCTGCGCAGGCGCCTGCGGATTGAAGAGATTCATGACCTCTTGGTTCATGCCGTTCTCCTTTTCGGGGTCCTCGAAAACCCCTTGCATCTAACGCGGGCCGAATGCCCGCTGAGTGGTCGGCCCACCGGCCGAAGAATTGGTGCGTCCGGTCGCGAGAGCCCTCTCCCGCGCCCGGATGTCTTGTTTACTCGGCCGCGCCCCTATTCGGCAGCATCGGGCAGCCGGATCGGGTTTTCGTCGAGCTTGGTGTTCTCGAGCTCGACATTGAGGCCGAGAGACCGCATTTCCTTGACGAGCACGTTGAAGCTCTCGGGAATGCCTGCCTCGAACGTGTCGTCGCCACGCACGATCGCCTCGTAGACCTTGGTGCGGCCGGCGACGTCGTCCGACTTCACCGTCAGCATTTCCTGCAGCGTGTAAGCGGCGCCGTAGGCTTCCAGTGCCCAGACCTCCATCTCGCCGAAGCGCTGGCCGCCGAACTGCGCCTTGCCGCCCAGCGGCTGCTGAGTGACGAGCGAGTACGGACCGATCGAACGCGCGTGGATCTTGTCGTCCACGAGGTGGTGAAGCTTGAGCATGTAGATATAGCCCATCGTCACCTTGCGATCGAACGGCTCGCCGGTGCGTCCGTCATAGAGCTGCGACTGACCGCTGGTGTGCAGGCCCGCCTGCTCCAGCATGATGTTGATGTCAGCCTCATGCGCGCCGTCGAACACCGGGGTCGCGATGGAGACGCCGCGGCGCATCTGCTCGCTCAGGCGAACGATGCTCTCGTCGTCATATTCGCGAACCGGCTCGTTGCGGTCGTTGGCCGGCATGAAGCTCTCGAGCGTCTTGCGCAGCGGCTTGATGTCGCCGGCTGTCTTGTACGCATCGATAAGCTCGCCGATCTTCCTGCCCATGCCAGCGCAGGCCCAGCCCAGATGCGTTTCCAGGATCTGGCCGACATTCATGCGGCTCGGCACACCCAGCGGGTTGAGCACGATATCGGCATGCGTGCCGTCCTCGAGGAAAGGCATGTCCTCGACCGGAACGATACGCGACACGACACCCTTGTTGCCGTGACGGCCGGCCATCTTGTCGCCGGGCTGCATCTTGCGCTTCACCGCCACGAAGACCTTGACCATCTTCATGACGCCCGGAGGCATTTCGTCGCCGCGCTGCACCTTCTCGACCTTGTCCATGAAGCGCTGTTCGAGCGCCTTCTTGGAATCGTCGTACTGGCCACGCAGGGCTTCCAGTTCGCTTTGGAGCTTTTCGTTCTCCACCGCAAACTGCCACCACTGCGAACGCGGATACTCGTCGAGCGTGTCCTTGGACAGCGTCGAGCCCTTCTTGAAGCCCTTCGGTCCAGCGATCGCTTCCTTGCCGACGAGAACGTCGGAAAGACGCGCATAGACATTACGGTCCAGAATGGCCTGCTCGTCGTCGCGATCCTTGGCGAGGCGTTCGATCTCCTCGCGCTCGATCGCCATGGCGCGCTCATCCTTCTCCACACCGTGGCGATTGAACACGCGCACCTCGACGACGGTGCCGAAAGTGCCCGGAGGCATGCGCATCGAAGTGTCGCGCACGTCGGAAGCCTTTTCGCCGAAGATGGCGCGCAGAAGCTTCTCTTCCGGCGTCATCGGGCTCTCGCCCTTCGGCGTGATCTTGCCGACCAGGATGTCGCCCGGCTGCACTTCCGCACCGATATAGACGATGCCGGCTTCGTCGAGGTTCTTCAGCGCTTCTTCCGAGACGTTTGGAATATCGCGCGTGATTTCCTCCGGACCGAGCTTGGTATCGCGCGCCATGACCTCGAACTCCTCGATGTGGATCGAGGTGAAGACGTCGTCGGCCACGATACGCTCGGAGAGCAGGATCGAGTCCTCGTAGTTGTAGCCGTTCCACGGCATGAACGCGACCAGCACGTTGCGGCCGAGCGCCAGATCACCGAGTTCGGTCGAGGGACCATCGGCGATGATGTCGCCCTTGTTGACCCGGTCACCCATGCGCACCAGCGGACGCTGGTTGATGCAGGTGTTCTGGTTCGAACGCTGGAACTTCATCAGCCGGTAGATGTCGACGCCGGACTTGCCCGGATCGAGATCCTCGGTGGCGCGGATAACGATACGCGTCGCGTCCACCTGGTCGACGATGCCGCCACGACGCGCGCCGATGGCGGCGCCCGAGTCACGGGCGACGATCGGCTCCATGCCGGTGCCGACGAACGGCGCCTCGGCGCGCACCAGCGGCACGGCCTGGCGCTGCATGTTCGAGCCCATTAGAGCGCGGTTGGCGTCGTCGTTCTCGAGGAACGGGATGAGCGCCGCGGCAACAGACACCATCTGCTTGGGCGACACGTCCATCAGGTCGACGTTTTCGCGCGGCGCCATCATCACTTCGCCGGCGCTGCGGCAAATGACGAACTCGTCGACGAAGCCGCCATTCTTGTCGAGCTCGGCGTTGGCCTGCGCGACATGGTGCTTGGCCTCTTCCATCGCCGAGAGATAGACGACGTCATTGGTCAGCTTGCCGTCGACGATCTTGCGGTACGGGCTTTCGATGAAGCCGTACTTGTTGACGCGCGCGAAGGTCGCCAGCGAGTTGATCAGACCGATATTCGGGCCTTCCGGCGTCTCGATCGGGCAGATACGGCCGTAATGCGTCGGGTGCACGTCGCGCACTTCGAAGCCGGCACGCTCGCGGGTCAGACCGCCCGGTCCAAGCGCCGAGAGACGACGCTTGTGGGTGATCTCCGACAGCGGGTTGGTCTGGTCCATGAACTGCGACAGCTGCGAGGAACCGAAGAACTCGCGCACGGCGGCGGCCGCCGGCTTGGCGTTGATCAGGTCCTGCGGCATGACCGTGTCGATCTCGATCGAGGACATGCGTTCCTTGATCGCGCGCTCCATGCGCAGCAGGCCGACGCGGTACTGGTTCTCCATCAGCTCGCCGACCGAACGCACGCGGCGGTTGCCGAGATTGTCGATGTCGTCGATCTCGCCCTTGCCATCACGCAGTTCGACCAGCGTCCTGACCACGGCCAGGATGTCGTCCTTGCGCAGCACGCGCACGGTGTCCTCGGCCTTGAGCTCGAGGCGCATGTTCATCTTGACGCGGCCGACGGCGGACAGGTCGTAGCGCTCGCTGTCGAAGAACAGCGAGTTGAACATGGCTTCGGCGGTCTCGAGCGTAGGCGGCTCGCCCGGGCGCATGACACGGTAGATGTCGAACAGCGCGTCCTGGCGGCTCTCGTTCTTGTCGACGGCGAGCGTGTTGCGGATATAGGCGCCGACATTGACATGGTCGATGTCGAGGACCTGGATCTCCTGCTCGCCGGTGCCGAGCAGCACCTTGAGCGTCTTGTCGTCGATCTCATCGCCGGCCTCGAGGAAAATCTCGCCGGTGGCGTAGTTGACGATGTCCTCGGCCAGGTAGTTGCCGAGCAGATCCTCGTCGGTCGCCTTGATCGCCTTGAGACCCTTTTCGCCGAGCTGGCGTGCCTGGCGAGCGGTGATCTTCTTGCCCGCCTCGACGACGATCTCGCCGGTGTCGGCATCGACCAGGTCGCCGACGGCCTTGAGGCCGCGGAAACGCTCGACGTTGAAGGGAATGCGCCAATGGTCGCCGGCGCGCTTGTAGGTGATCTTGTTGTAGAAGGTCGACAGGATCTCCTCGCCGTCCATGCCGAGCGCCATCAGCAGCGACGTCACCGGAATTTTGCGGCGACGGTCGATGCGGGCGTGCACGACGTCCTTGGAATCGAACTCGATGTCGAGCCACGAGCCACGGTAGGGAATTACACGGGCGGCAAACAGAAGCTTGCCCGACGAGTGCGACTTGCCCTTGTCGTGGTCGAAGAAGACGCCCGGCGAGCGGTGCATCTGCGAGACGATGACGCGCTCGGTGCCGTTGACGATAAAGGTGCCGTTCAAGGTCATGAGCGGCATGTCGCCCATGTAGACGTCCTGCTCCTTGATGTCCTTGATCGACTTGGCACCGGTATCCTCGTCGATATCGAACACGATGAGGCGCAGCGTCACCTTCAGCGGCGCGGCATAGGTCAGGTCGCGCTGACGGCATTCGTCAACGTCGAATTTCGGTCCTTCGAACTCGTACTTCACGAACTCCAGCATGGAGGAGCCGGAAAAATCGGAGATCGGGAAGACCGACTTGAAAACAGCCTGCAGTCCTTCGTCGGGACGTCCGCCCTTGGGCTCGTCCACCATCAGGAACTGGTCATAGGATGCCTTCTGAACCTCGATAAGGTTCGGCATCTCCGCAACTTCCGGGATCTTCCCGAAGAACTTGCGTACGCGTCTGCGGCCATTGAAAGTCTGGGTCTGGGCCATCGTCGCTCCTTAGCTCTAAACTCGGGACGAACCTCGCCGCGGTTCGTCTTGCATACTGAGCCACCTGGGCGGCGGCTCTCTGTCTGTTCTCCGGCCGCCTCTCCAATTGCTTGGCGGTTACCGGCTAAAACGGGAGAAAACCCGTTTCCTGAAGGCCGGGTTACGGCCCTCAAGAAAGAGGTTCTCGTACATCTCGCGTCACGCAGCCTCCCCTGATCACCCAAGGGAGTGGCGGACGGCGCGAGGCCGCCCGCCGCTTTTTACGCTTACTTCAGGTCGACCTTGGCGCCGGCTGCTTCCAGCTGGGCCTTGAACTTGTCAGCGTCGGCCTTGGAAACGCCTTCCTTGACCGGCTTCGGAGCCGCTTCGACCAGGTCCTTGGCTTCCTTGAGGCCAAGGCCGGTGATGGCGCGGACTTCCTTGATGACGTTGATCTTCTGAGCGCCGGCCTCGGTGAGAACGACGTCGAATTCCGTCTTTTCCTCGACCGGAGCAGCAGCAGCGGCAGCACCGCCAGCAGCGGCAACCGCCACCGGAGCAGCAGCCGAAACGCCCCACTTTTCTTCCAGAAGCTTCGACAGCTCAGCCGCCTCGAGGACGGTCAGCTTCGAAAGGTCGTCTACGATCTTTGCCAGATCAGCCATTGTTGTGTTCCTTCGTTAGGTTCGAACGTGTGTTTTTGATAGCGAGGAACGGCCTCATGCCGCCTCGTCCTTCCGGGCGTAAGCGCCGATGACGCGCGCGACCGAAGCCGCTGGCGCATTGACGATCTGGGCGATCCGGGTTGCCGGCGTGGCGATCATGCCAACCAGCCTGGCGCGCAGCTCATCGAGCGACGGAAGTGTGGCGAGTGCCTTCACACCGTCGGCGTTGAGCGAGGTGGTGCCCATTGCGCCGCCGAGAATGACGAGCTTGTCATTCCCCTTGGCGAAATCGGACGCGACCTTCGGCGCCGCAATCGGATCCTCCGAATAGGCGATCAGCGTCTGTCCCTTGAACAGCTCGATGATCGATGCGGAGTCCGTGCCCTGAAGAGCGATTTTGGCGAGACGGTTCTTCGCGACTTTAACGGTGCCACCGGCAGCGCGCATCTTCGACCGAAGGTCGTTCATTTGCGCGACGGTGATACCGGCATAGTGGGCCACGACGACTGAACCCGCGCCCGAAAACGCATCATTCAGGCCCGTGACGAGTTCGCGTTTTTCCGCTCTGTCCACTGCCTATCTCCAGTTGACCCCAGTCCTGCCAATGGGAACATTCCCATTTCGAGGACAGGCGTCGGGTTGCCTTTTGCCGGCCGGGCCATCCAGTAACGGATCTCCCGAACGACGCTCGAGGATCCTGCCCCCTTTCGCCACATCGACGGCAAAGCCGGCGATGCGCAGACAAAAGGCAAACACGGTTCGAACCTTTCATTGGAGCTTGCTGCCCCGTTGTCCGGTTTTCACCCGTCTCATGCAGGCCCACATGAATTAAGGCCCTCCTCTTGAATCAAGGTTCGGGCCGCCCGCAATCTCGGACAGGATGTCCGGAAGCCTTCCGGCTTCCGGTACCGGGCCCAGGATAAATCCAAGGCCCGGAATTCAGTCACGGATCAGCCTTCGAAAGGCCAATCCAAATCCAATCAGGACGCGGCGAGCGTCGAGACGTCGAGCTTGAGGCCCGGGCCCATCGTCGAGGTGACGGACACCTTCTTGACGTAGTTGCCCTTGGCGCCAGCCGGCTTTGCCTTGGTCACCGCATCGGCGAAGGCACGGACGTTCTCTTCCAGCGCCTTGACGTCGAAAGAGACCTTGCCGACACCGGCATGAACGATGCCGGCCTTCTCGACACGGAACTCGACCGCGCCGCCCTTCGAAGCCTTGACGGCCGCGGCGACATCGGTGGTGACGGTGCCGACCTTCGGGTTCGGCATCATGCCGCGCGGGCCGAGCACCTTACCGAGACGGCCGACGAGCGGCATCATGTCCGGCGTGGCGATGCAGCGATCGAAATCGATCGTGCCCTTCTGGACGATGTCGACCAGATCCTCGGCACCGACGATGTCGGCACCGGCGGCCTTGGCCTCTTCGGCCTTGTCGCCACGGGCGAACACGGCGACACGGACCGAGCGGCCGGTGCCGTTCGGCAGGTTGACCACGCCGCGAACCATCTGGTCGGCATGACGCGGGTCGACGCCGAGGTTCATGGCCACTTCGATGGTCTCGTCGAACTTGACCGAGGAACGATCCTTGAGCAGCTTCAGCGCATCACCGAGCGCATAAGCCTTGTTGGGATCGATGCCTTCACGGGTCTTCGATACACGCTTTGCAATCTTTGCCATGATCTTAGCCCACCACTTCCAGACCCATCGAGCGGGCGGAGCCCTCGACCATGCGCATGGCCGCTTCGACGTCGTTCGCGTTCAGATCCTTCATCTTGGCGGTCGCGATTTCGCGAACCTTGTCGCGCGAAACCGTGCCAGCCTTGACCTTGCCCGGCTCCTTCGAGCCCGACTTCAGGTTCGCGGCCTTCTTCAGGAAGTAGCTCACCGGGGGCGTCTTCATGACGAAGGTGAACGACTTGTCCTGGTAATAGGTGATGACGACCGGAACCGGCGATCCCTTTTCCATTTCCTGGGTCTGCGCGTTGAACGCCTTGCAGAATTCCATGATGTTGATGCCACGCTGACCAAGTGCCGGGCCGATCGGGGGAGACGGCGTGGCCGATCCCGCGGAGACCTGGAGCTTGAGCTGGCCTGCAATTTTCTTAGCCATCTCTTTTCCTGCCTTTGTCTATGCCGGCTCCACGATCTGGGAAACACCGGCGGTTGCAGTCTGGTGGTGCGGTTCTTGCGGCCGGCTAAAGCCGCCTTCGCCTCCCACCGTTCTCAAGCCGCGCGTTGCCGCGCCGCCTCCCCTGATCGCCGGACCGGCATCAGGGATTTCGGATCAGCCCTTTTCGACCTGTCCGAATTCCAGATCGACGGGCACAGCGCGCCCGAAGATCGAAACTTCCACCTTGAGCCGCGCCCGCTCCTCGTCCACTTCCTGGACGAAACCGTTGAACGACGCGAAGGGACCATCCGAAACGCGGATCGCCTCGCCGATCTCGAAAGTGACCGAGGGCTTCGGCCGCTCGACGCCTTCCTGCACCTGGTTCAGGATGCGCTGGGCTTCGGCCTCGGTGATCGGCACCGGCTTGGAGTCGCCGAGAAAACCTGTGACCTTCGGCGTGTTCTTGACCAGCGAGAACACGGCGTCGGTCAAGTTGGCCTTCAAGAGCACGTAGCCCGGGAAGAACTTGCGCTCGGCGTCGACCTTCCGGCCGCGACGAACCTCGACGACCTTCTCGGTCGGCACCACGATCTGCTCGATATCGGCGGACAGGCCCTTCTGCTTGGCCTTGTTCTCGATGTCCTCGGCGACCTTCTTCTCGAAGTTCGAATAGGCGTGGACGATGTACCAGCGCGTAGCCATTTTTTCGACTTCTCCTAATCGCCGGACTTAGCGTCCAATGCCCAGAATCTGCTCGACCGCGAGGCCCATGAGCTGATCGGCGGTGAAGAAGAAGATCATCGCAATCACAGCAAAGGCCAGGACCATGACCGTCGAGATCATCGTCTCGCGGCGCGACGGCCAAGTCACCTTGGCTGTCTCCGCGCGCACCTGCTGGAGAAAGACGAAAGGATTTGTGGTTTTCGAAGCCATATGCCGCCTGTCTTCAAGACCCGTTGGCCGGGCCCCCTGGATGATCCCGCTGGCCGGGACGTGCCGCCTGAGCCCAATCTTGCGCCGAATCAGCACAATCATTTCGCCCATGCAAATCAGACGCGTAAAGCCGGCTTCCCAGCTCCACGCGTCGCGTGTCTGTTTCGTCTACATAAAACCGATTCTTGATCCACGCAAGTGGCAAGTGCCCGCTTTATGACCAAACACCGCCTCGGAACCATCCAGTCGTTCCGTCCCGGCTATGGCGCCCTTATGCCCCAATCGGGCTAATATGGCAAGCGGCTCGCCGATTTTCAAAGGCTGGCCCGCGAAACATCGTTTTGATGCCAGTCTTAGGAAATGGCACGGGCAGCAGGGCTCGAACCTACGACCTGCGGTTTTGGAGACCGCCGCTCTACCAACTGAGCTATGCCCGTACACGCGCGCTTCGGCGCAGGCGCTTCCTAAAAGCTTCCGCGCGCTCTGTAAAGAGCGGTTTGCAGGCAAACGTGCTTAACCCCTGCGCCAGAAATCGAGATGGTCGGCGACCAGCCCCTCGGCATCGATCTCCAGCTCCCGCCTGAAGTCGCTGGCGCGCGATTCATAGAGGTATCGCCGGCAGCCGAAGCTATTTTGCGTCCGGCACCCGGTACGGACCGCCAGGCACGCCCCAGCCCCAGGCCGGCATCGGTTCGGTCTCGGGATCGCAGGTCTCGCCGAGATTGGAATTCATCTTGGCCAGCCGCGATCCCCATTCGACGTAGCCCATGAATGCTGAACGGAATTCCGGATCGTCCGGCAGACCGACCTCATCCGCGGCGTCGGCCAGAAGGTTGATCCAGCGGCGGCGTTGCTCCTCCGTCAGGTGCTTGCCCAGATGATGCATGACCATTTCGCGGTGGCCGCCAAAGGTTTCGCTGTAGGTTTTCGGTCCGCCGAAAACCTCGCCGATGAAGGCCGCGACATGGGCGGGGTGGTCCGGCGACATGTGCTTGAACACTGGGCCAACGACCGGATCTTGCGCCACCTTGTCGTAGAAGGTTTGCGTCAGCCGGTTCAGCGCCTCGCTGCCTCCGGCCCATTCGTAGAGTGTCGGAACGTCCTGGCTCATTCTCGATCCTTCGCCGGCCCCGCCGCCGCGACGATAGCGGAAATCGGATATGGCTCAACCTGCCTCGATGGGCAGTTCCCCTGACATCACCGTGCTCTACAGCCTGGCGGGCGCGTCGGCCTGTGCATTGGCGGCTGGCAGGCCCAGGCAATTGTCAGGCTTGGCAACAGCCTTGCAAATCGTGGAGCCGGTCAGCGTGTCGACCGATTGCGGTCCCGTTGTCAGTCCAAGCTTGAGCATGGTGTCTGGGTCAAGTTGCCCCTCGGTCGAGCGTCGTTCGATTGTTGCGAACAGAGCCGGGCCGATCGCAATCTCGTCGAGGTAGGCCTTGACCACCAGCTTCTGTCCCATCGGATACAGGCTGAGCCGCGCCCGGGGACCGACAAGCCGTCTGGCGCCGCCGGCGACCACTAACGCACAGGCGGAATCACACTCCACCCCCGCATCGATGCTCAATCCGGCATAGGCTCCTTCCGTGGCCAGGCAGTTCCACGCGTCGGGGTCACAGTCGACGAAATCGGTCCGGGCAACGGCGATGTCGAGCTTTCTTTCATGGATAAGCCGCCCCATTGCGAGAGCGCTGGGCAGGTCGCCTCCGCGTGAGCTGATGACGATAGGCAGCCGCCGATCGCCAAGCGTGGCCAGCAACTGCCGCAGCTTCCGTGTCGCCTGGTTCGTGATCGCACCTTCGGCCGATATCCATTCCGGACAATCGGGATTGCACAGCGGATTGCTGCCGCGAACGACGACAAACCGCATGTCCCCGCCGGTCTTCGCGGTGTCCGGTTGAACGGTTACGGCAGCCATCGGCCTGGCTGCGGCCGATGGCGTCGTCTTGCTTGCGGGTCCAGCTATTTGCCGGCAGTTCGTGGCCGGCTGGGCCAGGCCGCAGAGGCTGGCGGCGGTCAACAGATCCACTGCGTCCCGGCTGGTGACCAACTTCATCCTCACCATGTCGTCGAGGGGAATCTGACGAATCTCACTGGCCGGCGTGGCCTTCATGATTTCCAGTACGCCGTCTGCTATCCCCATTTCCTTCAGGTACGCCGAAAGCGTCTTCTCGACGGTCCTGCTCATTTCGTAGGTTTTGTAGCTGCCAGCGTTTTTGCGGCTGACCACCTTGGTGCTGATGATCTTCTTCCTGCCGTTCACGATCCGGTACGTGGTCCGGTAGAGCAGCTTCTCCCGCTGGTATGTGGTGGTGATCTGGTGGACGCCGAGATAGCCGAAATCTCCGACGAAGCGGCGAACACCGCCGGAAAACATTAGCGGACAGGCCGAATTGCACATGGCTCCGTCGTCATAGGCCGTACCGAAATAATCGGCACTCTTGCCCTTGTTGTCCCCGCAGTTTTTTGTTTGCGGTTGGCAATCGGAAAAAACCGTCACGCCGACGGCGATATCGAGCTTGTTCTTGCGGATCATACGGCCGAGTGCCAGCGCGGCGTCGACGTTGCCGCCGGGCGAATTGACGACGACTGGCAATTGCCTTCCCTTGAGCGCCTTGAGCGTGCGCTTGAGGAGCGACGGCGTGCCCGCGTCGATGGTGCCGTCCGCCGATATCCATTCAGGACAATTGGGTTCGCATCCCGGAGCGTTGCTGCGCACGACGACGAAGCGCATGGGCGGGATGTCGAGAGGCCCATCCTCCGCTCGCGCTGTCAAAACGGGCAGAGCCATGGCGACGGCGAGGCAAACTAGTGCCCATAACCGCCATGCCTTCTCATCGAAACGGTGCCTTGGAACCACTGTCGGCAAAGCTCCCCTCAGTGCAACCTATACTAGTTGCAGCCATGGCGCTTGCAACAGCTTTGAAACAAACGCGCAATGCTTGCGTTGCGAGGCGTCTGAAACGAAAAAGGGCGGCCCGAAGACCGCCCTTTCGTTTTGAGACCGGCAGCAGCCGGATCGATTACTCTTTGATGGTGACGACGATGCCGGCACCGACGGTGCGGCCGCCTTCACGGATGGCGAAGCGCAGCTTCTCTTCCATGGCGATCGGCACGATCAGCTCGACATCGACCGTGATGTTGTCGCCGGGCATCACCATCTCGGTGCCTTCCGGCAGCGACACGATGCCGGTCACGTCGGTCGTGCGGAAGTAGAACTGCGGACGGTAGTTGGTGAAGAACGGCGTGTGACGGCCACCTTCGTCCTTGGTCAGGATGTAGGCTTCGGCCACGAACTTCTTGTGCGGCTTCACCGTGCCCGGCTTGGCCAGAACCTGGCCGCGCTCGACACCTTCACGATCAACGCCGCGCAGCAGCGCGCCGATGTTGTCGCCAGCCTGGCCCTGGTCGAGCAGCTTGCGGAACATTTCGACGCCCGTGCAGGTCGTCTTGGTCGTCGGACGGATGCCGATGATCTCCAGTTCCTCGCCGACCTTGACCACGCCGCGCTCGACGCGGCCGGTGACGACCGTGCCGCGGCCCGAGATCGAGAACACGTCCTCGATCGGCATCAGGAACGGCTTGTCCAGCGGACGAACCGGCGTCGGGATGTAGGCGTCGACCGCAGCCATCAGCTCGCGGATCGCGTCCTCGCCGATCTTCTTGTCCGAATCTTCCAGAGCGGCCAGCGCCGAACCCTTGACGATCGGAATGTCGTCGCCGGGGAATTCGTTCTTCGACAGCAGTTCGCGAACCTCGAGCTCGACCAGTTCGAGCAGCTCGGCGTCGTCGACCTGGTCGACCTTGTTCAGGAACACCACGATCGACGGCACGCCGACCTGACGGGCCAGCAGAATATGCTCGCGGGTCTGCGGCATCGGGCCGTCGGCGGCCGACACGACCAGGATCGCGCCGTCCATCTGCGCGGCACCGGTGATCATGTTCTTCACATAGTCGGCGTGGCCGGGGCAGTCGACGTGGGCATAGTGGCGGTTGGCGGTCTCGTATTCGACGTGAGCCGTCGAGATCGTGATGCCGCGCGCCTTCTCTTCAGGCGCCGCATCGATCTGGTCGTAGCGCTTGTATTCGCCAAAATACTTGGTGATCGCCGCCGTCAGCGACGTCTTGCCATGGTCGACGTGACCAATCGTGCCGATGTTCACATGAGGCTTGGTGCGCTCGAATTTACCTTTTGCCATAGTCTCTTTCCTTGGACGGCCTGGACCTTCAGTTCAGTCGAATGCGGGGCGATTAGCGATAAAGGCCAAAAAACACAAGCGTCTTTTGCCCGGGCGCCATCTCACTCGGCCAGAACCCATGATCCGATTGCGGGGATGTGGCGCTGATATGGGGATCCGTCGTTGAAAATGGAATGGGCGAAAACCGAGGGAGCAAAGCGAGGATTGCTCGGGTCTCCACGTCAGTCGCTGTCGGATTTGTCGGCGGTTCATGGCCCATTGCGGCAGCGATCCGCGTCTGATTTCCTGCGCCGATGCATTTCATCCCGACTGCCGTTCGCGGCCCGCTGTTCATGATCGTCTCGACCGGGTCGTATCTGGTCAACGACACGATGATGAAGCTCGCCACGTCGGGTTTGCCCTCCTACGAAGTGCTCTTCCTGCGTGGTGCCGCGGCAACGCTGTGGGGCCTTCCGCTGTTGTTTGCGCTCGGCTACGGCAAGCAGATCCCGCTGATCTTCGACAGGCGGGTGCTGCGCAGGAACCTCCTCGAACTGGCGGCGATCCTCTGTTACGTCGTCGCGCTCGCCAACATGCAGATCGCCGATTCCACCGCGTTGGGGCAGATCACGCCGCTGCTGATGCTGGTCGGCTCCTCGATCCTGTTTGGCGAGCGTATCGGCGGCCAACGCATGGCGCTGATCGGGCTGGGCTTCATCGGCGCGCTGATGGTGGCGCAGCCGACCATGCAAGGCATTTCGGTCTATGCCTTGCTGGCGCTCGGCAACGCGACGTTCGCCGCCGCGCGCGATCTGGCCGGCCGCAAGATCGCCGCCGAAGTGCCAGGAATGATCGTGGCGATCTCGGCGGTCGTCGTGGTCCTGATCGGCGCAGGCGCCGCGCATCTGGTTTCCGAGCGCTGGGTGGCGCCGGAGGCGCACCACCTGATGCTGATGGCGGGAGCCGGTTTCTTCCTGATCTTCGGCCACTTCTTCATCTTCATGGCCTATCGCGTCGGGCCGACCGGCGCGGTGGCGCCGTTCTATTACTGCTTCACGGTCTGGGCCGTCATTTCGGGCCTGCTGGTGTTCGGGCAATTCCCCAATGCACTGGCGGTCTGCGGCATCCTGCTGGTTGTCGCCAGTGGGCTGACCATCGTGTCGCTGGACCAGCGCAAGCGTCGGCTGGCCGTGGTCGCCTGATCCGCGGCGGCGCACCGGCATAATAGTTTCCGATACCGTGAGCGCGGTCAGCACCGACGGCGGGTTAGCGCAATTCAGGATTCGGCAGCCGATAATCCGCCGATCGCGTCTAGATGGTCCGCTTGCCCGCGAACTGATGATAGGCCCACAACACCACGACGGCACCCACGACGGCGACGATCAGGCTATAGATGTTCAGGCCGGTCACACCCGAAGCACCGAAGGCGCTGAAGATCAGCCCGCCGACAATGGCGCCGACAATGCCGAGCACGATATCCATGATCATGCCCTGACCGGTCTTGTTGACGATCTTACTGCCAATGAACCCGGCAATGACGCCGAGAATGATCCAGCTGATGATACCCATTTTTTCCTCTCCATTCCTCCGCCAACCGGACATTTTCATATGATTGTCAAAAGCTCAAGCCAGCTTGAAATTCCCCCCGAATGCGCCATTGTTGAAGACGGGCTGGGCTTGGTTGAAATGGAGGATCCACTATGGGACTTTTTGACAACGCCGTTCCCGGCGGCAATATCACCAAACCGCTGATGATCGCGCTCGGTGCGCTGCTGGTTGGGAAGATGCTGAGCGGCAGAAGCGCCGAACAGCCGGACCAGGCTCAGGCGCCGGCGCCCGCCGATCCCACGCCTGTCGGAACCGCGTCCGGTGACGGTGGGCTGCTCGGCGGACTGGGCGGGCTGCTCGACAAGCTCAAGAACGCCGGCCATGGCAATGTCGCCGACTCCTGGGTCGGCACCGGGCAGAACCAGTCAATCGGGGCCAATGAGTTGGGCAACGCGATCGGACCGCAGGTCATTCGCGAGATCGCCCAAAGGACGGGGCTCGACGAGCAGGAGCTGCTCAAGCAGCTATCGGCCGCCTTGCCCGGCATCGTCGACAAGCTGACCCCGAACGGCCAGGTACCGCAACAGCACCAGGTCGCCTCCGCCTTCAACAGCTGACGCGGCGCCCACCAATGCCTGAAGCGCTGCGCGCCTGCCGCGCAGTGTTTCGGCTTGCCGGTTGTTTCGCTGAAAATCTGGAGCGGGTAGCGGGAATCGAACCCGCATATTCAGCTTGGAAGGCTGCTGCTCTACCACTGAGCTATACCCGCGCCTTGCACTGAAGTATCGGATTTCCCGGAAAAGCGCCATGCGCTTTTCGCCTCCGATGCTTTCACGTTTCAGGCTTCCGGGCCGGCAGTGGTGGAGAGGGTTGGATTCGAACCAACGTAGGCTAAGCCAACGGATTTACAGTCCGTCCCCTTTAACCACTCGGGCACCTCTCCAGTCTGCCGCCGGAGCCATGCAACGAGGCATTCTTGCCGATCCGGACCCGAGATAGATGTCTTCTCCGAAACCAGCGAAGCGCCTTATGGCGGCAAGCCCATTGGGTGTCAACCGCGCGGCCACGGTTTTTCGATGTTGTTCGCCGGCTGCGGCGACAGGGCATATCCTTGGCCGGAGGAGACGGCTATAGAAGCCGGCCATGAGCAACAATTCCAACACCCCCAAAGACACCCACTACGCCAAGCTGCGCCGCGCCTTTCGCGACGAGAAGAGCGGCGGCGCGCCGGCGTTCAAGCCACGGCAACCAGTGCCACCAGGCGAAAACGCAGCCGACGGATTGGTGCGGCTTTATGGCCTGCATACGGTGCGTGCGGCGCTCGACAATCCACGCCGCCGGATCAAGAAAATGCTGGTGACGCGCAATGCGGCCGAACGGCTCGAGATCGCCGATCTCGCCGCCCTGCCCTTCAAGGCTGAACTGGTCGAACCCAGGGACATCGACAAGATTACCGGATCGGACGCTGTGCACCAGGGGGTGCTGATCGAGGCCGAGCCGCTGAAGCCCAAGCGCCTCGATGCGCTTGGCGACACAAGGCTGGTGCTGGTGCTCGACCAGGTCACCGACCCGCACAATGTCGGCGCCATCCTGCGTTCGGCGGTCGCTTTCGGTGCTGGCGCACTGATCACCACGGCGCGCCACAGCCCGCAGGAATCAGGCGTGCTGGCAAAATCCGCCTCCGGTGCGCTTGAGCATATCGACCAGGTCGAGGTGAAGAACCTCGCCGATGCGCTCGGCCAGTTGCACGAAGCGGGTTTCCAGACCATCGGACTCGATTCGGACGGGCCGGCTGAGCTCGAAACCAGCTTTGCCGGCGACAGGATCGCTTTGGTGCTCGGCGCCGAGGGCAAGGGCCTACGGCAGAAGACGCGCGAGACGGTAACGACGCTGGCCCGCCTCGACATGCCCGGCGCCATCCGCTCGCTCAATGTCTCGAACGCGGCGGCGGTGAGCCTTTATGCGGCGCGGGCATTTCTGAAGCGCGGCTGACTGGAAGCGGCAAGCCTCCCGCCAGAAATCAAAACGGGTCCCGGCGATGCTCGCCGGAACCCGTTCCTGGGTTAAGACGGAAGTTGACGGCTTGGGAACGTTACGCCGCCCTCTTCCGGCCTATGCCGCTTTGATTTCTTTTGCCTCCTTGCCGATTTCGAAATTCGCCATCCGCTCCAGCGCCCTGACCAGCGCGGAATGATCTTCCTTCGCGCCGCCATTGGCGGCGCAGGAATTGAACAGTTGCTGGGCGGTCGAGGTGTTGGGCAGCGACACACCAAGCGCCTTCGCACCCTCCAGCGCCAGATTGAGATCCTTCTGGTGCAGTTCGATGCGGAAGCCCGGCGCGAAGGTGCGCTTGACCATGCGCTCGCCATGCACTTCGAGAATGCGCGAGGCGGCCAGCCCGCCCATCAGCGCCTGCCTGACCTTGGCTGGGTCGGCCCCCGCTTTTGATGCAAAAACAAGGGCTTCCGCGACGGCTTCAATGGTCAGCGCGACGACGATCTGGTTGGCCACCTTGGTGGTCTGCCCGACACCATTGGGCCCGACCAAAGTGATGTTCTTGCCCATTTTCTCGAACACGGGTTTTGCACGCTCGAAGGCCGGTTCCTCACCACCGACCATGATGGTGAGCGAAGCCGCCCTGGCGCCGACCTCGCCGCCGGAAACCGGCGCGTCGAGATAGTCGCAACCGAGATCGTTGATCTTTTTTGCGAATTCCTTTGTCTCGATCGGCGAGATCGAACTCATGTCGATCACCAGCTTGCCCCTGGCCAGGCCGGAGGCGACGCCGTTGTTGCCGAACAGCACATCGGCCACCTGCGGGGTGTCGGGAACCATCAGGATGACGATGTCGGCGGCCTTCGCGACGGCGGCATGGCCGGCGACCGACTTCAGACCCTTGGCGACGAGATCGGCCGGTGGTTTTGAGCGGTGGTCGCTGGCGATGACGCTGTAGCCGGCCGCCAGCAGATGCCCCGCCATCGGCGCGCCCATGATGCCCAGCCCGATGAAGCCGATGGTTTCCATGTGTTTTCTCCAGAGAATCTTGGCTCGAATTATCGGAAGGTGGCGCTGCCCCTCATCTGCCTGCCGGCACCTTCTCCCCGTATAGAGACGGGGAGAAGGAAGCTCCTAGGCCGCCGCGCTCCCCTGCCCGGCCAGATCCCGGAACCAGCCTAGCCCTGCTTCGGTGCCGGCCTTGGGCTTGTACTCCGCGCCAATCCAGCCGGCATAACCAATCCGGTCGATATGCTCGTAGAGGAAGGGGTAGTTGATCTCGCCCGTCCCCGGCTCGTGACGGCCGGGATTGTCCGCAAGCTGGATATGCGCGATGCGGTCGAGGTTTGCCTCGATCTTGCGGGCGAGATCCCCCTCCATGATCTGCATGTGGTAGATGTCGTATTGCAGGAACAGGTTCTTCGAGCCGACGCGGTCGATCAGCGCCAGCGCCTGGTCGGAATAGTTGAGGAAGAAGCCCGGGATATCGCGGGTGTTGATCGGCTCGATCAGCAGCTTGATGCCGGCTTGGTCGAGTTTCTCCGCCGCGAAAGCCAGGTTCTCGGCAAAGACATCCTCCAGCACCTTGCGGTCGACGTTGGCTGGCGCGATGCCGGCCAGGCAGTTGACCTGCCCGCAGCCAAGTGCCTGCGCGTAGGCGATCGCCTTGGCAATGCCCTGGCGGAATTCGGGCACGCGGTCCGGCAGCACGGCGATGCCACGCTCGCCCTTGGCCCAGTCGCCCGCCGGCAGGTTGAACAGCACCTGCGTCAGGCCGTTCTTCTTCAGTCGGGCGGCGACCACCTCGGGCGCATGATCGTAAGGGCCGATATATTCGACCCCCTTGAAGCCGGCGCGGGCGGCGGCATCGAAACGTTCGAGGAAATCATGCTCGCCAAAGAGCATCGACAGATTGGCTGAAAAACGCGGCATTCTTTTTTCTCCTTTTCTTGCCTGGAACCAAAGCCGTGTTGAGATTCAGGTCAGGCCGAGTCGAAAATGGTGGTTTCCAAGAACCGGAGCGGAGCGTACTTTTCGTACGTGAGCACCGGAAGCGCAGGAAGCCGCCGTTTGCAGGCCGGCCTCACCTGAATATCAGCATGGCTTAGTCCAGCATCACGATCGCGGTGGGCGCATCTTCCTGATGTTCGGCAAGGTCCTCGAATTCGGTGATCTTGTCGATCTCGGTCCCCATCGAGATGTTGGTGACCCGTTCGAGAATGAATTCGAGCACGACCGGAACCTGGTGTTCCTTCAGCAACCGCTGCGCTTGCTTGAAGGCGCCGGCGAATTCCTCCGGCTTGCGCACCCTGACTGCCTTGCAGCCCATTGCCTCGGCGACGGCGACATGGTCGACGCCATAGCCCGCCTCCGGATCGTCGGCCCGATTGATGTTCTCGAAAGCAAGGCTGACCTCATAGTCCATCGAAAAGCCGCGCTGCGCCTGGCGGATGAGGCCGAGATAGGCATTGTTCACGACGACGTGGATATAGGGCAGCTTGTGCTGCGCGCCGACCGCCAGTTCCTCGATCATGAACTGGAAGTCGTAGTCGCCAGACAGCGCCACGATGGTGCGCTCGGGATCGGCGGCGCGCACGCCGAGTGCGGCCGGCAAGGTCCAGCCGAGCGGGCCGGCCTGGCCGCAATTGATCCAGTTGCGCGGCTTGTAGACATGCAGGAACTGCGCGCCGGCGATTTGCGACAGGCCGATGGTGGTGACATAGGTGACGTCACGGCCGAACGCCTTGTTCATCTCTTCGTAGACACGCTGCGGCTTCAGCGGCACCTGTTCGAAGTGGGTTTTGCGCTTCATCGTCTTCTTGCGGCCCTGGCATTCCCTGGCCCAGCCCGACCAATCGCGCAGCCTGCCCGCCGTCTTCCACTCGGTGGCGACGTCGAGCAGCATCTTCAGTGCAGCGCCGGCATCCGAAACGACGCCGAGATCGGGGGCAAAGACACGGCCGATCTGTGTGGGCTCGATGTCGACATGGATGAATTTCTTGCCCTTGGTGTAGACGTCCACCGAACCGGTGTGACGGTTGGCCCAGCGGTTGCCGATGCCGAAGACAAAATCGGCTTCCAGCATGGTGGCGTTGCCGTAGCGGTGCGAGGTCTGCAGCCCGCACATGCCGGCCATCAGCCGGTGATCGTCAGGAATCGCGCCCCAGCCCATCAGCGTCGGAATGACCGGAACGCCCGTGATCTCGGCAAACTCGATCAACAGGTCGGACGCGTCGGCATTGATGATGCCGCCGCCGGCAACGATCAGCGGCTTCTCGGCCGCGTTGAGCATCGCAAGCGCCTTTTCGGCCTGGGCGCGCGTCATCGCCGGCTTGAATGGTGTCAGCGGCTCATAGGCATCGATGTCGAACTCGATCTCGGCCAGTTGGACGTCGACCGGCAGGTCGATCAGCACCGGACCCGGCCGCGACGAGCGCATCAAATGGAACGCTTTTTGCAGCGCCATCGGCACCAGATAGGGCTCCATCACCGTCACCGCCCATTTGGCGACGGGCGCAGCGATCGCGGCGATGTCGACAGCCTGGAAATCCTCCTTGTTCAGCCGCGCGCGCGGCGCCTGGCCGGTGATGCACAGGATCGGAATGGAATCGGCCGCGGCCGAATAGAGCCCGGTGATCATATCGGTGCCGGCCGGCCCTGATGTGCCGATGCAGAGGCCGATATTGCCCGCCTTGGCTCGGGTATAGCCTTCAGCCATATGCGAGGCGCCCTCGACGTGGCGGGCAAGGACATGGCGGATCGTGCCCCTCGCCTTCAATGCCGAGTACAGCGGATTGATCGCCGCACCCGGCACGCCGAAGGCACAGGACATGCCTTCCTTTTCGAGAACGAGAACAGCGGCATCGACAGCGCGCATCCTGGCCATTTCCAGCCTCCACGAGATGATTGTTGGATGGCTAAGGATGTCATCGGGCGGGCGCTTTTTCAATTTTTTCAGAATATTTTTTCATTTCTAATAAACGGCTCTTACCAACTGATTTTGTTTCCTTTTCCCTTTTCCAGGATTTGCACCGAGAATTTCATGAAAAACTTTTTCGTTGCATGTTGGGAGAAACGGTCGAGAATGCCAGCCCATGGAAACGAGCGAAAAACGTCAGCGTGGCCGCCCGCGCGCCTTCAATGGTCCGGCCGAAGCTGCCTCGGTGCAGTCGCTCGACCGGGCCTTGCGTATCCTGGCCATTGTCGCGGAAGGCAGCGGCCTGTCGCTGAGCGAGATATCGGCGCAGAGCGGGCTTGCCGCCTCCACCGCCTACCGCATGCTGACGACACTCGAAAACCACGGCATGGTCGAGTTCGATACATCGGACCAGCTCTGGTCGATCGGCGTCGAGACCTACCGCATGGGCGCGGCGTTCCTGCACCGCCGCAAGCTGGTCGACCGCGCCCGCATCGTCATGCAGGAACTGATGGAGAAGACCGGCGAGACCGCCAATCTCGGCGTCGCGGAAGACGATTGCGTGGTCTTCGTCAACCAGGTCGAGACGCACCAGGCGATCCGCGCCTTCTTCCGGCCGGGTACGCGCAGCCCTTTCCATGCCTCGGGAATCGGCAAGGCGGTGCTGGCACATCTCGAACCGGAGCGCGTCGGAACCATCCTGCGCAAGGCGGGCCTGCAGCGCTATACGGACAAGACCCTTTCCGACATCTCCGCCCTCGCGCACGATCTGGCCGTCATCAAGCATCGCGGCTGGTCGGTCGACGATGAGGAGCGCCATCCCGGCATGCGATGCGTGGCCGCCGCCATCTTCAACGAGTATGGCGAGCCGATCGGCGGCGTTTCCGTGTCCGGGCCGACGGTGCGGGTCACGCCCGAGCGGCTGGCCGAGATCGGCCCGCTGGTGCGCGACGCGGCGGCCGAAGTGACGAAAATGATCGGCGGCTCGAAGGCAGGCTGATCAAGGGATAGACTAGACGCGCCGAAAATCGCTGCATGCCGCCGGCTGCATGGGATTTGACCGTCTTGCCGTCGCGTTCGAATGCATGCGAAAGGGCGCGCATGAGGAAAGTGGTTCAGCTTCTGCTTGCCGTTTCGCTGTGCGGATGCGTGGCGGCGGCACCACGACCCGATACCGGCGACCAGCGGGTCAATCCCATCCCGATCTCGCTCGCGCTGGAGGAGATCATCACGGCCGGTATCCGCCAGCGGCTGCCGGATTCAGCCTCCGCCAGGTTCGGAACCATGTTAGCAGGCGAGCGAATGCTTGATGGCCGCGAGGAGATCGTGGTTTGCGGCACCGTCAATGCCAAAACCTCGTCCGGCGCCGGCGACAAGCCGTTCATCGCCAAGGTCTACCCGGACGCCGCAAGCCGCTTCGAACTGGTCGCGATGGGCGACGAGACCGAGGCTGCCCGGCTTCAGATTGGCGGCACCTGCCGCGCGGCCGGTCTGCCGATCCTCGACTCGAAGATGCACCTCTAGAAAGACGGTCTTCAAACGACGAAAAGGGGCTGCCTCGCAACCCCTCTTTCCAGTCGCCCGCCGCCACTCAGAGCCGGCAGTAATGGCTGTAGCCGTCACGGCCGATATAGGTGTCGGAGTCCGGATCGTAGCTGGAGTAGCGATCGAAGCAGCGGCGGACGTGCCAGGAACCGCCATCTTCATCGACATAGACGGTGCGCGGCTGCTGCTGGGCAAGCAGGCTGCCGAGAACGAAACCGCCGACGCCGGCGGCGATGCCGATGCCGAGGCCGTGGTGATGCGAGTGGGCAGCAGAGGGCTGGACGGTGCCGACCAAAGCGGTGGCGGCGACGGTGGTGGCGATGAGGCCGGAAACGAGTGTGCGCTTGAACATGATGATCTCCTTGCTTCGTTTGGAGAGGCGAGCCATCCGCCTCTTGATGATCTGTCGTTGCGGCAAGGAAAAAGGTTCGACGGGGTTTTGATTTTTTTCGAAGAGCAGGAATTCGCTGGCTGAAAAGGCGTGGCGGCCCTCGCCGACGTTGATCATCCATTCCTGCACTTCAGGCACCTTGCGCCGATCGGTCATCGTCCGTGACGGCGACTGGAAGCGCCGCGTTCGATGAGAAAAGGGCGGCCGAAGCCGCCCTTTTCTGGATTGGTTTCAATCAAGCCGCCAGGCTGCGCTCAGTAGAGGATGATGTGGCGGTGGTGGTGATGACGATGATGGTGATGGCCATAGACCCACCAGTAATCCGGATAGTCCGGGTAATCCTGGTAGTAGAGGTAGTCGTCGAAATGACGATGATGATGATGCATGCCGTGAGCCGACGAAGACTGAACGGTGCCGGCGAGCGCGCCGGTTGCAACGACGATGGCGATGATGCTGGAAACGAAACTGCGCTTGAACATGATGATCTCCTGGATCTCTGATCGAGGCGACCATTCGCCTCTGAGGATCAGTCGGCGCGCCGCGGCGAAAGGTTCGACAGATCTGGAGATTTTTTTGGCGCACTGTTGGCGAAACTGGGTAGGCAGCACCGGCTCGCGCCATGACCGGCAGCAATTGCTCACTACTCACTACTCACCACTCCCCACTCCCCACTCCCCCACTCAGCCCATGCCGGTGACATGCCGAAGCCAGAAGGCGAGCGCGATAAAGCCGATGAAGGTGGTGACGCCTGTCCAGTCGACATTGGCCTTCTTCACATCGCTGATGAGCTTCACCAGCAGCATCCACGCCACGACGACGATAGGGAGAATGATGACAAGCCTGATCATGCGACACTCCGTTCAGCGCATTGCACTTACCCTGATGTAGGAAGCGCGTTCGCGGATTTCAGCATGCGGACGCGTGGGCATCCTCCACCACGGCTGATGCCCAAAAACGGAGTTTTGTCTTTACTGGCGCAACAAATATGCTAACCGGAGCGCCGTGCCCTTGTAGCTCAGCTGGTAGAGCAGCGGTTTTGTAAACCGAAGGTCGGCGGTTCGATTCCGTCCGGGGGCACCACCTACGCTCTTCGAGCTCCGGGTGGCAGGCCACCCCAAGCCCGTAGAGACGCAGGAGTGTCCTCCGAAAACCCCCTTGTAGGGCGATTACGTCGCCACCCCCCTTTACGAAGCGCTCGCGATTTGGGCCGACACGTTCGTCCTGGTGAACGTATTCCTCACCCTCACAGACTTATAGACATAAGCGGCCCAGATGCCGGTCACCACAGACGAAGCCATGGGGGCCGCCAGCGCGTTGCCAGCGAGCACCTTGTTTACCGGAACGCCCAGGATTGACGAAATCCAGATCGTATCCAGGATAAACACAACAGGAATCGCAAACCATTGGCAGAGAAACAATTGCGGGAATCGACGGCTTCGCCGCAGCATTGAAACCAGCACCACCAGCTGAAGCGCCAGAAATGCCAGATTGAGGGCAACCTCGCCATACACAGCCAGAGAGCCGTTTGGGAAGGTCATGAGTTGCTGGTAGCCGTCGGCGGAATTGCCGAAATCGGCGAGCGTGCGCAGCGGTGACAATGTCTGACCGATAGCCAGCAGCATCAGCCAGCCACCGAAGCCCACAAGTGACTCAGGATTCTGCGACGGCTTCGCGGCTGACCGGACAGCAAAGAAAACAGGCACGCCGATCAGCAGCAGCACGATCGCCCAATGCCAGATGGAAAACGTCCCCATTTACCCTTCCCCCTTTTTATACCCCTATAAGTTGTAGCAGATTTCAAACTCAACTCAAGAGCCAATCATCGCGTAAGACGCCGTCCGATGCCGAAGCGACAACTTCTCCTGCCTGCTCCTGACGCCCTCACACTCCGATCGCCGCCACCAATATCCGGTTCTGCCGCCGTATCGCGGCCCTCAACTCCGGTATCCTGGCTTCATCCCGCTTCACGAATTCGATGAACATCATGTTCATGTTGTTGAAGATCAATTCGCCGAGTGCCGTGCCGTCGATATCCTGCCGCACCAGGCCGATCTCCTGAAGGCGGGCGATCAGCGCGCGGATCTGTTCGGTGAGCGAGCGGTCGAGGCCAGTATAAGCCTGGCCGAACGGGCTGTCGGGCAGTTGCGTCGAGATCGCCATCGCCTGCCGCCACATCTCCTTGCTGAGATAGTGCAGCGAGTGCTCGATATAGATGCCGATCAGCGTGTCCAGGGCGTCGCCGACATTGGCGGGCGGCCGGGCGACCACGCCGCGCCCGGCATTGAGCACCTCGTCGACTTCCATCGAGACGATGGCGCCGAGAATATCGCCTTTGTTCTGGTAGTAATTGTAGATGGTGCCGATCGAGACTTCGGCTTGCGCGGCGATCGTCTCGATCTTGGCGCCCTCATACCCGGCCTCGCGAAAAAGCGCCGCCGCCGCCTCGATGATACGCCGGTGGCGATCCGCCTTTTGCCTTGCCCGCAATCCGCTCATATCAGCCTCTTGTCACAAAAACAGAATTGACTCAATTTTAGAATTGGTTCAGTTTTTTGCAAGAAGCCACAAAGGCAAGGGAGAACACTCGATGTCCGTCAAATCCGGCAATCCGCTTTCCGTCCTGAAGCGCCAGATGCACGCTGCATGTGCCGCCACGGCATTGCTGCTTGCGGCGGGCAGCCTCGCCGAAGCCGCCGATCTCAACGCGCTGATCTGGTGCGACCATTCCGATCCGGCGCTGCTGCAGCCTTTCGAGGAGGCCAACAACGTCAAGGTCAACGTCAAGGAATTCGAAGGCACCGGGGCTGGGCTGGCCATCATCGAGCAGTCGCAGCCGGGCGACTGGGATGTGATGGTGATCGATAGCATCGACGTGCCGCGCGGCGTCGAGAAAGGCCTGTTCGAGCCGCTGCCGGAAGACAAGCTGCCGTTCGCCGATCTCTTCCCGCAGGTGAAGATGGACGGCTCGACCATTGTCGGCGGCAAGCGCTACGGCATCACCGAAAAGTTCGGTTACAACACGATCGGCTTCAACAAGACAAAGGTCGATCCGGCGGACATGCAATCCTTGGCCTCGCTGACATCAGACAAGTACAAGGGCAAGGTCGCCATCTACGATTATTATCTCCCCGTCATCGGCATGGCGGCATTGGCCATCGGCAAGAAGACGGCCGATCTCACGGAAGCCGACCTGCCCGCGCTCAAGGAAGAGCTGCTCAAGATGAAGGCCAATGCCAAGCTGGTCGGTGAAGTCACCGCCAGCCAGACGGCGCTGGCGACCGGCGAGGTCGACATATTGGTCGGCGGCGGCGAATGGGTCACGGCAGGGCTGGCCAAGGAAAACCCGGCGCTGGACTTTTCCATTCCAAAAGAAGGTGCGGTGCTGTGGTCGCAGTCGCTCGCCATGTTCAAGGATTCCAGGAACAAGGACATGGCGCTGAAATTCATCCAGTACATACTGAGCCCCGAGGGCCAGGCACTGCTCGCCACCTCGTCCTGTTACTGGGGCATGCCGTCCAACACCAAGGCCGCATTGACCGACGACCAGAAAAAGGTCCTGCGCTTCGACGAGCAGCCCGGCTTCCTCGCCCGTGCGCAGGCCTATCCGGCGCCGAGCGCCGACCTCGACAAGAAGATGCAGGATATGTGGACCGAAATGCTGCAGGCCAAGTGAGCCGATACGCTGATGAGCGCCGCGGGAAACAGTGAGGGCGCGCGGACAGGCCGTGCCCTTCCCTGGGCGCTGGTCACACCGGCACTTGGCTGGACGCTTCTCTTCTTCGTGCTGCCCTTCGTCGCCATGGGACTTTCGAGCTTCACCGCGCAGGAGGGCGGCGGGGGCACCCTGTCCAACTACAGCCAATTCTTCACCAACCCCGCCTACTGGCAGGCGATGGTGAACTCGCTGCAGGTCACCGCCATCGTCACCGTGGTTTCCGTGCTGCTTGCCTATCCCTTCGCCTGGATTCTGGCCGAACAGGTTCCTGAACGCTGGCAGCGGCTGGCGCTGATGCTGGCCGTGCTGCCGTTCTGGACCTCCTATGTCGTGCGCTCCTACTCCTGGCTGCTGGTGCTGGCGCAGAACGGCGTCATCAACCGGGTACTGACTGGCATTGGCGTGGTCTCCGAACCGCTGCAGCTCGCCAATACGCGCCTGGCCACCGTCACAGGCTTCGTGCATTTCTTCGTCATGCTTTTGACGCTGACCATCTTCGCCAATCTGAAGCAGCTCAGCCCCAGTTACCGCAAGGCCGCCGCCGATCTCGGCGCCGGACCGGTGCGCGCCTTCCTGCATGTCATCCTGCCATTGACCTTGCCCGGCATCATGGTCGGCGCTTTTCTCACTTTCGTGCTGTGCATCGGCGACTACATCACGCCGCAGATCCTCGGCGGGAACAACGAGCTTCTGATGCCGCAGCTGGTGATGATGCAGATCGGCCGGCGCGGCGATTTTCCATTGGCCTCGGCGCTGTCGATCATCCTGATGGCGGTCGTGACCATCGCCTATCTCGCCTGCGCCCGCTGGCTAAAGATCGAGCGGACCTGATCATGCGCAGCATTGGCCGCATCGCTTCCTGGATTTACGCGCTTGCCGTCTACGGCTTCATCTTCCTGCCGGTCGTCGTGCTGGTGCTGTTCTCGCTGCAGTCGACGTCCTTCCCCATTCCCCCGTTCACAGGCCCATCGCTGCGCTGGTACGAGGCGGTTCTTTCCGATAACCGGCTGACTTCGGCGCTGGCCAATTCGCTGCTGGTCGCGGTTCTTTCCTCGGCCGCAGCCGTCATGCTCGGCTTCCTGTCGGCCTGGGGGTTCGCGCGCTTCGTCCTGCCAGGCTCGGGCCTGCTGCGCGGTTTGATCACCTTGCCGCTCACCGTCAGCTATCTCATCATCGGCATGGGGCTGCTGGTGCTGTTCAACTGGGCCGGCGTGCCGAAATCTCTGCTTGCCGCCGGGATCGGCCATGTGGTTATCAACCTGCCGCTGTGCTTCGCCATCATCTACAGCCAGTTGGGCGACCACCAGATCAACATCGAGCGCGCAGCGCGCGACCTCGGCGCGCCGGAATGGAAGGTGCTGCTGTTGATCACGGTGCCAGTCACGGCGCCGGCCATTTTCGCCGGCTTCTTCCTGTCGATGACCTTCTCCTGGGACGAGTTCGTGATCTCCTTCCTGCTGACGCGCTTCGAGACCACGCTGCCGGTGGAAATCTGGAACCTGCTGCGCTCCGGCCTCAACCCCAAGACCAATGCGGTCGGTTCGCTGGTCTTTGCCGTCTCGATCGTGCTGGTGGTGTTCTTCGAACTGACCTTGCTGCGAAGGAAATCGGCATGAACGCGCCCCTGGTCGATATCCGCGACATCTGGCACCGCTTCGGCCAGCATCCCGTGCTGAAGAATGTCTCGCTGACGATAGCGGCCGGCAGCTATACGATCCTGCTTGGACCATCCGGTTCCGGCAAGACGACGCTGCTCTCCATTCTCGGCGGTTTCGTCAATCCGAGCGAAGGCAAGGTTCTCATCCGCGGCCAGGACTGCACCTCGGTGCCGCCCGCCAAACGCCCGACGACGACGGTGTTCCAGGATTATGCGCTGTTCCCGCATATGAGCGTCGGCGGCAATGTCGGTTTTGGGCTGCGCATGCAAGGTGTCGATGGAGCGACGCGGGCAGCAAAAGCGCGCGATGCGCTGGCCCTGGTGGGCCTCGCCGCCGCCTTCGACAAGAAGCCGCACCAGCTTTCCGGGGGCCAGCGCCAACGCGTGGCGCTGGCGCGCGCCCTGGTGATCGAGCCGGCGGTGCTTCTGCTCGACGAGCCGCTCGGGGCGCTCGACCTGAAACTGCGCCGCCAGATGCAGGACGAACTGAAGGCGATCCAGAAGCGGGTCGGCACCGCCTTCATCCATGTCACTCACGACCAGGAAGAAGCGATGGCGCTGGCCGACCATTGCGTGGTGATGAATGACGGCCGCATCGAGGACGAGGGGCCGCCCGAGCGCGTCTATGCGAGGCCGGCGACGCGTTTTTCCGCGACCTTCATGGGCGAGAGCACGATCCTTGCCGGCACTGTCATCGAGACCGGGGACAGGACGAGCACCGTCACGACACCGGTCGGACCGGTTTCCTTATCCAGTGCCTTGCCGTTGGGGTCTACTGCCGCACTGGCGATACGCCCTGAGCACCTTGTGCTTGGCGCTGCGTCGGCTGGCACGAAGCTCGGCGAGGCTGATGTGAGCGACGTCGTTTTCCAGGGCAGTTTCAAGCGCGTGCTGGCGACCTCCGTCGAAGAGCCTTCCCTGCGGTTCATCGCCAAGCTGCCGGCGACCTCCATCGTCCATGCGGGCGACAGGGTCGCGATTTCCTGTGATACCGACCAGATCATCTTGCTGACGGATTGAACATGAGCACGCTTGCGGCCATCGACGCACCGGACTGGTACGAAACAATCCGCATGGCCGACGGCATCACGCTGATCCACGAGCCATGGATAAAACCGTTCTTCCGCTGCAATATGTGGCATGTGCGCGGACGCGACCGCGATCTCCTGTTCGACACCGGCCTCGGTCATTTCAGCCTGCGCACCCATGTGTCCCTGGTGAGCGAGCGCAAGCTGACCTGCGTTGCCAGCCACACGCATTTCGACCATATCGGCTGCCACCATGAGTTTTCCGATCGCTGCGTGCATTCGGCCGAAGCGGCAATCCTGGCCGATCCGCGCAACGAATGGACCGCTGCCGGCACCTATGCGACAGAAGAGATGTTCGATGGCATGCCGCGGGGCTGGGACACGGCGCGCTATCGCATCCAGCCCGCGCCGGCCGACCGTATGCTCGCGCATGGCGACATCATCGATCTGGGCGACCGGGCCTTCGAGGTCGTCCACACGCCAGGCCATTCGCCGGGCGGCATTGCGCTCTACGAGAAGAAGACCGGCATCCTGCTGTCCGGCGACATCATCTATGATGGCCCGCTGATCGATGATGTCTACCACTCGGACATACCAGATTACATGGCGACGCTGCTCGCCATGCGCGATCTCGACGTCTCGGTCGTCCATGGCGGCCATTTCTCGAGCTTCGGCAAGGTGCGCTACCGCCAGTTGATCGACGAATATCTCGAACAGAAACGTCAGGCCGGCTGCCATCTGCGGCAGCGCCCTTGAGGGCTGGAGTTACGGCATCAAGTCGAAATGGCGTGGGAAGGCCTGGGGCGGCACGAGCCCGTCACCACCCCTCGCAGTGCGCTGGTGGTGACACAGTGGGCGACCGGCTCGCGACACGAACGGCCGGAGCCAGTGCGTCACTCGGGAATGGGTGCCGGAAGCGAGATTGTATAGCGCGGTGGCGCCGATCCCCTGCGGCGTCTCCTCCATTGCCTCAGCTGCTCCCTCCAGCCGACTGGCGGTTTTTCGTAGACAGGGGGAGCCAGGCCGGCGAGCTCATAATAACCTTCGAGAATGTTGGTGCGCAGTAACTGGCGTTCCTGTGTATAGAAGCTGAAATGCGCGACGAGCAGGTCACCGAAAATCTTGCCCGGCCGGTCCAGCTTGGCCGGAAGCGTCGCCGACAACCACTCTTCCTCGTCGCCGCGCGGTTGAAAGTGCTCTCCGAGATCGACAATGTCCGATCCGAAAAAACCGATTGCATTGATCGAAAAGCGTGACAGCCTGATCTCCCGGTCCGGCACGCGAAAATCCTGGAGCCGATTGGAGCGCACAGCTTCAATGAACACCGGGTGTATGGCCTGCGGAAAGGTCGCATGCGCCCAGGAGAATTCGCATGACGCCTGACAGGTAAGCGGGCCATCCACCCGCACCCTGGAAAGCTGCTTGATCAGCGAATTGCAGATTGCGTTGTTGACGATCAACGGGGCGTACCAGATGGCCGATCCCCTTTCGGCCATGACCCTTGCCATGAATTTTCGAAAGAAGCCGTCCTCGACAAAAACTACATCGTCGTCGAGGCGTAGGTAGAAAGCACCGGGATCGTCGCAAAAGCGATAGAAATCGCCGATGACGTTGATCCCGCCATCGGCATGTGGAAGCCGCTTGATCTTGCAACGCGGATCGGAGGCCGCCAATCTTTGTAGATAGGCCCGGTCAGCCTCGTTGCGACAGTTGTCCCAGAGGTGCCACTCATGCACATCGGGGTTTTTCAAAACATGATGGCCAAGCAGACGCAGATATTTCTCACGACCGGCCGGGGTGACAACGATCAGTTTCATAGAATTCCTGGTTCCTGTAAAATCAGAGTCCCGTATATAAGCGAATCTTGACGTCATGACGTTTAAATACACCCGTTATGCCGGCAAGACATCGTGCTCAGGTAACGCCAGGAGATCTTCCTCATGCCCTTAGCATTCAACTTGCTTTCGTGTAGGGCTCGCCGAGGACCCGGATTGAGGGTATGAGTGTCGGAAGCAGGACTTTGACGAACACCACACACCGCAATCTCGTGATAGTCAGGGCAGGCGACAAATCTCTCCATCGTGGATGGGGGGCGGACGATCCCAATTGTGAATTTGATTTGATCGTCAGCTACTTCGGAAGTGATCCATCTGCGTTTCGGCTGCCGCTTGAAAACCGAGTCGACTACAAGGGCGGCAAATGGGATGGCATCCATGCTCTGCTGAGCCAACAGCCCGAACTTCTTGACCGCTACCAGTATGTCTGGCTGCCGGACGACGATCTGGAAGCGGACCGGGCGACCATCGAGGCGATGTTCGCCAACATGCGCCGGCTTGGCCTCCATATCGGCCAGCCGTCACTGACGCTGGACAGCTATTATTCCCACCTCCCGTTCCTCCGCTGCAGGAGCTTCGAGTTTCGCCTGGTAGACACGATCGAGATCATGGCCCCCTGCCTGAGAGCCGATGTAGCGGCCAAGATGCTGCCTCTGTTCAAACACTCCATGAGCGGTTTTGGTCTGGACTTGTTGTGGACCAGGCTTGCCGAAGAAAACCGTGGAACATCTGCCGTGTTCGACGCCTTGCCGGTCCGCCACACCCGGCCGGTGGGAGCTCACCTGAAAACAGCGATGCTCGAGTCAGGAAGAACGCCCGACAAGGAATATCGCCAATTGGCGTCGCAATATGGATTTGGCGAGCTTTTTCCTTTGTCCTATGAGGCCGTCGATCGAAAAGGCCGGCGCTGGCGGTCGAAATCGATGATCGGCCTGCGTATGGTGGCCGACTATCTCTTGGACAGGAAAGCCTTTCGCCAGGCGAATCGATTGATGGAATTGTTATGGCGCCTTCTGCGCAGGCAGTATTCCAAGTCCGCCGACTTGTCCCAAATAATTCTCAAGCCCTAAGGTTCGGATACGCGAATGGACAGGACCCTGCTGGGCAAGGCCGAAATCCTCATTGTCGGCGCTGGTTTTTATGGTGCAACGCTTGCCGAGCGCATCGCCACGCAACTCGGGCGACGCGTGCTGGTAATCGACCGGCGCCGGCACATCGGCGGCAATGCCTACACCGAACAAGATCCTGTCACCGGTGTGGAGATCCATCGCTACGGGCCGCATCTGTTCCATACATCCAACGAGGAGGTCTGGAATTACCTGCGTGCCTTCACCGGTTTTACCGCCTATCGCCATCGTGCATTCTCGACATATCGCGACAAGGTCTATCCGCTGCCGATCAACCTTGCCACGATGTCCCAGTTCTTCGGCAGGCGGCTAAGTCCGGACGAGGCACGCGACATGATTGCCGAGCAGGCGACGGAAGTTGGCGACCGTCCGCCGGCCAATCTTGAGGAGAAGGCGATCTCCCTGGTCGGCCGCCCTCTCTACGAGGCCTTGATCAAGGGTTACACCGCCAAGCAATGGCAGACGGATCCGCGCGAACTGCCGGCGCAGATCATCGCGCGCCTGCCGGTTCGCTACACATTCGAGGACGGCTATTTCAACGACCGGTTCCAGGGCCAGCCTGTGGACGGCTACACGGCGATCTTCGAAAAGATGCTGGCGCAGGAGCTTATCGAAACACGGCTTGGCATCGACTTCTTCGACATCAAGTCCTTGCTGCCGAAGGACCTGCCGGTCGTCTACACCGGGCCGATCGACCGCTACTTCGACTATAGCGAAGGCGAACTCGGCTGGCGAACCATTGATATCGATCTGGAGGTCATGGACACGCCGGACCATCAGGGCACGGCGATCATGAACTACGCGGACGAGGCCGTGCCTTATACCCGCGTGGTCGAATTCCGGCATTTCAACCCGGAGCGCCAGCACGGGAGCGCCAAGACGCTCATCGGCCGTGAGTATTCCCGTTTCGCAGGCCGCGCCGACGAGCCTTATTATCCGATCGACACGCGCAAGGATCAGGCGGTCTATCGCCGCTATCTCGACCGGGCGGGTGCGGAGAAAAACCTGCACCTCGGGGGACGGTTGGGAACCTACCGCTATCTCGATATGCATCAGGCGATCGGCGCCGCCCTTAAGGTCTTCGAAACCGTGCTCGAGCCCTATTTCGCCGGTCGGCTCGATTCCGTCTCGCGTTCGACATGACGGGCCGGGTTCTGAAGCCGCAAATCTCCGGTTTTCAGGTCGTCGCCGCCGATTTGCCATCGGCGGCTATCCGCTTCCTGAACCATTCGAAAGTACGCCGGATCCCCTGGTGCGGATCGATGCGGTGTTTGACCTATAGCGCCCTTTGCGGGCAAGGCATGCCGGCGGCATCGCCGCAACGCGACGCCGTGGGGATCGGCCTGGCGCTCGTTTCTTCCGACTGGCGCACCAGTTCTGCGAAGACAAGCGCGAAACTTCCCAACATGAGAAAGACGATGATCAGGCGTGCTACCGGCAATATGTCGGCCTCGTCTGGCTGGCGCATATCCCCTGGCATCGAGAACCGCGGGTTCATGCACGCATATCTGAACTGCCGCAGCGTCCTTTGCGTCCCGAAGTGGCAAGGTAGTGCTGCGGGCGCCCCACGCCACCCCATGCCGGCTAACATGATCGACCCGGCTTTACGAGAGCTTAAGCCCTGCCTTAACCATCACATTCGCTCGCGCCGTGACATCAACCGCGACCGGCTGGTGCGGCGGCACTGCCGCACCCTCGTCTCATGGGCTGACAGAGGCTCTCTTTGCAGACCTGCATGCCCCATGCTACCTCGGCGCTGGCGCGCCAGAACCTGCCGGCGCCAATCGGTCGCGATCGGGGAGCCATGAGCACAGCCACCAACAGCATCGCCTTCGTCTCGTCCGACACAGCAGACGCCAAGGCGGCGCTGGATAGCCTGTCGGCGCGCTATGGCCAATCTTCGGTCGCCGAGGCGACCGTCGTGGTGGCGCTGGGCGGCGACGGCTTTCTGCTGCAAACATTGCGCGACACGATGGGTACGGGAAAAAAGGTCTACGGCATGAACCGTGGCACCATCGGCTTCCTGATGAACGAATACCGGTCCGGGGGGCTCACCGAGCGCATCGCGGCGGCGGTCGCCGAAACGATCCGCCCGCTGGAGATGCTGGCAACCACCTCGGATGGCGAACACGTCACGGCACTGGCGATCAACGAAGTGGCGCTGTGGCGCCAATCCTACCAGACGGCCAAGATCCGCATCAGCATCGATGACCAAATACGGCTCGAGGAACTGAACTGCGACGGCGTCATGATCGCGACGCCGGCCGGATCGACCGCGTATAATCTTTCCGCGCACGGCCCGATCCTGCCTCTCGACGCGCCGCTTTTGGCGCTCACGCCGGTCAGCCCGTTTCGTCCGCGACGCTGGCGCGGCGCATTGCTTTCCAACAAGGCGACCGTGCGCTTCGACATTCTGGAGTCGGAAAAGCGGCCGGTGAACGCGGCCGCCGACCACACGGAGGTCAAGGCGGTGACCTCGGTCACGGTGCGGGAATCGCCAACGGCCACCGCGACTTTGCTGTTCGATCCCAACCACTCCTGGAACGAACGCATCCTGGCCGAACAGTTCCGTTACTGAGCCGGCACAGTGACACGAGGCCGGATTAAGCATCGCGATTAAGGTTACAACTTCACAATCGCGCCAATCCTACCCGTTTCTGTTGACAAATCGCGGGCTTGCGCCTAATCGCAATACCAATCTTGCAGGCGCGTGGCGCTTGCCGCGACGAATGACGTTGCGCTTCCCCGAACCAGCCAAAGACAGCAACACTTGTCCTCAGACACGACGATCGCTCAAGAAGCGTTGACCTTTTCAGACCTCGGCCTGTCGCCGAAGGTGCTTTCCGCAGTCACCGATGCCGGCTATCTCCAGCCGACGCCGATCCAGGCTGGTGCGATCCCGCACGCCTTGCTCGGCAAGGACGTGCTGGGCATTGCCCAGACCGGCACTGGCAAGACCGCATCCTTCGTGCTGCCGATGCTGACCCGGCTGGAAAAGGGCCGTGCCCGCGCCCGCATGCCGCGCACGCTGATCCTGGAGCCGACGCGTGAGCTTGCCGCGCAGGTCGAAGAAAACTTCGTCAAATACGGCAAGAACCACAAGCTCAACATCGCGCTGCTGATCGGCGGGGTGTCGTTCGACGAACAGGACAAAAAGCTGGAGCGCGGCGCCGATGTGCTGATCGCTACGCCTGGCCGTCTTCTCGACCATCGCGAGCGCGGCAAGCTGCTGCTCAACGGCGTCGAGATCCTCGTCATCGACGAGGCGGACCGTATGCTCGACATGGGTTTCATTCCCGATATCGAGCGTATCTGCGAGATGATCCCGTTCACCCGGCAGACGCTGTTCTTTTCGGCGACCATGCCGCCAGAGATCACCAAGCTGACGGAAAAATTCCTGCATGCGCCGGTGCGCGTCGAGGTCTCCAAGGCCGCTTCGGCGGCCACCAACATCATCCAGCGGTTGGTCAAATCGGGCTCGAAGCCTTGGGACAAGCGTGAAACGCTGCGCAACCTGATCAAGGCCGAGGATGCGGAGCTGAAGAACGCGATCATCTTCTGCAACCGCAAGATCGAGGTTTCGGAGCTGTTCCGCTCGCTGCTGAAATATGATTTCGATGCCGGTGCGCTGCATGGCGACATGGACCAGCGCGCGCGCATGCAGATGCTGGCCAATTTCCGTGACGGCAAGCTGCGCTATCTCGTCGCCTCGGATGTCGCCGCGCGCGGCCTCGACATTCCCGATGTCAGCCATGTCTTCAACTACGACGTGCCGATCCATGCCGAGGACTATGTCCACCGCATCGGTCGCACCGGCCGCGCCGGACGCTCCGGCAAGTCCTTCACCATCGCGACCAAGTCCGACACCAAGTATATCGACGCCATCGAACGGCTGATCGGGACCAAGATCGAGTGGCATGACGGCGACCTGTCGACGGTGGTTGCCAGCGAAGGCGAGGACGATGCTCCGCGCCGCGGCAAAGGCGCGCCACGCCGCGCCGGCCGCAAGGACGAGGACCGCAACGACAGGGGCGGGCGCAAGAAGAGCGGCGAGCGTCGCGGCAGACACAGCGAGGAAGATGCCTCGGCCGTGGGTGCTCAGCCGCAGGAGCAGCCCGATGTGGCCGAGACGGCCGATATTGTCGAACGGCGCGCCCGCAAGGATGCAATCCGCTCGGAAAACACCGAGCGCAAATCGTCCGACCGCAATGAGCCGCGCGCCCCTGAGCGCGGCGACACCAGGCCGCAGCGCAGCAACAGCCGCCCTGCCCGCCACCATCAGGAAGACAACGACGCCACGGTCGGCTTCGGCGATGACATGCCGGCCTTCATGCGCATCGTCGCCAAGGTCTGATTCCAGCGAGCAAGCCGCCTAGGGGCGGCTTGCCTTCTTTTTTGCCCTGCAGCCGACAGCAATTCGAGGAAAAGCCGCGTAGCGCTCTTCCGTCGCGAATTGCGTGGAAACAAGCAGGTGGGGCGATTCAGGCGAACGCTGATCCGCTCCAGTTCACATCGGCCCGGGCATCATCTTGGTCGGTTTTTCCAGCATCGGAAACTCGGCCTTGTTGCATTTCACCCTTGGGTTCGTCGGACTGAACATGCCGTTCGGATTGTCATCGAGCCAGGCGTGAAGATCGTAGTGGACGAACTCCTTCGGGATGAGCGGATAGTGTCCCTCCATCGGGCCCATGAAGGTTTGACCGAACAGCTTCGGCGGCGCCTTGATGTCCGGGGTTAGCGGCACCAGCCATTCCACACCGACCAACTTCAGACCTTTCTTAGTCGGCTCGTAGATCAGGACGTTTGGCTTCATCGGGTCGAGTTTCTGGCCGACGCTTGGAACATTGACGAAATGAATGCCCATGGCGCCTTTGGGATAGTCCATGGAGCCGGGTATCTTTTCTCCGCTGTAGTAGACGCAGCCGACCGTCGACAAATAGAGATCGCGGACGGCGGCGGTGTAGTCCTGATATTTGGCGAGCGATTTTTTCAACGCGTCGATGTCGGCCTTGTTGGCGTCCTCGGCATGAGCCGTGGCGAGGCCCAACCATGCACCTACAACACCTGTCAAAGCGAGGACGCCGCAGCGCCCAAGGCTGGCTGTTCTTGTCATGCATTCCTCCCAGATTTCATGATCTGGCCGTGCAAGACCGAGGCGGCGGCAAAGTCGTTGATTGCGCGGCCGATTAAACCGCCCCATCCCTTTGGAACGCGGCAATGCTAATCCTTTCCACGGCTGCGGAAAAGAACTTATTAGATATTGCTAATTTTATTTGACTGCTGTCACGAAACTGGCACCGCCAGTATACGCCTGGATGAAAACGGCCCCCATTGGGGGCCGTTTAGCGTGACAAACACGGCCCTGCTCAGGTGAGCGGCGAAAGCTGAATCTCGACGCGTCGGTTCTGGGCCCGGCCCTCGGCCGTGGCGTTGGAGGCGACGGGCCTCGTCTTGCCAAATCCGGTGACTGCGAAGCGGCGCTGATCGACGCCCTGGCCGGAGAGATAATTGGCGACCGCCAGTGCACGGCGCTGCGACAGGTCGAAATTGTGCTGGTCGCCACCGGTCGAATCGGTGTGGCCGAAAACGTCGACCGTGGTCTGCTTGAACTTCTTCAGCACCAGCGCCACCGAATTCAGCACTTGGTAGAAGCCGGGCTTCACCGCGTCCTGGTCGGTGTTGAAGGTGATGTCGGACGGCATGTTGAGGATGATCTGGTCGCCGCTGCGGGTGACGCTGACGCCGGTGCCCTCGAGCTGCCGGCGCAGTTCCGCCTCGTTCTGGTCCATAGTGGCGCCAATGGCGCCGCCGGCCAGCGCGCCGATGCCGGCGCCGATCAGCGCATTGCGACGATCATTGCCGCCGGCAAGCAGACCAAGGCTGGCACCGGCCAAAGCGCCAAGGCCCGCGCCCGCCGCCGTGTTGGAAATCTTCTGGTCGCCCGTATACGGATCGGTGGTGGTGCACGCGGTCACGAGCAGAGCCGTCGCCATAACGACGAGCACGGTCTTCTTCATAGGATGGTCCCTCTCCAAGTCACGCCTTACGATGGCGCCAAATCAGCCCTTGCCGCGACTTGTAGCATGAAATGCGGCGAAAAACGGAACGGGAAAAGCGCCTGCCGATTATCCAGTTGGCAGCCCGGTGTGGCTACCAGAGATTCCTGCCGTCAATGACCACCACTTCGACCTTGTCGAGATCGAAATCATCGAACAGCCGCGCGTTGACGCTGATCTTCGGATTGTCGAAATCCGGCTCGCCGGTCGACCAGTCCGGCGTTTCGGTGAAGGTACCGCAGCCGCAGGTTGCGCAAAAACCATGCTTTACGGTTTTTGAGCCCCACTGATAAAAGGAAACATTCTTCAGCGGCGTGACGAGCTTGAACTGCGATGGGGTATAGTAGGCCCAAAGCGAGCCGCGTTTCGAGCAGAACGAACAGGTGCATTGCGTCACCGTCCGCGGCGCTTCCGACATCTCGAACATCGTCGCCTTGCAGTGGCAGCTTCCCTTGATGGCCATGACTATCACCTCTCCATTGTCCGCCGCCCAAGCGGCAAGGCACCATAAAGAAGCGACCCTGACAACTGGCCGTCAGCAGGCTTTTGCGCCAATGCACTTCAACTGTCGGCGCGGCTCAAAATGAGCGCGGCGGCACGAACAGACATATCGTTTTGCCGGCATCGAGACCGGCCTGATGAGCGCACCAGTGAAATTCGCCGTCAGGGCTGTCCTTGACGCGCTTGTCCGTCATCGGAACGACTTCGCCGGTACCGGCAATCACGTAGCCCTCGGGCTTCTCCAGCACTTCGCCGGTATGCGTGGCACGACAGTCATAGTTGGCGCAGCAGGCGAACGGATAGCTCCAACCCTGCGGCTTTGCCGCCGTGGGCTTGGCGTCATGAGCAAAGGCCGCTGGCGCGAACATCGCGACGGCCAACAGAGAAAACATAAGTCGGCCGGCCGGTTGAACGGCTCGGGCCGATCTGGGCATGGCAGCAGACATGGGACGTTCCTTTCGAGCGTCAAGCATTTCGCCTGCCCGTTCCCGGAACGTGTCTTCCCAGTGGCCGGATCATCAGTCGCAGATATGCCGCGTCCGGCCATAAATGCTTTTTGTCTCCCAGCATTTGGATGCTGGGCTGATTCCTTGGTCGGCGCAAGAAGCCGCTGCGCCCAGATATGGGCGCACGCCATCAACACACTGCTACCGCTGACGAGATTCAAGCCAGGTAAGTTCCCGGCAGGCGGGGCATGCAAACAACGGGATTGGCCCGGAGTGGTTCCAGCCGGTCAAATCCAATCACATGCTCTTGATTGCCGGTGACAGTGCCGACGATCGTCCGCAAAGGAGAATCAGTCGCCCTGCAGCCGATGAAGGTATGAGCAGCCGGCCGAACGGCGAACATGCGCCGCGCCCGCTTTGGGAGCAAGAAAAGCCGCTTCCCGCACCAGAGCAACAAGCAGAATCAGGCCCCTTGCGATCACCGCGAACTTGTCGCGCCGCACCGGCGAACACTTGAGGCCAACACCGGGCGCCGCACGACAATACGTCCGCTTTTGCGACGGCTCGCGATCATTGCCCGCGCAAGCAGCCTAATCCAGATCCGCCACCGCTTCGCCCGCGCCGCCCTCGATGCGTTGCGATAGCGAAGCTTCCATGAAGTCGTCGAGGTCGCCGTCGAGCACGCTCGAGGGGCTGGTGCTTTCGACACCGGTGCGCAGATCCTTGACCAGCTGATAGGGCTGCAGCACGTAGGAGCGTATCTGGTGACCCCAGCCGATGTCGCTCTTCGATGCCTCAGTGGCATTGGCCACCGCTTCGCGCTTCTTCAGCTCTTCCTCGTAGAGGCGCGAGCGCAGCATTTCCCAGGCCTTGGCCTTGTTCTTGTGCTGCGAGCGTTCTGCCTGACAGGCGACCGCGATGCCGGTGGCGATATGGGTGATGCGCACAGCCGAATCGGTGGTGTTGACGTGCTGGCCGCCCGAACCCGATGAACGATAGGTATCGATGCGCACGTCGGATTCGGAGACGTCGATCTCTATCCTGTCGTCGACCACAGGATAGACCCAGACGCTGGAGAAGGACGTATGACGGCGCGCATTGCTGTCATAGGGTGAGATGCGCACCAGGCGGTGGACGCCGGATTCGGTCTTCATCCAGCCATAGGCATTGTGGCCCTTGATCAGCAAGGTCGCGGACTTGATGCCCGCCTCTTCGCCGTCATGCACTTCCAGCACCTCGACCTTGAAGCGGCGGCGCTCGGCCCAGCGCGTGTACATGCGCAATAGCATCGAGGCCCAATCCTGGCTCTCGGTGCCGCCGGCGCCGGCATGGATTTCGAGATAGGTGTCGTTGGCGTCCGCTTCGCCCGAGAGCAGCGTTTCCACCTGTCGGGCCTTGGCCTCGCCCTGCATCGAACGGATCGCGGCTTCGGCTTCGGCGACGACGCCTTCGTCGCCCTCTTCCTCGCCGAGCTCGATGAGACCGATATTGTCTTCCAACGCCTGGGTCAGGCCCTTGACCGCCGCGATGCCTTCCTCGAGGCCCTGGCGCTCGCGCATCAGCTTCTGCGCTTCCAGCGGTTCGTTCCAGAGGCTGGCGTCCTCGGCCCGCACGTTCAGGTATTCAAGCCGCTTTATGGCCTGATCCCAGTCAAAGATGCCTCCTCAGCAGGGTTATCGCCTGCCTGATCTCGTCGACGATATTCTGCGTTTCCGCGCGCATGGCCTGATGTTTTGTCCTGTTGCTGAAATGACGCTTCGGTCGGCGCGATACATAGGGACGGTGCCGCCATGTGTAAAGCGAAATGGGCCAGCCGGAGGCTGGCCCAACTGGACGCGTGAATTCGTCAGTAAAGGCCGCCGCCGCCGTCCTGGATGGCCTGGTTGGCCTGCGGCGACAGCGCGCCGCCCGAGGCGTTGGAGCCATCGGCACCCATGCCGATCACCCAGTAGCTGTCGGCGGGGCCGGTGCCCGGCTTGAAAGCCTCGATGATGGTGCCCGCATCGCCCGAGGAGGAGCGCATGCCGGTCTTGCGGTTGATGGCGATCAGGTTCATGCCGTCAGGCACCTTGAAGTCGACATTGGGCGTGCCGTCCAGCGCCACACGCATGAAGTCCTTGAAGATCGGGGCGGCAAGACCGCCGCCGGTGGCACCGTGGCCGAGGCCGCGCGGCGTGTCGTAGCCCATATAGAGCCCAACCACGAGGTTCGGCGTATAGCCGATGAACCATGCGTCCTTCTCGTCGTTGGTGGTGCCGGTCTTGCCGGCGATGTGGCGGCCAAGTTCCCCGATTGTGGCGCCGGTGCCGCGCTGGACGACGCCCTCCATCATCGAGGTGATCTGGTAGGCGGTCATCGGATCGAGCACCTGCTCGGAATTGTCGACCAGTTCCGGCTCGGGCTGGTTTTTCCATTCAGGAGCGTTGCAGCCTTCGCAGCCACGCTCGTCCTGCTTGAACACGGTCTTGCCGTAGCGGTCCTGGATACGGTCTATCAGCGACGGCTTGATCGACTTGCCGCCATTGGCCATGATCGAATAAGCCGAAACCATGCGCATGACGGTCGTCTCGCCCGAGCCCAGCGCCATCGGCAGATATGGCGCCAGATGATCATAGACGCCGAAGCGCTCGGCATATTCGACGACCAGCTTCATGCCCATGTCGTTGGCAAGCCGCACCGTCATCAGGTTGCGCGACTTCTCGATGCCGGAGCGGAGCGTTGCCGGCCCGGCGACGGTGCCGTCATAGTTCTTCGGCGTCCAGGTGGTGTTGCCGCTCTGGATGGTGATCGGTCCGTCCATGATCACCGAGGCCGGGGTATAGCCATTGTCGAGCGCGGCCGAATAGACGATGGGCTTGAATGACGAACCCGGCTGGCGCATCGCCTGGGTGGCGCGGTTGAATTCGGACTGCGAATAGGAGAAGCCGCCGACCATGGCCAGCACGCGGCCGGTGTGCGGATCCATCGCGATCAGTCCGCCTTCCACCTCGGGAACCTGGCGCAAGCTGTAGGTATTGTCGGAGCCGTCGTTCTTCTGGACGAAGATGACGTCGCCCGGCTTCAGCACGTCGGCCGGTGACTTGGCCTTGACCGTCTTGCCGTCGACCACATGGCGCATGGCAAAGCCCATGTCTTCCTTGCTGACGGTGCCTTCGACGCGTTCCTTCACGATATCGCCCGACGCCTGGCGTGCGGGCTGCAGGCCGATCGACAGCCCGGACGCCGAACTGTCGAGCACGACGGCCAGCGACCACTCGGGAACATCTTCCAGTCCCTTGACGGCGCCCAGCGGCACACCCCAGTCACCGGAGACGTCGATCGTCTTCAACGGCCCGCGATAGCCACGCAAAGTATCGTATTTCATCAATCCATTCTGCATCGCCTTGCGGGCGATGAGCTGGACCTTCGGGTCAAGGGTGGTGCGAATCGACAGCCCGCCCTCATAGAGCGCGTTCTCGCCATAGCGGGCGATGATCTGCCGACGAACCTCTTCCGTGAAATACTCGCCGGCGAAAAGGTAGGAGCCGCTGCGGCGCGGAGCAACGCCAAGCGGCTCGGCCTTCGCCTTTGCGCCCTCTTCAGGCGTCACGTAACCGTTCTCGACCATCTGGCCGATGACCCAGTTTCGCCGTTCAATTGCCCGGTCGGCGTGCTTGAAGGGATTGTAGTTGGCCGGACCTTTCGGGAGCGATGCCAGATAGGCGGCCTCGGCCACGGTCAGCTCGTTCACCGATTTATCGAAGTAGGTCAGTGCCGCACCGGCAACGCCATAGGCGTTGAAGCCAAAGAAAATCTCGTTGAGATAGAGCTCGAGGATTCGATCCTTGGAATAGGCCTGTTCGATGCGGAACGAGAGGATGGCCTCCTTGACCTTGCGTTCCAGGGAACGCTCGTTGGTGAGCAGGAAGTTCTTGGCAACCTGCTGGGTGATCGTCGAGCCGCCCTGCATGGGGCCACCCGAAACGTAAGTGATAACCGCTCTGCCCAATCCCGTTATATCGACACCGGGGTGGCTGTAGAAGTTCTTGTCCTCAGCCGACAGGAAGGCAGCCTTGACGCGATCCGGGATAGCCTGGATCGGCAAATACAGGCGCCGTTCCCGCGCGTACTCGGCCATCAGCGCGCCATCCGAGGCATGGATGCGGGTGGTCACCGGAGGCTCGTACTTTGCCAGCACTTCGTAGTCAGGCAGATCCTTCGCTACATGGCCGATGTAGAGGGCAACGCCCGCCGCGGCCAGGAGGGCCAGCGTCGTGCCTATGCCGAAGAAATAGCCAATGAGACGAATCATACCCGCTCCAGTCCTTGGTTCGGGAATTTCCTAAACGAAGCCGCCTTTCACGCAAGCTTTCGAGCCGGTCCCAACCCGTAATCGAAAACCCATGTCGCCACCATGTGGACAAAATACGGCAAGGCCTGATTTCGCAGCCGCAAGCCCGAAATAAAAGCGCAGGGTGTTGTCATCGCGCAACGCCGCCTCTGGTTGCAGGCGCCGCCGGGCATTGTCAACCTCCGGTTCCAGCCCCGGCACGCGCGGAAGCGAACAATGCCACGGCATTGGTGATGCTTTGCGCTGCCTTGCCGCGCCACTCGGCGTCAAGCAGTTGCGCCTCGTCCTTGGCATTGGAGAGATAGCCGAGCTCGACCAGCACGGACGGCACGTCGGGGGCCTTCAGCACCTTGAACCCGGCCGAACGCTGCGGATTGTTGATAAGGCCGACGCTGGTCGACAGCTGACCGACCAATGTGTGGGCAAAACTCATCGAGAAGGTGTGCGTCTCGCGCCGGATCAGGTCGATCAGGATGTCGGTCACTTCCTTGCTGTCGTTCTTGATGACCATGCCGGCGAACTGGTCGGACAGGTTTTCACGGTCGGCCAGCGCCTGCGCTTCCGGATCGGAGGCCTTGTCGGAAACGGTATAGACGGTGGCGCCGCGGATGCCCTTGACGCTGATCGTGTCGGCATGAATCGAAATCAGAAGATCGGCCTCATGCTGGCGGGCGATGCGGACGCGGTCGTCCAGACGCAGATATTCGTCGGTATCCCGGGTCATGAAGACATCGTATCGGCCGGCGGCCGCGAGTTTGTCGCGCAGCTCCGTGGCAAAGGCCAGCGTGACGTTCTTCTCGATGGTGCCGTTCAACCCTTCGGCACCGCCGTCTATGCCGCCGTGGCCGGGGTCGATGACGACGGTGAATCGGTGGCCTGGATTGGAGACAGGCCCGGTTCCGACCCGGCCGCCCTTGTCGGTCGAAACCGTGGAACCGGTGGTCAGCGCCTGATTGGCAAGAGCGGCGTCGAACTCACGTTCGGAGGCCGCCGACATGTCGACGGCAAGGCGGTAGCCGGTTCCGTCCTCGTTCTTGAGCACATCGAGCTTGTCGACGGCGAACGGCCCCTTGCCGGTGAGGATCAGTCGCGAGACGCCCTCGCCGAGCTCGCCGAGCCGCACGCCCTTGACCAGGCCACGCGGCTTCAGATCCTTGGCATCGATGGCAAATCGGGTGTTCGCAAGATCGATGACAAGGCGATTGGGTCCGCGCAGCAGGAACCATTTGATGTCAGGCTCGCGATCGAAATCCATGACGATGCGCATCTTGGTGGCATCGCCGGCCATTTTGTAGCCCTTGGCCATGAGCGGAGCGTCGGCCGCATTGGCAACCATGGAAAAGGCTACAGGGGAAAAGACTTGGGAAATCGCCACCAGCAGCAGGAGACAGAAGGCACGGAGAACCTGGCCGCCAACACGACATCCCTTGTCTGTGAAGTCCGCCAGTCCCATCTTTCTTCCAGTCGCTCCCGGTTTGGCGCCAGGCGCCGGTTCGTTTCGTCAACATGCCGGTTAGGCCGCGAGCTCGATTAACGATTGGTATCCAGAGAAGGTTAACCAAGCCTTTTCACGCAAGGACGGGGCCAGGCTTACGCTACGGAACTGCTTTTTGCCGGCATCGGAAATCGGGGTTGCCTTCCAACCCGCCAAATCATAAAAGCGATGGTGGATCACTGCAATCCTGGAACCGCCCTCCTCCGCAGCTTCCTGCTACAGGGTCAGATGAAAGGCGGCTCCTTTCGCTTCACGCGAAAAGGCTTCAGGTGATTGCGACGAATTTCGCAGGTGTGCTCCCGTGGCGGGGGAATCGCCTGCGTGAGGAAAACGGCCGGGTTTGTTCCCGCGCCGGCTCTGTATGAGCAAACAAGCTGGTCCGGTTTCCGGGCTTTGGTTCAAAAGGTTCTGCTGGTGACGATGGCTTCAAGCGCAATCATGGAAAGGTCCGCATCAAACCGCGCCAATATGGCTGCGGGCGGCACCGCCATGACACGCACGCAGCGTCCGGCGGACATTCAGACATCCGGCACCCACACACCAGAAACGCAGCAGCGGGCTTTGCCTTGCAAGCTGCGGCTGACGGCTGCCGGGAGGAAACGAAATAATGCCCAACAAAATGCTGATAGACGCCTCCCACCCGGAGGAAACACGCGTAGTCGTCATACGCGGTAACCGTATCGAAGAATTCGACTTTGAATCCCAGGACAAGAAGCAGCTCAAAGGAAATATCTATCTCGCCCGTGTAACGCGCGTCGAACCTTCCCTTCAGGCAGCCTTTGTCGAATATGGCGGCAACCGTCACGGTTTTCTCGCCTTCAGTGAAATACACCCCGATTACTACCAGATTCCGGTCGCCGACCGTCAGGCACTGCTGCGCGCGGAAGCGCAGGAGGCCGAGGACGAAGAGAACGAGGACGGCGAAGGCGATGATCGCCAGAGCCGGGATCGTGGACGGCGCGGTCGCCGGCGCGGCGGCAAGCCCCGCGACCGTGGTGAAAACAGGCGCGATGCCGGCGCGGCCGAATCCGGCGAGGCAGACGAAAACAACGACAATGGGCCAGATGACAATGGCCCGGACGTTGTCGCCGAGAACATGGCTGACGTTTCCGGGACCACGGAACACGCATCCGACGCCTCGGAATACGCCGACGCATCCGAACAGGACGAGGTTTCTTCCGAACAGGATAAAGGCGAGACCAACGACGGCCCCCCCAAGTCGATCGCCGCGTCCGTCGAAGGCGACGTGATTTCCGAGCCCATCCCGCATGCCGAACAGGGCAGCGAAGCCACCTCCACCGACAATGATCGCGGCATGCTGGAGGAAGTATCCTCTTCCCATCCGGACGATCATGAGATCGAATCGGTCGGCGCCGAGGACGCGCTCGAGGAAGTGCGCAATCGCCGCAAGCCGGTGCGCCGCCAGTACAAGATCCAGGAAGTGATCAAGCGCCGGCAGATCCTGCTGGTGCAGGTCGTCAAGGAAGAGCGCGGCAACAAGGGCGCGGCGCTCACCACCTATCTGTCGCTCGCCGGCCGCTATTCCGTTCTGATGCCGAATACGGCGCGCGGCGGCGGTATTTCGCGCAAGATCACCAGCGCGGTCGACCGCAAGCGCCTCAAGGAGGTCGTCGCCGATCTCGAAGTGCCGCAAGGCATGGGCGTCATCCTGCGCACCGCAGGCGAGAGCCGCACCAAGGCCGAGATCAAGCGCGACTACGAATATCTGATGCGGCTGTGGGAGAACGTGCGCAATCTCACGCTCCAGTCCACGGCCCCTGCCCTTGTCTATGAGGAAGGCAGCCTGATCAAGCGCTCGGTGCGCGACCTCTACAACAAGGACATCGACGAGATTCTCGTCTCCGGCGAAGAGGGCTATCGCGAGGCCAAGGATTTCATGCGCATGCTGATGCCGAGCCACGCCAAGGTGGTTCAGCCGTTCCGCGACACGACGCCGATCTTCGTGCGCAACGGCATCGAGGCGCAGCTCGACCGCATGCTGCAGCCGCAAGTGACGCTGAAGAGCGGCGGCTACATCATCATCAACCAGACCGAAGCGCTGGTCGCCATCGACGTCAATTCGGGCCGTTCCACCAAGGAGCACTCGATCGAGGACACCGCGCTCCACACCAATCTGGAAGCAGCCGAGGAAGTCGCCCGCCAGCTCAGGCTGCGCGACCTTGCCGGCCTGATCGTCATCGACTTCATCGACATGGAGGAGAACCGCAACAACCGCTCCGTCGAGAAGCGGCTGAAGGATCACCTCAAGAACGATCGTGCTCGCATCCAGGTCGGCCGTATCTCGCATTTCGGCCTGATGGAGATGTCGCGTCAGCGCATCCGCGCCAGCGTGCTGGAATCGACCATGAAGCCGTGCCCGCATTGCGGCGGCACCGGCCATGTCAGGTCCGATTCGTCGGTGGCGCTGATGGTGGTACGGGCAATCGAGGAGTTCCTGCTCAAGGATTCGCGAAGCCACATCACGGTGCGCACGCCGGCCGCGACCGCGCTCTACGTGCTGAACCACAAGCGCGGCACGCTGGTGGAACTGGAAAGCCGCTTCGGCCTGACGATCACCATCGAGGCAGACGATGCGGTCGGTGCCCAGCACTACGCGATCTTCCGCGGCGCGCTGGCCGAAAAGCCGGAAGGTTTCGTCGAGGTGCGCAGCCTGCCGGCCTATGTCGAGCCGGAAGAGCCCGAGGACGAGATCATCGTCGCCGAGGAGGAAGACGAGGCGCCGGCCCAGGCCGAACAGCCGCGCCACGCCCAACAGCCGCAGCATCAGCAGCCCAAATCCGGCGAGGACGGCGAAGGCCGCGATCGCAAACGCCGCAAGCGCCGCAGGCGGCGTGGCGGCAAGGACCGCGACCGCGAGCATGGCGCCCCGACCGACGGCGCTTCCCTCGCCACGTCCGATGACGGTTTCTCCGCGCCGGAAGGCGCTGCGGACCATGGCGATGCCGAGGTGGACGACGAGGCTGCGGTCGCCGCAACCGGGACCGTCGAAACGGCGGAAGCGCCCGACGATGGCCAGGGCAAGAAGCGTCGGCGCGGCAAGCGCGGCGGCAAGCGCAACCGTCGCGAAGACGGTGAAGGCGAGACCGAGGCGGAAGCCGGCGAAACGACCGAGCCCGCCGAAGCGGACGCTTCGCTAAGCGAGCCTGTGTCGATCGAGCCGGTGGCTGCCACCGCCGTCGAACAACCCGCGGCTACCGTGAGCGACGAGGTGCCAAGCACCGAGAAACCCAAGAAACCGCGTCGCGCAGCCAAGCCGAAGAAGGCGGCCGCCGAAGCCGTCGCCGATGAGCCGACCGCGGACCTGGCCGTGCAGGCACCCGCCGAAACGCCAGCCACGGCATCGGACGAGGCAGCGGCCGCCGAGGAGACGCCGAAGGCTCGGCCATCCCGCCGCAAGGCGGCAGCCGCTGATACGCCTGTCGTACCGGTGGTTTCCTCGACCGTCGCTGATGAGCCTGAAGTCAAGACCGAAGAAAAGCCGAAGCGTGCCGGCTGGTGGCAGCGGAAAGGCTTTTTCTAAGCTTTTCAAATCGTTGAATTGAATCTTCGACAAAAAAATCCCGCGCCGATCGAAATGAACGGCGCGGGATTTTTCTTATCGGCAGGTCACGTTTCTAAGGCGCGAAGATCGACCAGTTCATCATCCTGGCGAGTTTTTCCAGCGCGATCGAACCCAGCTTGGAATTGCCGTTGGCGTTGAGGCCGGGCGACCAGACGGCGAGCGAGGCGACACCCGGCACGATGCCCAGTATGCCGCCGCCAACGCCGCTCTTGCCGGGGATGCCGACGCGGAAAGCGAAATCGCCAGAGCCATCATAGTGGCCGCAGGTCAGCATCATGGCGCCGATGCGCCGCGCCCGCTCCGCCGACACCACGGAATGCCCGGTCGCCGGGTTCTTGCCGCCATTGGCGAGGAAGCGGCCGGCCATTGCCAATTGCCGGCAGCTCATGGCAATGGCGCAATGGTGGAAGTAGACGCCCAGCGCCAGTTCCGGCGCATGATGGAGATTGCCGAAGGATTTCATGTAGTTGGCGAGCGCGAAATTGCGGTAACCAGTGGCACGTTCGGAAGCCGCGACCTCGCGATCGATGATGATCGTCTCGTCGTCGGCGAGGAACTGGATGAAGCGCAGTATCTCGCCGATCGCCTCGCGCGGCTGGTGACCGGCAAGCAGGATGTCGGAAATGACGATGGCACCGGCATTGATGAACGGATTGCGCGGAATGCCGTTCTCATGCTCGAGCTGGACAATCGAGTTGAACGGGTTGCCGGAGGGCTCGCGCCCCACCCGCTTCCACAGCGCATCGCCGACATTGCCGAGCGCCAGCGTCAGCGTGAACACCTTCGAGATGCTCTGGATCGAAAACGCCTGGTCGGCATCGCCGGCCACGAGCGTGCGGCCATCATTGGTAACGGCCGCGATGCCGAATTTCTTCGGGTCGACCTTGCCCAGTTGGGGAATATAGGTCGCGACATCGCCGCGATCGGTGCGTTCCGCCATTTCCGCCGCGACTTCCGCCAATGCTTGATCAAGTTTGGGGGCCTGTTCGAGTTCCGGCATGACGCTACCTCAACCAGCGTTCGATGCGCGCCATCGCCTCGACCATGTCGTCGTGGCTGCCAGCGTAGGAAAACCGCATCGTGCGATGCCCCGCCCGGGTGTCGAAGTCGCGGCCGGGTGTCGCTGCAACATGCGCCTCGGCAAGCATCCTGCGGGCGAAGACCATGCTGTCGTTGCTGTGCCGGGTGACATCGCAAAAGGCATAGAAGGCGCCATCCATGGGCGCCGCCAGGGGAAAATCCAGCTCCGGCAAACGCTTCATCAAGAGCTCGCGATTCCAGGCATAGCGTCCCTTCACCGCCTCCAGTTCCTCGGTTGCGGCAAAAGCCTCGATCGCGGCGATCTGCGACAGCTCCGGCGGCGAGATGTAGAGGCTTTGGGCGATGCGCTCGACCGGCCGCACGAGTTCTTCCGGCAAAACCATCCAGCCGATGCGCCAGCCGGTCATGCAGTAGTATTTCGAGAAGGAGTTGATCACCGTCACGCTGTCGCTGAAGGCGAGTGCCGTGGTGTCGGGGGCGCCATAGGCCAGCCGATGGTAGATCTCATCGGAAATGACGGCGATGCCGAGCGATTCCGCCGTGGTGACCAGCGTCGCCAGCTCGTCGGCTGAGATGACGGCGCCCGTCGGATTGGCCGGACTTGCGAACAGCACGCCCTTCAGCGGCGCCTCGCGATGCGCGGCTTCCAGATGGCCAGCGTGCAGATAAGCCGCGTCGCCGAGCTCGATTTCGACCACATCGATGCCAAGAGCGGCCATGATGTTGCGATAGGCGGGGTAGCCGGGCGCGGCGATGGCGACCCGGTCGCCCGGGTCGAACATCGCCAGGAAGGCGAGATTGAAGGCCGCCGACGATCCGGTGGTTACCGCGATCCGGCCGGGGTCGACATCGAGGCCATAATGATCCGCGTAGTGCCCGGCGATCGCCTTGCGCAGCGAGGCCAGACCCAAGGTGTCGGTATAGCCTATGCGTCCATTCTCCAGCGCCTTGGCGGCGGCGGCACGGACCCGAGCCGGCGCAGGATCGGATGGCTGGCCGACCGCCATGGAGATCACCGGCACGCCCTGAGCCCTCAGCCGGTTCGCTTCGGCCAGCACATCCATGGCGTGGAACGGCTCGACATTGCCGCGATGGGAGAGCGAAACGACCATTTTTACCCCTGTCCCGAGGATTGAGCGCGCCAGGTCCTGACGCATGCGCCGCACAAATGCCCGATTGATGTGAGGATCACAAGTTGAGGAAGTTTTTCAGGCGCCGACTTTTCATCTTTCGCCCGCTCGTCTACCAGTGGACACATTATGTTGAGCCGACCCAGATCGACGATTGCCCGGGCAGCGCGTGTCTTCGCAACGGTTTCGCTTGGCGCCGCGGTTGCGGTTGCGGGTTCGCAGACCGCCTTCGCCCAAGGCGTGCCAGTGGTCCGCGACGCCGAGATCGAAGCCCTGGTGCGCGATTATGCGCGGCCGATCTTCAGGGCCGCCGGGCTGGCGAATGATGGCATCGACATCGTGCTGGTCAATGATTCCAGCTTCAACGCCTTCGTCACCGGGCGCCGGCTGTTCATCAACACCGGCGCGTTGATGACGGCTGAGACGCCGAACGAAATCATCGGCGTCATCGCACACGAAGCCGGGCATATCGCCGGCGGCCACCAGCAGAAACTGCGCGACCAGCTCGAACGCGCCAAGACCATGGCCATCATCGCCACCTTGCTCGGTGCCGGCGCGATCGTTGCCGGTGCGACCACGAACAGCCGCGGCCTTGCCGGCGCCGGCATGGGCGTGGCGGCCGGCGGCGGCGAGATGGCGCAGCGCAGCATCCTCGCGTATCAGCGCACCGAGGAAATCACGGCCGACCGCTCGGCCATCACCTATCTCAATGCCACCGGCCAGTCCGGCATGGGCATGCTGAAGACCTTCCACCGCTTCCAGACCGCGCTATCGCTGTCGGGCGCGCAGGTCGATCCCTACCGGATCAGCCACCCGATGCCGCAGGACCGCATCGCCAACCTCGAGGTGCTGGTCAAACAGAGCCCCAATGTCGACAAGATCGACGCGCCGGCACTGCAGCAGCGCCACGACATGATGCGGGTGAAGATTGCCGTCTACATGGAAGGCCAGGCCGCCGCGACGCGGCTGATGCAAAAGATGCGGGGCAGCATGGCGGCGCTGTATGGCGATGCCCAGTCGGCCTATCTCTACGGCAACATCGCCGCGGCGCTCACCAAGACCAACGCCCTGATCAAGGCGCAGCCCAAGAATGCCTACTTCCAGGAGCTGCTCGGCGATATTCTGATGAAAGCCAACAAGCCCGCGGATGCTGCCGACGCTTATTCCAAAGCGGTCAGCCTCGACCCGGCACGGTCCGGCCTGCTGCCTGTCTCGCTTGGCCAGGCGCTGATGGCGGTCGGCACGCCAGACTCGCTGAAGAAAGCTGTCGTGCAGATCAACAATGGCCTGGGCCGCGACAAGGAAAACTCCACCGGATATCGTTATCTGGCGCAGGCTTACGGGGAGCTGGGAGACATACCGGGCGCGGAGCTTGCCACCGCCGAAGGCCATTTCTATTCCGGCAACTACAAGGATGCCAAGATCTTCGCGATGCGGGCGCAACAGCAGATGAAGCGCGGCGAGCCGCGCTGGATACGCGCCCAGGACATCATAAACTACAAATCGTCAGGCAAGAGCCAGTAATCTCATGAACCTTCCGGCCGCGTGCTGCGACACAGCTAGACCGGAAAACAGGCAGAAGGAACGACAACGATGAAAAAGGCACTGCTGCTGGGCACCACGGGGGTTGCGGTCGCCCTTGCCATGCTGGCTTTCGGTTTTGTGGCCGGCAGTCCGCAGGTTGCGAAGGCCGGAACGGCACAGGCTGTCCAGACGGCTCAGCCTGTCCAGACGGCGGCCGATACCAAAATCGACCGCACCGAGGTCGAGGGAATCATCCGCGACTATCTCCTGAAGAATCCGGAAGTGCTGCTGGAAGTGCAGGACGCGCTCGAGGCCAAGCAGAAGGAGGAACAGCGGCTCGCGGCACTGGGCGTCATCAAGAACGCCAAGGACCAGATCTTCAATTCCACCTTCGACGGCGTCGTCGGCAACCCGAACGGCAAGGTCACGATCGTCGAGTTCTACGACTACAATTGCGGCTTCTGCAAACGCGCCATCGAGGACATGCGGGCGCTTACCAAGTCCGATCCGGACCTGCGTTTCGTGCTCAAGGAATTCCCGATCCTCGGCCCGGATTCGCAGAAGGCGAGCGTCGTCTCGATGGCGTTTCACCTGATGATGCCGGAGAAATACGGCGAGTTCCACAATGCGCTGCTCGGCGGCCAGGGGCGCGCCACCGAGGCAACCGCGATCAAGATCGCGCTTTCGCTCGGCGCCGACGAGGCGACATTGCACGAGAAGATGAAGGACCCATCGATCACCGAGGCCTTCACCAAAACTTACGATCTTGCCAACAAACTGCAGATCACCGGAACCCCGTCCTACGTCGTCGGCAACGAGGTCGTGTTCGGGGCGCTCGGGCAGGAAGTGCTTGCCGAAAAGATCGAGGCGGCGAAAGCCGCGCTTTGAGCGGCAAGCGGTTTTCTTCACGGGCGCATTTCGGCCTGTTGTGGACAGTGAAAGAACGCACTTGCGCTCTTTCCGCGGGCGACTATGCCCGGTATAGAGGCCCAGCGCGCCGGCTTGATGCCGGCGCCGGAAAAGGTCGGTTTTTTTGAAAACGGTTTTTGTCCTGAACGGTCCCAATCTCAACGCACTCGGCAAGCGCGAGCCGGGCATCTATGGCGGCAAGACGCTTGCCGCCATCGCTGACGACTGCAAGCAGGCAGGTGCGTCGCTTGGGATCGAGATCGATTTCCGTCAGTCGAACCATGAGGGCGATCTCGTCGACTGGATCCAGGAGGCCGGCGACAAAGCCGCCGGCATCGTCATCAACCCAGGCGCCTATAGCCATACCTCGATCGCAATCCACGACGCCATCCGTTCGATCGCGCCATTGCCGGTTGCCGAAGTTCACCTTTCCAACATTCACGCGCGGGAACCGTTCCGCCACGTCTCCATGGTCGCGCCGGTCGCTGTCGGCATGATCTGTGGCTTTGGGCCGCTCGGCTACACGCTGGCGCTGCAAGCGCTCGCCGCACGCCTATGACCGGCCAACAAACAGAAGGCTCGAAAATGTCGATAAAGAAGACCGGTGTTGACCAGCAACTGATCCGCGATCTGGCGGGCATACTGAACGACACCAACCTGACAGAGATCGAGGTGGAACTCGGCGACCTGAAGGTACGGGTGTCGCGGCAGGCGCCCGCCGTTCACGCGATTGCGGCCCCGCAGCCCACCTATGCACCAACGGCAACCCAGCCCGCGGCCGCCCCGGCGGCGGTCGACGTGTCGAAAAACGCGGTGACCTCGCCCATGGTCGGCACCGCCTATCTGGCGCCGTCGCCGGACGCAAAGCCGTTCATCGAGGTCGGCCAGAAGATCAAGGAAGGCCAGACGCTGCTGATCATCGAGGCGATGAAGACGATGAACCAGATCCCCTCGCCGCGCGCGGGCACGGTGACGGCGATCCTGTTCGAGGACGCGACGCCGGTGGAATACGGCATGCCGCTCGTCGTGATCGAGTAGAGCGGACCTGATGTTCCAGAAGATCCTCATCGCCAATCGCGGCGAAATCGCGCTCCGGGTGCTGCGCGCCTGCAAGGAGCTTGGCATCCAGACGGTGGTGGTGCATTCGACCGCCGACGCTGACGCCATGCATGTCAGGCTCGCCGACGAAAGCGTGTGCATCGGTCCGCCGCCGTCGCGCGACAGCTATCTCAACATCCACCAGATCGTCGCGGCCTGTGAGATCACCGGCGCCGACGCCGTGCATCCGGGCTATGGCTTCCTGTCGGAGAACGCCAAGTTCGCCGACATTTTGGCGGCGCACAACATCACCTTCATCGGCCCGTCCGGCGACCACATCCGCATCATGGGCGACAAGATCGAGGCCAAGCGCACGGCAAAACGCCTCGGCATTCCGGTTGTGCCCGGTTCCGACGGTGCGGTGACCGAGGAAAAAGAAGCCAGGCGCATCGCCGCCGAGATTGGCTATCCCGTCATCATCAAGGCGTCGGCCGGCGGCGGCGGACGCGGCATGAAAGTAGCGCATACGGAGGCAGACCTCGAAATCGCACTGCAGACGGCACGCTCGGAAGCGGGCGCGGCCTTCGGCGACGACGCGGTCTACATCGAGAAATACCTGGAGAAACCGCGCCACATCGAGGTGCAGGTGTTTGGCGACGGCTTCGGCGGCGGCGTGCATTTCGGCGAGCGCGACTGCTCGCTGCAGCGGCGCCACCAGAAAGTCTGGGAAGAGGCCAATTCGCCGGCGCTCAACGCCGAGGAGCGGTCCCGCATCGGCGGTATCTGCGCCAAGGCGATCGCCGATCTCGGCTATTCGGGCGCCGGCACCATCGAGTTCCTGTACGAGAACGGCGAGTTCTATTTCATCGAGATGAACACGCGCCTGCAGGTCGAGCATCCGGTGACGGAAGCGATCACCGGCATCGATCTGGTCCACGAGCAGATCCGCGTCGCGTCCGGCGGCGGCCTTTCGGTCAAGCAGGAAGACATCAAGTTCAACGGCCACGCCATCGAATGCCGTATCAACGCCGAGGATCCCCGCACTTTCACCCCCTCGCCCGGCACGATCACGCATTTTCACACGCCGGGCGGCCTCGGCATCCGCGTCGATTCCGGCGTCTATTCGGGCTACAAGATCCCACCCTACTATGACAGCCTGATCGGCAAGCTGATCGTGCATGGCCGCAACCGCGTCGAATGCATGATGCGGCTGCGGCGGGCACTCGACGAATTCGTCGTCGACGGGATCAAGACGACGTTGCCACTGTTTCGCGATCTCGTCGGCAATGCCGACATCGCCAATGGCGACTACGACATCCACTGGCTGGAAAAATATCTGGCCAAGGGCGAATAGCCTCAACTTGCCGCTATAATGACGCGATGACCCGTCCCTACGCGCCAGGCTATCGCATCCCAACCGACCTTCTGCTCAAGGCATACGCCTCGGGCGTCTTCCCCATGGCCGAAAGTGCTGGTGACCCAGAAGTCTTCTGGGTGCGGCCGGAGACGCGCGGCATCATCCCGCTCGATGATTTTCACACCCCCAAAAGCCTGAAGAAGACGATCCGCAGGCACCTGTTCGAAATCCGTTTCGATTTCGATTTCGAGGCGACGATCGATGGCTGCGCCGAAAAGCGTGAGGAGCGCCGCTCTACCTGGATCAATGCGCCGATCCGCGAAGCCTATGTGCAACTGCACCGCATGGGTCATTGCCACTCGGTCGAGGCCTGGCGCGAGGGGCGTATGGTCGGCGGCCTCTATGGCGTCTCGCTCGGGCGGGTGTTCTTCGGCGAAAGCATGTTTTCCAAAGAGACGGACGCGTCGAAGACCTGCCTAGTGCATCTCGTCGAGCGCCTGAAGGCACGCGGCTTCGCGCTGCTCGATACGCAGTTCACGACAGAGCACCTCAAGCGTTTCGGCGCGATCGACGTGCCGCGCGGCAAATACGAAAAGATGCTGGCAGACGCGCTAAAAGGCGAAGCGGTCTTTTTTCCGTAGGATCAGGCCCTACTTGGGCGACGCCTCGATCGGCGTCTGCGCATGGAACATCATCTTCCAGCCATTGACGCGATGGACGTAGCCGGTGCTGACCAGCGCCGCATAGGGCTCGCCATTTTCGCGCGTCGCATGCGCTTCATAGGTCAGCATGACGATATCGCTGCCGGGTTCGATTATTCCCTTGAGTTCGATGTCGAGGTCGCGCCAGCGGTTGGGTTTGGCTGCGGTCTTGGCCAGATCGGCATTGTCCATGGCCTGTGCCATCTGTGGAAACGCCACAAGGCATTCGGTGTCGACATTGGCAGCATAGTAGGCAGTGTCGCCCGTCCAGAACCCCTTTTCGAGCTCCAGCAACTCGGCCTTGTTGGCCATGATCCGCTTGCTGTCCGACATTGGCGTATCCTCAACGCGCGTGGTGGTGGTCCAACGCGCGCCAGCCATGGCGGTTCCAAGAGATCAGTTGGTGTCCGTCGTAGCCGGTTCCACGGCGTCGTCGGGCTGTGCCGCGTCGGGAGCGACCGGGGGCTTTGGCTTGGTCGCGGCTGGCTTCGACGCGTCGGCTTTCGCCCCATCGGCCTTGGTCGAGCCACTCTTGCCAGCATCGGGCGCCGGCACATCCGACTTCTGCTTGCATTCCTTCAGCCAGACGTCATAGACGGCATGTTCGACGGCGTTGAGCCCCGGACTTTCGGCAAACATCCAACCGGTGAAGATACGGCGGATCTTGCGGTCGAGCGTGATCTCGTCGACCTCGACGAAAGAATCTGTTTTCGGCTGTTCGTTCTGCGGCCGGGAATAGCAGACGCGCGGCGTTACCTGCAGGGCGCCGAACTGCACCGTCTCGTCGATATAGACATCGAAGGTGATGATGCGGCCGGTGATCTTGTCGATGCCGGCGAACTCGGCGACCGGGTTGGTGATGCGATCCGATCCCGCGGGCGCCGCCGGCGCCGGGGCGGCGGGCGCGGGTGAAGCCGCAAAGGCGATGGTGCTGACGGCGAGGCTGGCTGCTAACGTCAGGCCGCCCGTCAATATCGGGTTGAAAAAGCTCATGCAAGGGTACCGGTGGTTCGCGCCCAGGTGATTCCGTCGATCGCCAAGGCTAGTCGCCGTTTTCTGATCAGCAAGCAGCTAAACACCAATTGTGGCGATAAAGGACCGGCCTGCACCTTACCTGTGCAACTCGCGCCGTTACGAGCCCGGCGTCCAGGCGTCGTAGTCGCCGGTGACCTGCGGGCGGTGTTGATTGGTCAGCACCGAGCCCTTCGGACGATAGGCCGATGGCGTGCCGGTCAGATTGGGTAAATGCGGCTTTTGCCAGTCGCGCGGCCGGTAGTCATCGCTGGGGGGAGCGATATCGACACGATGGTGAATCCAGCCGTGCCAGCCCGGCGGAATGGCCGAAGCTTCCGAATAGTTGCGGTAGATGACCCAGCGACGCGTGCGGCCTTCCGAATCGATACCGCCTTCGTAATAGACATTGCCGGCCTCGTCCTGGCCGACCCTCTTGCCGTAGCGCCATGTGTGCAGGCGCGTTCCCAGCGTCTGGCTGTTCCACCAGGTGAAAAACTGCGTCAGGAAAGTCTTCATCTCAGAACCCTCGCGCTGGCGGCGCCCGTTTCCTGCTTATGGCGTCAGGCCTTCGGGAAGGCAAGGGTTTTGCCACGAGGAGCGCGCAAATGGCGCGCCAGGGACCCGACACCAGCCTGTGATCCCCCGGGGGTGACCGGATGCGCGCTTGCCAAGCCTTGCCGCTCTTTCTAAAGCTCTGCGCGCCCATGCGAAAATCCTGTCCCGCTGGGGCTGAAGGAGGCGACGATTGGCCACGCAATTGCCGACCACCGATATTCGCGTCGGCGCCGACCTGATTCGCCGCCGCAAGGGCGGCACACCGATCGTCTGCCTCACCGCCTACACCTATCCGATCGCCCGCCTGCTCGATCCCCATGTCGACCTGCTCCTGGTCGGCGACAGCGTCGCCATGGTCGTGCATGGCCACGAGACGACGCTGGGCGCCTCGCTGGAGATGATGATCGCGCACGGCCAAGCCGTGATGAGGGGCTCGGCCCGGGCCTGCGTGGTCGTCGACATGCCGGCCGGCAGCTATGAGGGGTCCGCCGTGCAAGCCCTGGCCTCGGCACGGCGCATCGTCGGCGAGACCGGCTGCCAGGCGGTGAAGCTCGAAGGCGGCGTCGACATGGCTCGTCAGATTGCCGCGATCGTGGCCGCCGATATCCCGGTCATGGGCCATATCGGCCTGCAGCCTCAATCGGTGAAAAAGGATGGCGGCTACAAGATCAAGGGCCGCACGGACGAGACTGTAGCCGCCCTGATCGCCGACGCGCTGGCGGTCGAGAAGGCCGGCGCGTTCTCGGTGGTCATCGAAGGCACGATCGAGACGGTCGCCGCCGACATCACCCGCCGCATAGCCATTCCAACCATCGGCATCGGCGCCAGCGACGATTGCGACGGCCAGATCCTGGTCGTCGACGACATGGTCGGGCTGACGGTCGACCGCGTGCCGAAATTCGTCAAGCAATACGCCGACCTGCGCAGCGTGATCACGCATGCCGCGGAGCGCTACGCATCGGAGGTGCGGGATCGCGTTTTCCCCGGGCCCGCCCACGTCTTTTCAAAAACCAACGGCGGGGATGACGCGTGAGCCGGCCCCACGTCGTCGATAGCGTTGCCGCGCTTCGCGCGCGAATCCGCGACTGGCGACGCGACGGACAACGCATCGCCATGGTGCCGACCATGGGCGCCTTGCATGACGGGCATCTTTCGCTGGTCAAGATCGCCCTCGAAAGGGCTGATCGTTGCGTGGTGTCGATCTTCGTCAACCCGACGCAGTTCGCACCGACCGAGGATCTCGACAAGTACCCGCGCCAGTTGGCCCGCGACCTCGACATGCTGGCCGCGGCCAAAGCCGACCTTGCGTTCACGCCCGGTGTCAGCGAGATGTATCGCGCAGGCTTTGCCACGAAGATCTCGGTAGGCGGCCCGTCAGCCGGGCTCGAAACGGACTTTCGCCCCACCTTTTTCGACGGCGTCGCCACAGTGGTGGCCAAGCTTCTCCTGCAGGCCGCACCCGACTTCGCCATCTTTGGCGAAAAGGATTACCAGCAGCTTTGCGTCGTCAGGCAGCTTTGCCGCGACCTCGACCTGCCCGTCGAGATCATCGGCGCGCCGACCATACGCGACGCGCATGGCCTCGCCATGTCGTCACGCAACGCCTATCTCGATGAAGCCGACCTCCAGATCGCTCGCCAATTCAACGTCATTCTGCGCAAGGCAGCTGCCGCGCTGGCGGCGGGCGCAGGACAGGAGGAAACGATCGCCGAAGCAAGCCGCGTCTTGGTCGCGACCGGCTTCCAGAAGGTGGATTATGTCGAGGCCCGCGAAAGCCTGACACTCACGCCATGGCGGCGCGACCGCGCGGGCCGCGTTCTCGCCGCCGCCTGGCTGGGAAAAACCAGGCTGATCGACAATGTGGAAGTTCCCGCCGCCTGATCGGCGTTGGCATTCTCAATCAAGGTCGAAGGCTCGCCCTGCCGATGCCATGGCACGGGGAGCCGATCCGCTGATAAGTCACCGCCGCGTTCGCGCTGGCCAGGCTTTCATCCGTCTGGCTTCTGGCTCCCAGCCTATTCCTCGGTCGGCATATGCAGGTACATCGACTGGATGCCGACCCTGCCCGGCCCGGTGAAGCGGTTGACGATGAAATTCAAGTTGGCACCGAAGAAGCCGCTCGACAGCCGGTCGATCTTGGTCTCCATCCTGACCGAGGCATCCTTGAACAGCCAGCCGCCGGGCTCGATGTCTATGATCTCGCCCGGAGCGAGCGTCTTTTCAAAAACGTTGCCATAGCCGTGCAGCCAGACGATGCCGTCACCGGTATCGCCGCGAAACCGGTCGATGAAGAAGCCGCTCTGGCCGAACAGCATCGTCGCCAGGCCGCGTACACGCTCGAACGTGTAGTCGACATTGCTGGTGGCGGCTAGAAACTGGTGCTCGCGGACCTGGATCTCCTCGCCTCGCCGCAGGTGAATCGGCACGATGTGACCCGGCCCATCACGGCTGAAGGCGATGATGCCCGCCCCCGACGCCTCGGTGACGAAGATCTGCATGCCGGCCATCATGCGCTTCAGCGCGCCCTTCAGCGATTTCAGGCCGATGGTGATTGTGGAATTCTTCCACAGCAGGATGTGGTGCTCGAAATAGACAGGCATCCGCGTCACATCGACGGAAAGCACGGGCACCAGTTCGCCCGCTATGTGATAGGTGACGCCACCAAAGGTTTCATCCGACACCTCGGTCGGCATCAGTTCCGGCAGACTTGGCATGGTTCCCCCCAAAGCCATCCTTGTGTCGGTTTATTCCGGCTTCACACGGGTCGGCCTAGGCAGCTTTGGTGCCGGACACCAGGGCCGTCAAACGAAAACAGATCCCGCGACGCGCGCTCGCGCGAAGGTGATCACGCCGCCACGGTGCTCAGGCGGCAAGTACCCGTTCATAGATCAGCGCCGGGATGGCAGAGCTGGCGGAGCCGCAATTCTCGGTGCGGCCGACGAAGCCGTTGGCCTGATAAAAGGCAACGGCGCGGGTGTTCTTCTCTTCCACTTCGAGCCGAATGCGGTGAGCTTCCGGAAAACTCTCGATGATCTCGTCGAGGAGCATGCCGCCGATACCGCGGCCCTGCAGCGAGGGAAGCACGTAGATCTGCCTGAGCATGACCACGCCGCCGCCATCGACGGCTTCGGCAAACGCCATGCCGCCAATGCGCTTGCCGTCATCGGCAACGAGGAACTCGCTGCTCGGCTTTACCAGCCTGGCTTTCAATGAGGCGATGGAGTGCCATTCATTGGTGATTTCGGTGACCCGTTCAGCGCCATAGATGGCGTCATACGTCGCATGCCAGGTCTCGACCAGCAACGCCCGGACGGCTGCGAGGTCGCGATCCCCGGCGGTGCGAACGAACATGCTTTTACTCGATGCCCAGCTTGGCCTTGACGAGGTCGTTGACGGCCTGCGGATTGGCCTTGCCGCCAGTCGCCTTCATCACCTGGCCGACGAACCAGCCGGCCATGGTGGGCTTGGCGCGAGCCTGCTCGACCTTGTCGGGATTGGCCGCGATCACCTCGTCGACCGCCTTCTCGATGGCCCCGGTATCGGTGACCTGCTTCATGCCACGGCTTTCGACCAGCTGGCGCGGATCCCCACCCTCGTTCCAGACGATCTCGAACAGGTCCTTGGCGATCTTGCCGGAGATGGTGCCTTCCTTGATCAGATCGATGACAGCGCCAAGCTGGTCTGGCGAAACCGGAGCGGATTCAATGTCCTTGCCGGCCTTGTTGAGAGCACCCAGCAGATCGTTGATGACCCAGTTGGCGGCGAGCTTGCCGTCGCGACGGGCCGCCACCTTCTCGAAATAATCGGCGATCGGCTTTTCCGACACCAGGATCGCGGCGTCGTAGGTCGAGAGGCCGAGCGAGGAGATCAGCCGCAGCTTCTTGTCGTCGGGCAGTTCCGGCAATTCCTTGGCCAGCGTATCGACATAGGCCTGGTCGAATTCCAGCGGCAGAAGGTCGGGATCGGGGAAGTAGCGATAGTCGTGCGCCTCTTCCTTGGAGCGCATCGAGCGCGTCTCGCCCTTTACGGCGTCGAACAGCCGCGTTTCCTGGTCGATCCTGCCGCCATCCTCGATGATGGCGATCTGCCGGCGCGCCTCGTAGTCGATGGCCTGGCCGATGAAGCGGATCGAGTTCATGTTCTTGATCTCGCAGCGGGTGCCGAATTCGCCACCTGGCCGGCGTACCGAGACATTGACGTCGGCGCGCAACGAGCCTTCGTCCATGTTGCCGTCGCAGGTGCCGAGATAGCGCATGATGGTCCGCAGCTTGGTCACATAGGCCTTGGCCTCATCGCCGGAGCGCATGTCGGGTTTCGACACGATCTCCATCAGCGCCACGCCGGAGCGGTTGAGGTCGACATAGGACATGGTCGGGTGCTGGTCGTGGATCGACTTGCCGGCATCCTGCTCCAGGTGCAGGCGCTCGATGCCAACCTCGATGTCCTCGAACTCGCCCTGGCGGTCGGGGCCGACCGAGACGATGACCGTGCCCTCGCCGACGATCGGCTGCTTGAACTGCGAGATCTGGTAGCCCTGCGGCAGGTCCGGATAGAAATAATTCTTCCGGTCGAAGACCGACTTGTGGTTGATCTGCGCCTTCAACCCCAGGCCGGTGCGGATCGCCTGCTTGACGCATTCCTCGTTGATGACGGGCAGCATGCCTGGCATCGCCGCATCGACAAGGCTGACATTGGCATTGGGCGCGGCACCGAACGCGGTCGAAGCGCCGGAGAACAGCTTTGCTTCCGAGATGACCTGTGCGTGCACCTCGAGGCCGATGATGATCTCCCAGTCGCCGGTGGCGCCGGATATCAGGCGTTTTGCGTCAGGGGTGCGAGTGTCGATGATGCTCATTGTGGCCTACGGACTGAAGTGCATTAATGCAACTTCGCTAGTGCAAACCGCCAAAAGAGACAAGCGCAAAGCCGCGGGCGCAAAGCCGGGGGCTGGCCTCTTCGACCGCTTTCGCCTGTATCCGTTCGTCTCAATGGAGAGTGGATGTCCACTTACGCGCAGTCCCGGTGAGGCCCTGACCTCGTAGCGAGGCAGGGCAGAAAACCTGAAACCCCGTGCCGCGAAGCTTCGCGGCGCGGTATTTTTCGTTTTCCGGGAACTCTTCACATGGATATTTCGCGCATTGAACAGCGCATCCTGCACCTGCTCGCGCAGGGCGGACGCATTGAAATCGAAAGGAACGACAAGAAACGGATCGCCTCGGTCAAATGCCTGACCCGCGACGGCTGGCATTACCCCGGCGTCGATCTCGACCTGTTTCGAAATTGAAACGCAAGAAGGCGGTTTCGTCGTCCGGCGGCGGGCCCTACCGCATCACGAAGCGCGGGCTCGAACTCGTTCGCTCCGAACTCGACAACAGGTAGCCTTGGTGCCGCGGGCCGACACCCGGCCGGTAGTTGCCGGCCGCTCAGGCGGTAGCGATGTAGGCCCGGATTTCCTCGGCCTCGCGCTCGACGTCCTCGATGCGGCGCTTGACCACGTCGCCGATGGATACGATGCCATCGAGCAGGCCGTCCTTTTCCACCGGGAGATGGCGGAAGCGGCCCCTGGTCATGATCTCCATCACCTCGTTGACGGTGTGGTTTTCGTTGCAGATCTTCACCTTCGGCGTCATCGCCGAGCGCACTGCTATATCGAGGGCGGCACCGCCTTCCCTGGCTACCACGCGCACGATGTCGCGCTCCGAAAGGATGCCGACGATCTTGCGATCGCCATTGGTGATGACCAGCGCGCCGATCCTGTGCTCGGCAAGGATGCGGATGGCTTCGCTCAGTTTTTCGTTCGGCCCGAGCGTCAACACGTCATGGCCTTTTTGCTCGAGAATGGCCTTAACCGTCATGGCGTCCTCCTCTACTTTGCCAACCGGTTCCTGCCTGACCGGCTTTCACATAAGAGTGAACATCGTGCGCCGTGATCGGTTGCATTTCAAGCCCGGTCGGAGGTCTCCCATTCGGGCGCTTGCCATATCCCGTCGAACCAGCGCAGGCCGAAGAAGCCCGCGACAAAGCCGCCGATATGGGCCTCCCAGGCGACCTGGCCATCCACGCCGGGCGCGAAGCCGAGAAGGCCGGTGGCCAGATTGATGATCATCCACATGGCCAGGAAGATGACGACGCCGCGCGAGCGCAGCACGACCCCGACCGGCAGCACCGGGCCGGCGAAAGCAGCCTTGCCGGCCGAGCGGTCGGTGCGGAAGCCAAAGCGCGCCGCAGCCCCCATCATGCCCGATATGGCGCCCGATGCGCCGACCAGCGGCGCTTCTCCGTACGGATGCATCGCCCAGAAGAGCGCCACCGAAGCCAACCCGGTGGCGGCAAAGAACAACGCGAACCGAAGCGCGCCGAGCCGATTGGCCAGCGGCGAGCCGAAGGCGGCAAGCCAGACCATGTTGATGGCGATATGGGCAAAGCCGCCATGCATGAAGGCATAGGTGAAAGGCCGCGTGAAGAGAAACCAGTCGAACCCGTACCGGCCGGTATAGAGGACCGGAATGAAAGCTCCGTCATAGAGCAGCGTCATCTGCTGGGCGTCGTTCAGCGCATATTGCTGCAGCAGGTAGACGACCGCGCAGATGCCGATCACCGCCAGCACGATCGGCGGCAGATTGAACACCGGCTCACGCACCGGTGGCGGCATGGTCTCGGCCGGTTCGGGCTCGGACGGATTTTGCTGTTCGCTCATCTGCAATCGCACTCGATGCTGGTTCGACGGGGCTGGTTCGACTGGGCTGGTTCGGTCTGGCGAGCATCTAGATCACCGCCGATGGAACCGCAAACGGCGAATCGTCCCGCTCCGAATCAAAGGGGCGAATCAAAAAAGAAGCCGTCCAAGGTTTCCCCTGAACGGCCGGTCGAGCCCCTGCTCCCCTAAAACTCTTGACTGAAGTGCTGCCGATCGTCGCGAAACGACCGCTTCTGGAGTGGTTTTGGTGTGCCACGCGGCGGCCCCGGGCGCAACGTAAACCAGTTGTTAACCTTAACGGCCCCGACCCGTGAACAAGTGTTAACGACGCTGGCACGCTTCCTGCTCCCCAACGCATGTAGGTCATCGGAGGGCGCCCTTCTGTTCACCGATGGGACATCAGACGACAGAATGCGCGGAGCTTTGTAGTATGAACCAAAACGGATCGATCACGCTGTTCCACTATTGGAACCGCCTGCGTGACGGACGCCCCGCTCCGAAGCGATCGGAAGTCGAGCCGGCCGATATCAAGTCGCTGTTGGCCGATACGTTCATCCTCGAAAAGGACACGCGTGGGCAGCCTGTATTTCGCCTGGCCGGCACCAGGCTCTGCGCCTCCTACGGCCGCGAACTCAAGGGATTCTCCTTCCCGTCGCTGTGGCGGGAGAAGGACCAGAGGCTGGTTTCGCGGCTCATTCACGGGGTTTTCGAGCAGAAATCGGTCGTGCTGATCATTTTCGAGGGCTTCAGCCGCAACGGCCGCTCCAACAAGTTCGAATTGCTCGCCTTGCCGCTCGACGGCGGCATCGAAAATCCACGCTGCCTCGGCGTGATCAGCGCCGTGGAGAAGCCGTTCTGGCTGGGCGCGGATCCGATCACCGACGCCTTGATCGATTCCATCCGCGTCATCGACCCGGAGAAGGAACTGCTGAACAGCCGTCCGGCGATCAACGTTCCCTCGCTCGTTCCCGACGAGATCGAGGCGCCCGAAACGATCTCCGCGCTCGGCCGTGCCCGCCGCATCCGCCATCTCGTCGTTTTCGATGGCGGGCGGGACGAATAGTTGACGATCGCATGGTCTTGCAGGCTCGTTTTTCCCCTTTGTTAACCCGATTTGTTGTAGTTCTCTGCTGAAGTTCCTCGCATCCACGCGCGGGAATGCCAAACGGGGTGTAGGCAGTCATGAGGTCAGCGGCGGTCGACTACGCGCCGTCCCAAGCTGAAAGGCGTAACTTTCAGCGCGTCCGGGTCAAAATCTACGGACGTTTCATGCTGGAGGACCGCACCGAGCACCCATGCCAGGTGGTGGACATGTCGCCCGGCAACGTGGCGCTTCGCACCGACCGCATCGGCATGCCCGGCGAGAAAGTCATCGCCTATATCGACCATATCGGCCGCATCGAGGGTGTGCTGACACGCACGCTGCCGGATGGCTTCGCAATGACGGTGATCGCGTCCGACCGCAAGAAGGACAAACTCGCCGCGCAGTTGACATGGCTTGCCAACAAGCACGAACTCGACCTGCCGGAAGACCGCCGCCACGAGCGCGTCTCGCCCCGCAACCCGACGAGCGTGCTGCAGCTCACCGACGGCCGCCAGTATCAGTGCCGGATCATCGATCTGTCGCTGTCGGGCGCCGCGATCGAGATCGACGTGAAACCGGCGATCGGCGTCCAGGTCATGCTCGGCACGATGCGGGGTCAGATCGTCCGGCATTTCGAAGATGGCGTCGCCATCGAATTCGCCGTCATCCAGCGCCCCGAGACGCTCGATTCCGAATTCAACACGCCGCGCGCCTGATCGGGCCGCAAAGCATGCCCGTCAAGCCGGCCTCGCGGCCGGCTTTTTCGATTTCGGGGTGCGGCGATTGATAGGTCTTGGATGGCAGGTCGCCATAGTCGGAAATGGTCCGCGGGAGGCCGAATTTGCCGAAACCCCAGCGCAGCAATCCAACCAATTCAATACTAAAATGATTCAAATTTTATGTTTATTCTATAGACGTTTTACTTAAAATCTACTCCGGACCTTTGCGTCGAATAAATCCAGATGTGGCACTGTCTCCTTCGAACGGGGAGACTGAACAATGAAAAAAACGAGGGGCAAGCTGTTGCTGATGGCAATGGCGATGCAGCTTTCCGCCTGGGGATCAGCATATGCCGCGGGACCGGCCTATATGCATACCGGCGGACGCACGACGCAGCCTGTTGGCCACTATGAATTCTGCCAACGCATCCCCGGCGAATGCAACGAGAAGACCGCCAAGGGGGCGCCTGTCGACCTGAGCCGCAAGCTCTGGGCGACGATCGTGAGCATCAACAATTCGGTCAACACCCGCATCAAGCCGCGCACCGACATGGAAAACTACGGTGCCGAGGAATACTGGGCCTACCCGGACAATGGCTATGGCGATTGCGAGGACTACGCGCTGGAAAAGCGCCGCGAGTTGATGGATGCGGGCGTGCCGGCCGGCGACCTCTTGATGACGGTTGCGCGCCAGCCGAATGGCGACGGCCACGCGGTGCTGACCGTGCGCACCAGCCTCGGCGAGTTCGTCCTCGACAATCTTGAAACCAAGGTGCTGTCCTGGACGGATACCGACTACACCTATCTCAAGCGTCAATCGACGGAGAATTCCGGCGTTTGGGTGACGATCAACGACGGCCGTTCCGACGCGGTCGCCAGCGTCCGCTGAGGACGCCAATGAGATCAGGCGCGTTGCACGACGCGCTTAACGAGAAACCCGGTCGAGTCCCCACCCTCCCCGTCCCCAACGACCGGGTCAAAGGAGCCGGCCCCGTCCCCGGGCCGGCTCCGCCATTTCTGGGAAGACATCAGTACATTGTGGTATAAATTTCCACAGGCGGAAGATCGAGATATTATCAGTCGGCAACTCCGCTTCTGGACCGCAGCCGATGCAGGAAATTCCGGAAGATCGATGCGAACGCCATCGTCTGTTCAGGGCGATCGACGATGCCTTCAAGGCTGGCGACTTCGTGGCCCTCGGCACCGCCCTGGGTCGTTCGCCCCGCTGGTTTGACGAGCGCATGCCGTTTGAGCTCGGCCTTGGCCATCCGCTCGAATACGCGATCTACTGGAGCCCGCTTGCCTTCGTCGTGGCGCTGCTCGACGCCGGGTCGAGCCCAAACTACGACGATCATGCCGGATTTCCATCGATCATCGCGGCGCTGTCCACCGAGCGCGCGGACAAGCTCGACATCATCCGCATCCTCATCGATCACGGCGCCGATGCGGACATGCGAGGTGTCAACGACTGGACGCCGCTCCATCACGCCGTGGCCATGCGAGACGCCGAGGCGATCCGCCTGCTTCTTGCCGCCGGCGCGGATCCCTCTTTGAGGACTCGCATCGACCACTGCACGACAGCGCTGGAAGAAGCAGAGATTGCAGGGTTCGAGGTGGGCGCGTCGCTGCTGCGGGCAGCCCTTGCGGAGCGCTCAACCGGCAGCCGGGATTAATAGGCGCCGGTGGCCGACGGCATGCCGGCCGAGACCTCAGACCTTCTTCAACCCGAGCTTGAAGCGCCTGGCGTTGGCGACGTAGTGCGCGGCCGAGGCCCGCAGCCGCTCGACCGCCGCGTCGTCCAGCACCCGGATCGCCTTGGCGGGCGAGCCGACGATCAGCGAATTGTCCGGAAATTCCTTGCCTTCGGTGACCAGAGCGCCGGCGCCGACGAGTGAATTCTTGCCGATCCTGGCGCCGTTGAGCACGATGGCGCCCATGCCGATCAGGCTGTTGTCACCAATCGTGCAGCCATGCAGCATGGCGCGATGGCCGATCGTACAGCCCTCGCCGACGGTCAGCGGAAAGCCGGGATCGGTGTGCATGACGGTATGTTCCTGCACATTGGTGTCGGCGCCGATGACGATGGGCTCGTTGTCACCCCTGATGACGGCGCCGAACCAGAAGCCGGCATTGCGGCCGATCCTGATGTCGCCGATCAGCGTCGCATCGGGCGCGATCCAGTTCGAGTCCGCGTCGGCGAAGCTCGGCTCCGTTCCATCGATCGCATAAAGCGGCATTGTCGGTCTCCGAATCGCCTCAGGCTGGAAACCCTAGGAGACCGACGGCCCAGGAAGCAATGGCCAGTACGACGATGCCCAGCGCCAACGACCAGGCAATAGCGGTGCAGCCGCATGACAGGAGCGCCACTGTCGAGATGCGGTTCGCGCGCCTGGCGTCAAGCGCATCGTTGACCAGCATGAACGGCCCGGCGCCCGCGGTCACAGCCAGCGAGCGCAGCACATGGGCGGGCGACACATAGGGTTCGGTGAAGGCGACCTTGCGACCCGATACCAGCTCCATTGTCGAGCCCGCCAGACCGCAAACCGTCAAGCCGACGACAAAAGCGAACAGCAAGAGTTCCATCTGGGCCACATTAACCCTCCATTTACCATGCAATCGCACAGTCGTTTCAGGAAGTCTGCAAGGGCCGTGCCGTGCGAAGTGTGCCGTCAAGGGACACTTGGACCGCGGACACACGGATGGCCGTTTGGCGGTGGAACGAGGACCGAGATGAAGCAGGCAGCGATCGCCGACGGCCCGAAACTGACCGTGGTCGATTCCATGCTGATGAAGCGGGTGTTCTACGCGTTCGCGGCTCTGGCCTTGCTGTCGATAGCCATCAGCCTTGGCGGCAAATGGTTCGGCCGTTCCATTGCCATGGCCGGCTACACCGACGACGCGACCGTGCGCGAAGTGGTGATCGGCAAGAACGTCATCACCGTGCCGGCCAATTTCATCCGGTTCGAGCAGGCCCGGCGCGACGGCGTCGCCACGCGCCTCGACCTTTATATGCGCTATCCCCAGATGGACGGCTACAGCGAGGCGTCGCGCGATGATTTCAATCACGCCGGAGCCAACAGGAACATCATTTTCCTGTCCTTCGAGCAGCAGATGATGTCGCGCGACATGAGCGGCCGGTTCGGGCCGATCTACAGCGCGCTCATCATCCAGCCCGGCATACCAGGCCCCGGCGGCACGACGGTCTACGGGTTCAATGAGAAATCAGGCTACCTGAACGAGGTGCTGGTCGTCGGCAAGCGCGCGGGCACCGACCCTTTCGTGGCCCGCTGCCTCAGCGGGCCGAGCGCCGGCGAATCGCTGGCGCCCTGCGAGCGGGATATCCATGTCGGGGACGATCTCAGCCTTACCTATCGCTTCCCAAGGGAATTCCTTGACGACTGGCAGACGCTAGACGCGGCAATCACGGCCAAGGCGGGGCGAATCCTAAAGACCGGACATTGACAGGCAGAAGAGGCCGGCCGCGCTCGATGCGGCCTGCCGTGGCATTGCGGGCTCAGGCCAGGTCGATGTCCAGGATCGCCATCGAGAAATTGTAGTCGCCGTCGTCCTCGTCCTTGAAGACGATGCCGAGGAATTCGTCACCGACATAGACCTCGGCCGAATCTTCCTTGCGCGGCCGTGCCTTGACCTCAAGCTTGGGGTTCTGGAAGACGCGCTTGAAATAGGCGTCCAGCTTTCTGATTTCGTCCGGCTTCAACAGTCTTCTCCGATCATCGGCTTGCTCGTTTGAACGGCGCTTCTGGCACGTCGACAATGGCGATGTAAAGGCAAGCCGGTCTTATTGCACCGGAAGCGGCAGCGCTGCCGGGCATTCATCCGGGGCAACTGCCGGCAAATCAGATATCGAAACTGATGACATGGTCCATCTTCTGCGACGGCAGAAGCTGGTCCATCTGGCGCGAAGGCTGGTCGCAGCCGGTCTCGCCAACCACGCGGGCCGGCACGCCGGCTACCGTCTTGTTGTGCGGCACAGGCGACAGCACCACCGATCCGGCGGCAATCTTGGAGCAATGGCCGATCTCGATGTTACCGAGAATCTTGGCGCCGGCGCCAATCAGCACGCCGTGGCGGATCTTGGGATGGCGGTCGCCGCCGGCCTTGCCGGTGCCGCCCAGCGTCACGCCATGCAGGATCGACACGTCGTCCTCGATAACCGCCGTCTCGCCGACGACGAGGCCGGTGGCGTGATCGATGAAGATGCCCTTGCCGATGCGCGCGGCCGGATTGATGTCGGTCTGGAAGACCGCGGACGAGCGGCTCTGCAGGTAGAGCGCGAAATCCTTGCGGCCGTGGTTCCACAGCCAATGCGCCAGCCGGTGGGTCTGGATGGCATGAAAGCCCTTGAAATAGAGCACCGGCATGATGAACCGGTCGCAAGCCGGGTCGCGGTCATAATAAGCCTGGATGTCGACGCGTACCGTGGTCGGCCAGTCCTTGTCGTCGGCGAGCATCGACTTGAAGGTCTGGCGGATGAGATCGGAGCCGATATCCTGATGAGCAAGCCGCTCCGCGATCCTATGGATAACAGCCTCTTCCAGACTCTCCTGGTTAAGGATCGTGGAATAGAGGAACGCGGCCAGCAAGGGGTCGCGGTTGACCGCTTCCATCGCTTCGTCGCGGATCGAACGCCAGATCGGATCGACCGGCTGCAACGCGCTTTGGCGGGAAATGCTGATGCTGTTCATCGACGTCTCGTCCTGCGTCCTGCTAGTCTGCCTGCCATCTGGCCGCACATATAAGCCAGTTCATAGCATGATTGAACTCAATTTTCCTTAGTGCTGTGTCAAATGGATTTGGTTCGCGGGAATTCAAGCAGCCATGGAAAACGAACCCTTGATCGACGATGCCCTGAAAACCGAGCTTTCGGTCCTCTACAAGGCCGGCGATCGCCACTATCACAACCTCACTCATATCGAAGCGATGCTGGAGCTGGCCGATGACTATCGAACGCTTCTGGACGACCCCGAGGCCGTCGAAGCGGCGATCTGGTTCCATGACGCCGTGTATGACAGCAGGGCCAAGGACAACGAAGCGCAAAGTGCCGCCCTTGCCGAGCAAAAGCTCGCCGGCCGCATCGATGCCGGGCGGCTGAGCCGCGTCAGCGCAATGATCCTCGCCACCGCCACGCACCAGGTGCCGCTGTTCGACGACGTTGCGGCGACGCGCGACGCCAGCTTGTTCCTCGACATGGATCTTTCGATCCTGGGTGCCGCACCGGATGCATTCGACGCCTATGAACGCGCGGTTCGCCGCGAATATGGCTGGGTGGAAGAGGCTATGTGGCGTGCCGGGCGCGGTGCGGTGCTGAAAGGCTTCCTTGCCCGCCCGCATATTTTTCACACGCAGGAGTTCCGGCAGCGCTTCGAGCCGCAGGCAAGGCGGAACATGGCACGGTCGCTGCAGGCCTTGACCTGATTTAGATCATTTTCGCGACCCGAGACGCTCGTCCCCCAAACGCCGGAGCCTCAGAGCGGATTTTCGGCATAAAACTCCAGCACGCGCTGCTTGAAGGTCTTGTCCCCGACGGCCAGCATATGGTCCCTGCCCTCGATGTGGAAGGCCCTGGCGTTCGGCATCAGCGCCGCAAGCTCGTCCGGCGATCCGCCAATGTCGTCGGTGGTACCGACCGCGATCAGCGTCGGCTGGGCGATGCGGGCAATATCCTGCTCATCAAGCAGTTCCCGTGAGGTCACGATGCAGGCGGCAAGCGCCCGGCGGTCGCTGCGGGTCTGGTCGGCGAAGGCGCGAAAAGAGCGACCGCGCGGATGGGTGGTCGCGGCCGGATCCTCGGCCAGAAGGGCGGCCGCGATCGGATCCCAATCGCCTACTCCATCGATCATGCCGATGCCGAGGCCACCAAAAACCAGCGTCGCCACTTTGTCCGGGTCGGACAGTGCCAGGAAGGCCGCGATGCGCGCGCCCATCGAATAACCCATGACATGGGCGCGCTCGATGCCGAGATGACCGAGCAGGGCTGCCGCGTCCGAAGCCATTTTCGCCGGTGTATAGTCGGCCTCCTCATAGCTCTTGGATGACGAGCCGTGGCCGCGATTGTCGAAGGCAATGGCGCGGTAGCCGGCATCGTTGAGCGTCTTGAACCAGCCGGGCGACACCCAGTTGACATAATGGCTCGATGCAAAGCCGTGGATCATGAGCACCGGATCGCCCTCGCCCGATGCCGGCTGACGGTCGAGGAAAGCCAGATCGAACCCGTCATGAGAGAAAAACTGCATCGGCTACACCACCATCGGCACTCAGCCGCCGCCATTTGGCGCATCGCCGTCGTCCGCCGGCGGCGCGCTCGGACCGGAGACCGTGCCGATGGCCGGATGGCTCAACAGATTGCCATATTCGATGCCGTTCCTGGCGGCCGTGCCGGCCTTGAGTTCAAGTACGAAACGCACGGGTACGCCAGGTGAAATGACGGCCTCGGACTGCGGTACGCCCTGTTTGACAGCCCGGATCTTGCCGTCCTGACCAATAAAAATCAGGTCAAGCGGCATCGGCGTGTTCTTCATCCAGAAGCCGACCTGTTGCTGGATCGGAAAAACGAACAGCATGCCATGGTCGTCCGCCATCTCCTGGCGATACATCAGCCCGGCCTCCCGCTCCGCGTCGGTGTCGGCGACTTCAATGGAAAACGAGCGATCTCCGTTTTTCGTCGCCACAACCAGCGGCGCGGGATCGACGGGAAGGACCATGGCCCGGCCATCGGCCGCGCTGGGTATCTGGAAATAGAAGAATGCGGCGGCGGCGACCATGACGGCAGCCACAGCGCACATCACGCCCGCCGTCAGCCCGTTCCTGTGTGTCATATGAAATCCTCGGCCGGATCGCCCTAGTGCGAGACCGGCAAGGTGCCCATATCGGGGTGAATTTCGGCGGCCATAAGGCCTTTGTCACCGCGGCCGAAACGGACAAGCACGACCTGCCCTGGCCGAAGCTCGGTGATGCCGTAGCGCCGCAAGGTTTCCATATGGACGAAAATGTCCTCGGTGCCCTCGCCGCGCGTCAGAAAACCAAACCCCTTGGTGCGGTTGAACCATTTGACCAAAGCGCGTTCGAGCCCGCTCTCCGGAGTCACCGAGACGTGGGTGCGCTGTTCCTGCATTTCCGCGGGATGGACGGCGGTGGTGACATCCATGGAAAGCACACGGAACGCCTGCAGCCCGCGCTCACCCTGCTTGACAAGGCAGACCACGCGCGCGCCTTCCAGGGCAGTCTGGAAGCCGTCCCGTCGAAGGCAAGTCACATGGAGGAGGATATCGCCCGAAACACCGTCATCGGGAAGGATAAAGCCATAGCCCTTGGCCACATCGAACCATTTGATGGCGCCGGCAATCTCGGCCAGGTCGGCATCGCCGCCTTCGTCGTGAGACAAAGCGTCGCCAAGGGTATTGGCCCGCCCCGTCAAAGAGGCCTTTTCCCCCATAAGAATGCCCCCTTTATTCAAGAACACCGCAACTGATTCTTGACACCAGATTAACACCGCGGCTTCCGGTGTGTGCAAGACCTGACGTGCCTTTTTTCACGGTTCATTGCGGGAATACCGGATTTGTTCTTTGCCGGCACCGCTTGCCGCCTCACGATTGCCCTTTGACCGGGCCGACCCTATGTTGCGCCGCAACCCAACAGATCGAGGAAAACACATGCGCTATCTGCACACCATGGTCCGCGTCGCCGATGTCGATGCCTCACTCGATTTCTACTGCAACAAGCTCGGCCTGAAGGAAGTTCGCCGCTATGAAAACGAGCAGGGCCGCTTCACGCTGATCTTCCTGGCCGCTTCGGAAGACGAGCAGAGCGGCATCAACGAGAAGGCGCCGCTGGTCGAACTCACCTACAATTGGGATCCGGAAGACTACAAGGGCGGGCGCAACTTCGGTCACCTCGCCTATGAGGTCGACGATATCTACGCCACTTGCCAGCATCTGATGGACAATGGCGTCACCATCAACCGGCCGCCGCGCGACGGCAACATGGCTTTCATCAAGTCGCCTGACGGCATCTCCATCGAGCTTCTGCAAAAAGGCCCAGCGAAGGCCAAGGCCGAGCCGTGGGCATCGATGGCGAATACCGGAAGCTGGTAATCGATCACCTTTTCGAGTGGCCGGCGGCCACTCGATGGTGTTTGGCGAGGTTGTGCCTATCTATGCAGCCATGGCGCCTGCCCGGAAGAGCGGCGCCTCGTATGAGATTGAGCTTCGGAGAACCTTCATGCCGACAAGCCATGCCAATGTCGCCACGGCCCATGCAAGCCGCTATCTGCAACAGCTGTGCAAGCATTGGGCGCACAAGTTTCCCGTCGAGTTCGACCCCAACCACGGCATCATCGACCTTTCACTCGGCCGTACGGTCATGGACGCCGACGGGGCAGCGCTGCACATCACGGTATCGACCGACGAGCCCGCTTCGATCGAGCGCCTCGAAAGCGTCGTTGCCGACCACATCAAGCGCTTTGCGTTCCGCGAAGAACTGGCCTTCGACTGGAAACGCGCCGACGCGGCATAGTTCGTTCATGCGTGTCGCCGCCGCGCATTTCCGGCGAGACGCATGGATCAATCGCTGCCGGACTTGCCCGCCATCTCCAGCAGCGCCAGCACCGAACGCCAATTGCGTGCCGTGCCCGGCACTTTCAACGTGCGCGGAATGAGGTTGGCGAACACCGATTTGCCGAGCCCGTCCGGCGCGCTGAGGTAGAGCACGTCGCCCTTGACCTCGAAACGCTCGGGACCAGTGCACTTTTCCGCCAACCGCGCCACCTCGTCGGCGGTCGGCTCTCGCTCCAGCGCATAGGCGTGGAGCTTTGTGTGGTCGGCGGCCGCTTCCGGATATGGATTTTCGCGCACCAGCCTTTCGAACCATTCGAAATCGCGCACCATGATGCGCGAATGGAAACCCCATTTTGTCTCGAAGGCCGCCTCGATCCGTTTGGTCAGCGCGGCCGCATCACCCTTGTCGGCCCGGAACACGACATTGCCGCTCTGCACATAGGTGGCGACATCGGAAAAGCCGAGATCCTCGAAGAAGGCCCGCAACTCCGCCATCTTGACGATGCGGTTGCCGCCGACATTGATGCCGGAAAACAGGGCGATGAAGATCTTTCCGCTCATATGATGAACCCGGCCAATGTCTCGTTTTCGGTGATGTCCTGATACTGGACGCCCTCGGCCTCGAAATTTGCCTCAAGGAGATCGAAATTGCGCCGATCCTTGGTTTCGATGCCGATCAGCACCGAGCCGAAATTGCGCGCCGACTTCTTCAGATATTCGAAGCGGGCGATGTCGTCGTCGGGACCCAGCATGTCGAGGAAGTCGCGCAGCGCGCCCGGCCGCTGCGGAAAACGGATGATGAAATATTTCTTCAGGCCCTCGAAGCGCAGCGCCCTTTCCTTGACGTCCGGCAGCCGCTCGAAATCGAAATTGCCCCCAGACACCACGGCGACGATGGTCTTGCCCCTGATCTCCTTCCTGGAAAAATCCTTCAGCGCGTCGATCGCCAGCGCGCCGGCGGGCTCCAGGACCACACCTTCGATGTTGAGCATCTCGATCATGGTCGCGCAGAGCCGGTTTTCCGGGATGAGCCGCACGCTGTCGGCGGCAAACTCCTTGAGATAGCGCAAAGGTTCGCGGCCGATCTCGGCAACCGCCGCGCCGTCGACGAAGTTGTCGACCTTGGCGAGCTTCAGCCGTTTTCCCGCGGCGAGGCTCTCACGCAGGCTCGGCGCGCCGGCCGGCTCGCAGAAGACGAAACGCGCCTCGCGGCCCTGATCGGCGAAATAGTGCGTCACCCCGGCGGCGAGCCCGCCGCCACCCACCGGCAGCATGACGATGTCGGGCATGCGCCCGCCCGGCATCTGGTCCGCGATCTCGTAGGCGACCGTCGCCTGGCCCTCGATGATATCCTTGTGATCGAAGGGCGGCACCATGTGGGCACCGGATCTTTCGGTGAATTCGAAGGCGGCGCGGTAGCAGTCGTCGAAGAAATCGCCGACCAGCCTGATCTCGACGAAATCGCCGCCAAACAGCCTGGTCTTGTCGATCTTCTGCTGCGGCGTCGTCACCGGCATGAACACCACGCCCTTCTTGCCGAAATGGCGGCAGACGAAGGCGAAGCCCTGCGCGTGGTTGCCGGCGGACGCACAGACAAACAGCTCGGCCTGGTTGCCTTCGCCAAGCGCCCTGCGGAAGAAGTTGAAGGCGCCACGGATCTTGTAGGAGCGCACGGGGCTCAAATCCTCGCGCTTCAGCAGCACCCGCGCGCCGGTCTTCTTCGACAGATAGTCATTTTCCTGCAGCGGCGTTTCCGGGAAGATCTGGCGGATCGCGGAGGCGGCGGTGGCGACGCGCGAGGAAAAGCTGGTCATGGCAAGATCATCCCGGGATCGCCTGCGGGCGAGTTAGAGGAGAACCCTATTACACATCCGGCCCCGCAAGACCATTGCCCGGTCGAGCCCGTGCCCGCAACGGCGCCTTCCCGAAATGCTAGCAAGCACTTGGGGACGTTTGTTCATGCCTCTTCGTCGCGCTGAGCCGCGCATTGGTGGACGCGGAAGTTCGACATCCGGCCAGTTGCAGGTGCTTGTCTTGTGCGACCTTGCGGCCTTGCTGCCCGCTTTGGCTTTCGCGCAACACTGCGCCGGCGGTCGCGCGGCGCCGACCGCATTTTGGCTGGACACGACTTACTTCCGCCGCACTTCGCCTGCTGGGGAGATATCGCGGAGGGTGGATTGGCCCTTTTTGGGCTCGAGTGGATTTTTTGACGTGCATTTGAAGACGATTTGCATTCTTGCGCTTGCGCTGCTGGTGGCGGGCTGCGGCGGCCGCAAAACCGAGGAACTGCTCGGCAGCGCGGTCATGTCCGCGCCGGTGACGGAAATCGCGGGCAACCACTCGATCTTCATTGCCACGACCCGCAAGGCCTCCGACGATCCAAACAAGGTTTTCGACGGCGAACGCTCGGCGACGCTGAACTACGCCCGCGTCAACGTCACCGTTCCCGGTCTCCACCAGACCGGGCAGATCGAGCGGCGCTCGCGCGGCAAATCGAACGATCCCGCCAAGTATTTCATGGCTTCCGAAGTCGTCGGCTACGACACGCAGCCGAAATTCGCCAGCGCGCTCAGCGCCGACATAGCGGCACGCGGCGGCCGCGTCATGGTCTTCGTCCACGGCTACAACACCGGCTTCGACGACGCCGTCTACCGCTTGACCCAGATCGTCCACGATTCCGGCTATCCGGGAACGCCGGTGCTGTTCTCGTGGGCCTCGGGAGCCAAGACCACCGACTATGTCTATGACAAGGAAAGTGCCAGTGCCGCCCGCGACCAGCTCGAAGTGACGTTGCGCATGCTGGCGCAGAGCGGCGCGCGGCGCATCGACATCGTCGCCCATTCGATGGGAACCTGGGTGACGATGGAGACACTGCGCCAGCTCGCCATCACCGGTGACCGCGACCTCGGCGGCAAGCTCGGCGACGTGGTGCTCGCCTCTCCCGACATCGACGTCGATGTGTTCAAGAGCCAGATGCGCCGCTATGGCAAGCCCGACAAGCCGTTCATCCTGCTGTTGTCTGATGACGATCGCGCGCTGAGATTGTCCGGCCTGATCGCCGGCTCGCGCCCACGCGTCGGCGACTACAAGGATGCCGCGGACCTTGCCTCCTATGGCGTGACGGTCGTCGATCTCTCCAAGGTCAAGGGCAGCGACAGCTTCAACCACACGAAATTCGCCGACAATCCGGCACTGGTGAAGATGATCGGCCAGCGGCTGCGCGAGGACGATGGTTTCGCCAGCGACCGGGACGTGACCGACCGCATCAGCCTGCTTGGGCGGTAGATGCGGCGCAGCGGATTTCGCCGTGCCTGTTCAGCATCGCCGAACGATCGGCTCACTTTGAACTGGACCGCGCCCGCCTCTGGCCTTATCGGAGTATCGAGCGACGTCATGCGTTTGACGTCCCCCTGTGCGGGAGCCGACGCGTGGCCTTGGGCTTGAAGAGTTTCGGTGTCGTCGCGTTCGCGCTGCTGGTCGCTGGCTGCGCCGGAAATACGCATGATCTGCTCAACAAGACGACGGTCACCGTACCAGCATCCGATATTGCGGCCACCCATGAGATATTTGTCGCCACCACCCGCCAGAAAGCGGTGAAGGACACGCGACAGGTCTTCGACGGCGACCGTTCCCTGACCACCAGTTTCGCGCGGGTCGATGTCACGGTTCCGAAGAGCCATCAGGTCGGCAACATCGAGCGCGCCAAGGGTTCCGCCAACAGCAATCCGGCCAAGGATTTTGCGGCCACGGACGTCACCTTCTACGAAGGCGCGCCGCAATTCGCCAAGGCGGTCGGCTCCGACATCGCCATGCGCGGCGACCGGGCGCTGGTTTTCGTGCATGGCTTCAACAATGGTTTCGACGATGGCATCTACCGGCTGACGCAGATCGCCCACGACACCAAATATCCGGGCACTCCGGTGCTGTTCTCATGGGCATCGAGCGCCAAGACGACGGGCTACATCTACGACAAGGACAGTTCCACCGCCGCCCGTGACGATCTCGAGGCAACGCTCAGGATGCTCGCCAAGACGCGCGTCAAGAGCATCGACATCATCGCCCATTCGATGGGAACCTGGCTGACGATGGAGGCGCTGCGCCAACTTGCCATCACCGGCGACCGCGATCTCGGCGGCAAACTGGGTTATGTCATCCTTGCCTCACCGGACATCGATGTCGACGTGTTCAAGAAGCAGATGATCCGTTATGGCAAACCCAACAAGCCGTTCGCCGTGCTGCTTTCGGGCGACGACCGGGCGCTCAAATTGTCCTCGTTCATCTCCGGCGACAAACCGCGCGTCGGCGACTATGGCGATGCCGCCGATCTCGCCTCCTATGGCGTGTCGGTGGTCGATCTGACCAAAACGAAAGGCGGTGACGGCGGCCTCAACCACGCGAAATTCGCCGACAACCCGTTCCTGGTGCAATTGCTGGGCGACCGGCTGCGCACGCCGGCCGGGCTCGCCGCGGACGAGAACCCGGCACAGCTCGCCAATATCGGTCAGGGCCTGGGAAAGGTCGTCGGCTCCGCCGCAGAAGTCATCATCACGACGCCGTTCAAGGTGCTGACCATCGCCACCGGCGGGTGAGCAGCCACGAGCGGACGGCTGGTCTCAGACGAACAGATCGACCTTCTGGAACGTCGTCACGTCGATCAGGCCGACGTCGGAAATCCTGAGCTCGGGAATGACCACCAGCGCCAGCAGCGAGTGCTGCATGTAGGCATTGTTCAGGGAACAACCCATCTTGTGCATCGCCTCGGTCAGTTTCTCGGCCTTGGCGGCGACGATCTCGGCCCGCTCGTCCGACATCAGTCCGGCGATCGGCATTTCGACCAGCGCCAGTTCCTTGCCCCTGGAGAACAGCACGACCCCGCCGCCGACTTCGCCCAGTCGGTTCACGGCCAGCGCCATGTCCTGCTTGTTGGTGCCAACGCAGATGATGTGATGGGCGTCATGGGCGACGCTGGAGGCCATGGCGCAGTCGGCCATGTAACCGAAACCGGAGACGAAGGCATTGGTGACGCCACCCGTGCCCCTGTGCCGTTCGACCAACGCGATCTGACAGACGTCGTTGCGGCGGTCCATCGCGACCAGCCCGTCCTCGACCGGCAGATCGGCCTCCAGGGCCCGCGTCGGTGCCTGGTTCTCGATGACGCCGATCACCCGCACCCGCACCTCGTTGGCGCCCTTGGGTGCCGCGATATCGAAATCGCCGGCCTTCAGTTTCTTGCCCAACTTGACGGTGTTCTTCGCCGTCTTCGGATAATCATAGGCCGGGATATCGATGTCCAGCTTGCCGCCCTTGGCCAGCCTGACGCCGCGCGCATAGACCTCGTCGATGCTCATTGCGGCGAGATCGGAGACGACCAGCAGGTCGGCCAACCGCCCCGGCGCGATCGAACCGATCTCGCGTTCCAGTTTGAAATGCTGAGCGGTGTTGAGCGTTGCCATCTGGATCGCGGTCACCGGCTTCAGCCCCTGCTGGATGGCGTGGCGCACCACCCGGTCCATGTGGCCGTCCTGGACAAGAGTGCCGGAGTGGCTGTCGTCGGTGCAGAGGATGAAATTGCGCGGATCAATGCCGCTCTCCGTCACCGCCTTGATCTGAGAGGCAACGTCGTACCATGCCGAGCCCAGCCGCAGCATCGCCTTCATGCCCTGGCGCACGCGCGCGATGGCATCCTCGGCCCGCGTGCCTTCGTGGTCGTCCTCTGGGCCACCGGCGACGTAGCCATGGAACGGCAAGCCAAGGTCACGCGAGGCATAGTGGCCGCCAACCGTCTTGCCAGCCTGAACCGTGGCGGCGATCTCGCCCGACATGACGGGATCGTTGGCGGCGACGCCGGGGAAATTCATCACTTCGCCGAGCCCGATGATGTTTTCCCAGGTCATTGCTTCCGCGACATCGGCGACCGTCAGCTCGGCGCCGGCATGCTCCAGCCCCGGTGCCGACGGCACGCAGGACGGCATCTGCACATGCACGTTGATGGGCATCGCCACCGCCTCGTCATGCATCAGCCGCACGCCTGGCAGGCCCAGCACATTGGCGATCTCATGCGGATCGATGAACATCGAGGTGGTGCCGTGCGGGATGACGGCGCGGCAGAATTCGGTGACTGTGACCATGCTGCTCTCGACATGCATGTGGGCATCACAAAGGCCGGGCACGAGGTAGCGGCCGCCGGCGTCGGCCACCTTGGTGCCCTGCCCGATCGTGTGGCTGGCATTCGGCCCGCAATAGGCGAAGCGGCCGCCCGATATGGCGATGTCGGTGCCGGCGATGATCTCGCCCGAATGGACGTTCACCCAGCGCCCGTTGCGGATGACCAGATCGGCGGGTTTGCGGCCCATCGCGACATCGACCAGATCGGTCGCCATTTCGGTCCACGGTTTGGGTTTTGTCGCGCGGACGGGCGGCTTCCTGATCATCAAAGACTCCTGTTTGTCCGACTGTGCCAAGCCGACGGCGTTTTGGCCAGCGAGGAAGAATGGATTTGCCTGGAGATTGCCGGATTACTCCGGTTTCACGTCAACTTCGACCTTGGCGTCGCCGGCTGAAATCCGCTCGGCGATACGCTCGACCTCGCCGCCCTTGAACGTGCCGCTGACCATGATTTCGCCGCCGCGTATCGGCTCCACGATGCGCGGCGACGTCACCACGGCGCCGTCGATGCTGAGATCGACAATCTTGCCGACATTTGCCCCCGTAAACCTGGCAAAGGCTTTGCCGCTGTCGGGAGTGAGCTTCAGGCTGAGCTTGGCCTGCCCCGAAACTGAATCGGGAACGGCGACGGCCTTGGCAATGATGAGCGTCAGTGGTTCGGCCACTGCGGCCTGACCGACCAGCACCACCGCCGCGACGGCCGCGACCAAGCGGAACAAGATGCGCATGAAGGATCCTCTCACGATGGCGGTGTTTCGCACGAGGCGCGCGCCACCGCAATCGCGGCAGGGCGCTACCCGCCGACTCCTTGAGACCCGCGAGGACGCTAACCGCGTTTGCAGAAATCCGATTCCGTTTTGCCGAAAATCAGGTTAGGCTCCGACCTGGGATCTATGACTCTTCTCGGGGAGTTCGATGCATCGCCTGATGGTCGCAAGTGCCGGTCTTCTTGCCCTGTCCTTGCCGGCATTTGCTGCCGACGCGACAGTCGATGTGCCGATGACCGCGCCTGGCTTCGACTGGACCGGCTACTATGCGGGCCTGCAGGCAGGATATGGCTGGGGCCGCTCCGAGATCACCACGACGGAAGGCGCGCCGTTTTCCATCACGCCGGACGTCGGCGGCGGGTTCGTCGGCGGCCATGTCGCCGGCCTCTGGCAGTTTGATCAGGCAGTGCTGGGCGCCGAGGCGGACCTCAACTATTCCTCGGTCGACGGCACGGCGCAATCGGGCCTGGGAGACACGTTCGGCACCGACATCAAGTGGTTCGGGTCGGTCAACGCCAAGGCCGGCTTCGCCATGGACCGCCTGCTGGTCTATGGCATCGGCGGCATTGCCTTTGCCGGCATCGAGACGTCGCAGACCTCGGGGCCAGGGTTCGACAACACGGGCACAAATGTCGGCTGGACCGTGGGCGCAGGCGTCGACTACGCGCTGACAGACAAGTTCGTCGTCGGCGCGCAATATCGCTACTACGACTTCGGCTCAGAGAACCACGAGGCGCCAGCCCCCTTCAACGACCGCGATCAGAGCGTGAAACTGAACACGGTCGGCATCAATCTCAGCTACAAATTCTGAACGCAGTTCCACGCGTGACGTTTACGGCCCAGGTTTACAACGGCGGCGGCTACTTGCTGGAAAGGGGGCGGCCGGCGCCCCCAAGTGGGCGGGGGGATGGGTTGGCCTGAGAGGCGCCGGCCTAGGCGGATGAAATCCGCCACGCAGATATTTACCGATGCCCGCGGCGCGCATAATTCCGCGATCGCGCCAGTATCGTTATGCCACCTCCTCTGGGTGCGCGTTCGGCCACCGCAGAACACGACTTGACGGGCTGTGTCTGGCATCTGAAAAGGACGTGCCTGCGGACGTGGCGGAATTGGTAGACGCAAGGGACTTAAAATCCCTCGATCTCTGATCGTACGGGTTCGATTCCCGTCGTCCGCACCAGAAAAAAGTCTTCAGATTTGTTTGGATTTTTTCTCTGTTGAACCGCCGCAGCATCATTTAGCCGGCGTGCCACTGCTGCGGATCACTGCTGTAACTCGGACAGCGCCCTCTGCATCGGGGCCATTGAAATCTGGATCGGGCCGGAAAAAGCCACGTCCATGTCGAAGATCAGGTAGATCGCCCCGGCAACCAAAGCCGCCGATGCCGCGTAGGTCGAAACGGTGATCGTATTGCGTGGCGCCCTGAAGCCGAAGCTGGCGAAGATCAGCACCAGCCAGGTAACCAGGAGCGTGATCAGAGGCACCGGGATCGTGCCCTCCGACTGCTCGATGAGCACCCAGCGCAACTCCAGCACCTTCTGCAAATGCTGGCGGGCGTCCTGCACAATGAAGCCATGCGCATCGTCGGTCGGCGCCAGCGCACTCAGCCGGGTGCCGATTTCCGCCAGCAACTGCTCAGAGAGCCGGTTGGCGGCGACCAGCGTCTCGCTGGTGGGCGAAGAATCACCCGCCACGCGCTGCACATAGACGACCAGCGGCTGGCGTACCGTGTCGGTTTGCGGGCCATACTGGCGCAAGGTCCTGTCGAGAAGGATCAATTCGGTCGCATAGGCGTGCACGTTGCGGTCGATCGATTCGAAGGTGTTCCTGGCCGAGTTGATCATCAGGCCGAGCATCAGCGAGGTCATGACCCCGAACAGGTTCGCGGCGTGCCGAACCACGGTGTTCGTGTCGTCATCACGATGTTTGGCTGGCAATTTTGGCCATATCGCCGTGCTGGCGAGCGCGGCCACCGTCAGGCATAGGAAGATTACCATTGCGATGAAAGCTTCGCGCATGCCGCTCATTCCGATTGGCAATGGCAAGGCGTCAGTTGATGACCGCCATCACTATTCCGGCGCGTCCTTGCGCCCTGCCGAACGCCTGCCGCGCCCCTTGTAGCCGAGATAGGTGGCCGTCACCGCCCCACGGAAGGCAAGCCAAACCAGACGCCGACGCATCGAGGCCCCCAGAGCCTTCGATCTCGATGACGGGTGTGTCATTCGATGTAAGTCACCGCACCCGTTTGCAAGTCATAGATTGCCGCGACTATCTTCAGCTTCCCCGCCTTGATGAGGCCGGCCAGCACCTTGCTCGAGGCGGCCAGTCGCCTCGCGGTCCTCCGTGCGCTTTCCTTGGCGGTGTTGTCGACGAAATCACCCGCTTCGCTCCGCGCTGCTATCGCCGCGGGCAGGATCGGTTCGATCATCGGACCGATCGCGCCAGGATAGGTCGCGTTCTTGGTCACCACGTCGCACGCCGCCTTGACGGCGCCGCAGTTTGTGTGCGCGAGAACAACGATCAAGGGCGAGCCGAGCACCGCTGCCCCGTATTCGACCGTGCCGAGCGTGGCAGTGTCGACGAGGTTGCCAGCATTCCGGGCGACGAACAGCTCTCCAACGCCGTGACCGCCGAAGATCAGTTCAGGCGGAACGCGACTGTCGGCGCAACTGATGATCGTGGCCCAGGGCGCCTGGTGTGCGGCAACAGCATTCCGCTGCGCGGCAAGGTCTATCGAGCAGAGTTCCGGGTGACCGACGTAGCGTTCGTTGCCGGATTTCAGTGCGGCGAGCGCGTCATCGAGGCTCAGCGCGGTCACCGCACCTTGGGCCGCGCGCGCCGACCATGTGGCCCCACCAACGCCGAATGCAACGAGCCCCGCGCCGGCTTTGAGGAAGTCCCTCCGGTCGACCGCTTTGCCATCACAGGTGTAGCACATTCTCAATTCCCCGCCCTGGTCCCCAAGGCATAATATGCGCTTGCTCTAATATATAGCAAGCGATCGGCGACAACGTCAGAATTGATGAGATGGCGGCGGGATGCGAGACGACGAAAGCCACCGGCAACGCAGTGCTGGGTGCCCTCATATCAACCGGCTTACCGCCTTTAGGTGACCTTCAGCGAGAAATTGCCGTGGATCTGGATGCCCAGTCGCTCGCCCTTTCTCCAGCGCACTTCCGCTCGATAAGTCGCACCGTCCAACGGCACGCGCAGCCGGAAGGTATTTGGCACTTCAACCCCCACAGCGACACGCAACTCGGCGCCATGCTCATGCTGGTTTCTGACGGCGCAGCCTATTTCGCCATCCTGCGCGATTATGAACGCCTCCTTCAAAACCACCTCGCGTAAGTGCGTTCGACGCTCTACTGGAGGTTCAGAAGGTTTATCGGTCATGGCAAGCCGCCTCCGACGAGCGAAATGCTACCAGACCAAGGTCTGCAGCTCAGGACGCAAAGGTCTGACGTTTTCGCTTAATTCGTGTATCTGACCCTTTGTACGCTCGGCACATTAGTAAATCGTGAAATATATACTCTATGGTCGTCGCCAAAATTGTCACCTGACGCTGAGACACAGACGGCGAAAATGGCATGGGGAAGCCAGGTATGTTCATCGACTTCTACGAAATGCTGGAAATCAGTCCGAATGCCAATTCGGAAACGATAGAACGCATTTTTCGGCATTTTGCCATGCGCTACCACCCCGACAACCAAGTCACTGGGAACGAGTCACGCTTCAGCGATATTCTTGAGGCTCACAACACGCTCAAGGATCCGGTCAAGCGTGCGCAGTACGACATTCAGTACAAGGCGCATTTGAACCACCGGGCCGAGCTGACCGATGAGGCGAGCAACACAAAGGGCTTCGATCGAGATTCCGTCATTCAAGCCAAAGTGCTGTCACTGCTGTATGTAAAACGCCGGCAGGACGTCAATCATCCCGGGATAGGCGATGAAGAACTCGAACGAATGTCAGGCTGTCCGCAAGAGCACCTCGAGTTTCACCTCTGGTATCTGAAAGCAAAGGGCTGGATAGCCAGGACGGAAAACGGCACGTTCGCCATAACCGTCGAAGGCGTCGATCGCGTTAATTCCGAACATCATCGTGACGCGGCCACCACCCGACTGTTGGGTCACGCGGGCTGAATTGAGATCGCTCGGTCTCTGATCAAGCCGTCACCGGATTCAGCTTCAGGTGCTGGATCAGGATGATGGTCTTGGCATCGACAATGCGGCCACCGGCGATGCCGGCCAGCGCTTCGTCGAGCGGCATTTCCAGGACCTCGATGTCCTCGCCCTCCTCCGGAGCGCCGCCGCCGGCCGAGATGCGGTCGGCGGGCGAGTAGCGCGCGACGAAGAACCAGAGCCGCTCGGTGACGCTGCCCGGGCTCATATAAGGCGAAAACAGCCGCTCGATGTCCTTCAACCGGTAACCCAGTTCTTCCTCGGCTTCCTTGCGGATGGCGGTTTCCGGATCGTTTTCGTCCAGCAAGCCGGCGCAGGCCTCGATCAGCGGCTCGCGGTGGCCGGTGACATAGGCGGGATAACGGAACTGGCGCACCAGAAGCACAGTCGAACGCTGGGGGTCATAGGGCAGGATCACCGCGCCGTCGCCGCGATCATAGGTCTGGCGGACCTGCGTCTCCCATTGACCGTCACGCCGGCGATAGTCGAGCACGGTCTTTTTCAGGACCGCCCAGTCGTCGGAGAGAACCTCTTCCGAGCGGATACGAACGCGGTCTTCCATATGACACCTCGATGCTGGCTGGCGGACGCAGGCGTAGCCGCGAAGCGGAACAGGCGCAATCCGGCGATTGGTCCAGCGCGCGCTTCACCGTCTCGTGTGTGGTATGGACGGGTGCCGTCGCCTAGATAGCGCATTCCCCTTCCCGGAGTTTTTCCATGACGACATCGCTTTTCCAGCCGATCACCCTCGATGGGCTCACCTTCCCCAACCGCATCGCCGTGGCGCCGATGTGCCAGTATTCCGCCGAGGACGGCTCGGCCAGCGACTGGCATCTTTACCACTGGATGAACCTTGCCATGTCCGGTGCCGGCATGGTCACGGTGGAGATGACCGACGTCGAGCGGCGCGGGCGCATCAGCCATGGCTGTCTCGGCCTCTATTCCGAAGACAATGAAGCCGCCGCGCGGCGCGCGCTGGATGCGGCCAAGCGCGTGGCCGCACCCGGCACTAAGTTCGGCACGCAGCTGGCGCATGCCGGCCGCAAGGCCTCGAACCGCAAGCCTTGGGAAGGCGGCGGCCCGTTGCAGCCAAACGAGGATCCCTGGCAGACCGTCTCGGCCTCGGCCATCGCCTACGACGCCGGCTGGAACGTGCCGCGCGCCCTGGACGACGAGGAAATCCTGCAGCTCGTCGAGCGGTTCGCGGACGCCGCAAGGCGGGCCGACCGTGCCGGCTTCGACTTCATTGAACTGCATGCGGCGCATGGCTACCTCATCTTCCAGTTCCTGTCGCCGCTGTCCAACCAGCGCACGGATCGCTGGGGCGGCTCACTGGAAAACCGGATGCGTCTCGCCGTCGAGATCGCCAGGGCGGTGAAGAAAGCCGCGCCGAAACTGATGCTCGGCGCACGGCTGTCGGTGAAGGACTGGGTCGATGGCGGCTTTGACGTCGCGGACGCGGTCGAGGTGGCGAAAGCGCTGAAGGCCGAAGGCGTCGCCTATCTCTGCTGCTCGAGCGGCGGCAATTCGCCATTGCAGAAATTACCCACCGGCCCCGGCTATCAGGTGCATCTGGCCGAAGCCCTGCGCAAGGGCGCGGGCATCCCGACCCGGGCGGTCGGCCTGATCGATGACCCGAAACAGGCCGAGGCTGTTATCGCCGAGGGTCGCGCCGACATGGTGGCGCTGGCGCGAGCCTTCCTCGCCGATCCGCGCTGGGGATGGCGTGCGGCCGCCACGTTCAGCGAAAAAATTCATCCGGCGCCGCAGCTCGCCCGCTCGGTGACGACGATGGAACATTGGATGAAGGCCACCGGCTGATCCCCCTTTCTCCCGTCGCGACCTTTGGGCGCAGGCCGAAGGCCACTTTTGCAACCAAATTGGCTGCTTTGCGTTGCGGCCATGATGATGGACAACAAACCCTTTGAAACGCCGGTCGTGGTCGAGCTTGGCCATGTCGGCAAATATCGCCATATCCGCTCGACCCAGGAGGCGGCCGAGTGCCTGATGACGGTGTGGCCGCTCAATCGCGGGCCTCGTCATCGTGATGCCCTCGACACTTGCCTCAAAGTGCTGGAAGGTTATCGTTCGACAGCGGAAGCGCGCCGGGCACTGATCGAGGCGGCCAGGGAATCGGAAGTGCTGGTGCCCGACGACAAGCTGCCCGACGACCGGCTGCATTGAGCAGGCGGACCTTTTAACTGGAGGTTTTGATGGCGAAGCTGACTTACAAGATCGTCGAGCATGACGGTGGCTGGGCCTACAAGGTCGGTGCGACCTTCTCGGAGACATTTCCGACCCATCAGGATGCATTGCGTGCCGCCGAGATCGCTTCGGCCGAACAGCAGGTGGCGGGTTCCACCGATGGTATCCAGTATGAGGACGCCGAGGGCAAATGGCACGAGGAACTGGCCGACGGCCGCGATCGGCCTCAGACTGAAATCTCGGATTGATCCAGCCCTGCGCCAGCCGCGGACGCTAGGAGAGACGGCGTCCCGCGGCAGGCAATACGCGGCTGCCTATTTACTTGCCGCAATACTGATCGTTGACGTTGCCCTGAGCGTTCGCATCGGGGCCTGGCGTGCTTGAGGCACAAGGCCCGGCCGGGCCGGGGTTGCCAAGCGTACTCAATCCGGAGCCGTCGGCGTTGATGCTGCCAGTGGTGCTCTGGTCGATGGCCGAGGAATCCTCATTGCCGAACAGCCACCAATTGTGATGGTTGGAATAGGTAGCGTCCGACGATTGGGCCATCGCCGATGTGGCGAGACCGATCGTCAGGACGGATGCTGCGAAAAGTTTCCTGTACATTGATTTTACTCCGTATCTTGATCTTGGCCGCCTTGGGATGCGACACGGGGTAAACCTGACCGTCAGCCGAATGGTTCCCTGAAATTCTCGTGAAGTGGCGGTGATGTCGGGTGACAAAAGCGCGTGCCGCCATGCGCTCGAAGGCTGTGACCTGTTCGGGCGCGACGGATTGCGGCACCACCTCGGCCCTGGTCGCCCTCCGCGACCGAGGACAATCCGGAAGGGCTTGTTCCCATCCTGGTCAAGCCGCGCTTGGTACTGCAATGCAGGTGTGGTGGACGTGTCGGATCGTTCGCCTTTGGACGGCATTGCCGCCGCCCATCCGCCGCGCTATTTCAGGCGACCCGTCCTGCCGGAGCGTTCCATGCCTGAAATCGTCACTGCCGCCATGCTCGTCATCGGCGATGAGATTCTGTCCGGCCGCACCAAGGACAAGAACATCGGCCATCTCGCCGATATCATGACGGCGATCGGCATCGACCTGAAGGAGGTGCGCATTGTTCCCGACGAGGAAGACGAGATCGTCGCGGCGGTGAATGCCGTGCGCGCGCGCTATACCTATGTCTTCACCACCGGCGGCATCGGCCCGACGCATGACGACATCACAGCCGATTCGATCGCCAAGGCGTTCGGCGTGCCTTGCGAATACGATGCCAAGGCCTATGCCCTGCTGGAGGCGAGCTATGCCGCGCGCGGCATCGAATACACGGAGGCACGCAAGCGCATGGCGCGGATGCCGCGCGGCGCCGACCATATCGACAACCCCGTCTCCGTGGCGCCCGGATTCCGCATTGGCAACGTCCATGTCATGGCCGGCGTGCCCTCGATCTTCCAGGCCATGCTCGACAATGTCGTGCCGACCTTGAGAGCCGGCACCAAAATGCTGTCGGCCACGGTGCACTGTCCGTTCGGCGAGGGCCTTGTCGGCGGGCCATTGGGCGAGATCCAGAAAGCCCATCCGGATACGATCATCGGCTCCTACCCTAAGTATGGCGACGGCAAGTTCTGGACCGAACTGGTCGTTCGTGCCCGCAGCGCGAAGGCGCTCGAAGCCGCGCGCGCCGACGTCGAGGCCATGGTGGCAGGCTTCGCGGCTGAGGCGAGCTGATCCGCTGCAAACCGGAACCAAGAACGACGCTACAGCGTTTCCATGGCGCGGGGCTCGTCGCTCGCACGATCGAGGGGTCATCATGCGTTTCAAGACCATCGTTGCCATTCTGCAGAACGAGCAGGACGCCGAGCGGGTGCTCGACTGCGCCATTCCGCTTGCCAGCCGCTTCGAGAGCCATCTGATCGGCATCCATGCCGAGGCGCTCCCGGTGCCCTACACGTCGGCGACGGGCTTTCCCGATACGGAATTCCTGCAGGTTTCCGCCGACATGAACCGGGAGCGGGCCGACAAACTCCAGGCTGTCTTCCTGAAGCGGATCGAGGATTCCGGCCTTTCCTTCGAATGGCGCAGCCTGGAGAGCTTCTCCGGCGACAGCGCACTGACCGGGATTTCAAGCGTGCGCGCCTCCGATCTCATCATCGCCGCCCAACGCGAGACCGGCGGCGATCCGAGCGCCGACGTCGATACGCTTGTCTACGACGCCGGCCGGCCGGTGCTGGTGGTGCCGAGTGCGGGTCCGCTGGTCACCACCTTCAAACGCGTGCTGCTTGCCTGGAACGGCAGCAAGGAGGCCGCGCGCGCCGCCTTCGATGCCTTGCCTTTCATCATCGAGGCCGAGAAAACCGACATACTGGTCATCGATCCGCCCGATACGCTCGACGAGCGCCCGGAGGCCGCGGGCGCCGAAATCGCGTCGGCCCTGTCGCGCCACGGCGCCACCGTTAGCGTCTCGGTGCAGAAATCGGGCGGCACCTCGGTCGACGACATAATCCAGAACAGGATCACCGAGACCGGCGCCGATCTGCTGGTGCTTGGCGCCTACAGCCACTCCTGGCTGCGCCAGCTGCTCTTCGGCGGGGTAACACGCTCGGTGCTGCGCTCGGCACAGGTCGCGGCCTTCCTGTCGCGATAAGTCCACAGCGATTGCTGCCGGCCACCCTTGCCAAGTCCGGGGGTTTCCAGTTAATTCCGCGCGCATTCCCCTGTTTCTTGCACGCGGCCGCCGCGTGCCGTGGAGTGCGCGAGACATGTCCCTTCCCGAAAAAGCCTTCCCGGTCTCCTGGGACCAGTTCCATCGCGACGCGCGCGCACTTGCCTGGCGGCTTGCCGGCACCAGCAAAGGTCAGTGGAAGGCTATCGTGTGCATCACGCGTGGTGGCCTGGTCCCGGCGGCGATCATTTCGCGCGAACTCGGCATCCGCGTGATCGAGACGGTCTGTGTCGCCTCCTATCACGACTACACCAGCCAAGGGCAGTTGCAGGTGCTGAAGGAGATCACGCCGGCCTTGCTGGCCGACGATGGCGCCGGCGTGCTGATCGTCGACGACCTAACCGACACCGGCAAGACCGCCGGCATCGTGCGGGCAATGATGCCGAAGGCCCATTTCGCGACAGTCTACGCCAAGCCGAAAGGCCGGCCGCTGGTCGATACGTTCGTCACCGAGGTCAGCCAGGATACCTGGATCTATTTCCCTTGGGACATGGGTTTCACCTATCAGAAGCCGATCGCCGACGATCACGCCGGCTGATTCGCGGCAAGCTGCTTTTTTCCAATCAAGCCAGCGCCGACGGCAATATTTGCTTGCGCGAAGGCATCCGCCGCCAAGATATCCTGTGAAATCGACCCTTGTTGGCGGAAATCAGCCAGCGTGACCGAAGTTTTTACTTTTATTGGTCACAATTAGCCGTAAGATTCATGAGACGGCAAACGATTCTGGAGGCTGGGGCTAGCTTCTCCGATGTTGACACGGCCAACGACGCACAACCACCTTGCTGAAAGGGTCAGGCGACTCTTTGGCACGGCGCCGTGCCGTCTGCAGGTTGCCGCCCTGCCCTGGCGCGATGTCGGGAACGGCGTCGAGGTCATGTTGATCACCAGCCGTGATACTGGCCGCTGGGTGCTTCCAAAAGGCTGGCCGGAAGCCAGGGAGCCGCTCTGCGAAGCGGCCGCCCGCGAGGCCGCCGAGGAAGCCGGTTTGCGCGGAAACATCTCTCATCTCGAAGCCGGCCGCTATTTCTATGCCAAGGTGCTGGCTTCGGGCGAAGAAGTGCCTTGCGAGGTTCTGGTGTTCCCACTGCACGTCGACAAGATCGCGGACCGCTGGAAGGAAAAGCACTCCCGCACCCGCAAATGGGTCAGCTCCAGCGAAGCGGTGCGCATGGTCAATGAACCCGACCTTTGCCAGATCATCGCCTATTTCTGTGCCGACCCACGCAGGTTCTCCTGATCGACGCCTTTCGCGGCAGACGCACAACCTTGTGCCGCAAGGGTTTGCTAATTTTTGGTGGTTAGGATCGATCGTTCCTGGCGTTTGATCGATGGCGAATCCCGCAGACCCACTTCAGCACGACCCCGGCGAGCCGCAGCGCGAGCATCGCCCGCGCGTGCTCAAAGGTGGAACAGTCATCACGGGGATCCAGAATTCCGAAGTCGCCTGTACGGTGCGCAACCAGCATGCAGGCGGCGCCGAACTGAAATTACCGGCCGAAGCCAGGGTTCCCGATCATTTCCTTCTCTACATACCGCTCGACGGCGTCGCCTATCGCTGCGAGGTCCGCTGGCGCCGCAGCGACCGGATCGGCGTACAGTTCAACGGGACCGAACCCAAGCCGAAGCTACACTACGGCTGAGGCCCGGCCCACCGGCTTGGCTGGCTTTTTGCGGCATCCAGCAAATGTTTCGCAGCGCCCGTGCCGCTGGCCAACGATCGCACCGGCTTGCCGCCGGGCCGACGGCCGACGGCGGGTCGATTCTATCCCCGTTATCCACATGTGTGACACACAAGATGTTGGGGTCACAAAAGCTACGCAAACGAATCCTTGACGGCTCGAAACGAGTCGCCTTTTATAGGCCATGCGCTCCTGTTGAGAGCGCGACCGGAAAGTTCTGAGCCCGGTCTTTTTCCCGGATTATGTGCGTTTTGCCCGCATTTCCGCCTGTTTACGAGGCCGGCGGAAGCGTTGGGATCGTGGGTTGGGTGGGCGACGAAAGGGAGAATTGTCGGACTGGAATAAATTGTCTGTTAATACTATATTTAGTGTTTGCAGCTAAGTTCGACGCTAGATAGTGTGAATTTCCCTCGAGTGAGGGAATCGAAAAATTCAGTTTTGAGGGGCCCGCGGGCCGGTTGGCAGCCTCGGCAGATGCCTGGCAAGGCGTATTGTCGTGTGCGTGGCCGAGCCTGCGAAGAGGAGATGCCGGCATTGTTCGCAATGCCGGCAAACGGCGGACTGCGCGTTTCGTCTTTTGGGGCAGAAATCCCCTGATGAAAGCGCTATATGTAGACAAAAGGGACCGGACCAATGCGCATCGAGCGTCGTTTCACCAAGCCAGGACATGCAGGCCAAGAAGGGGCCGCTTATGCGGAGATCGAATTCCGCAAGGCGCTTTCCGAGATCAAGAATCCGGATGGCTCGGTGGTGTTCCGCCTGGACAACATCGATGTGCCTGCGCAGTTTTCCCAGGTCGCCGCCGACATCCTGGCTCAGAAATATTTCCGCAAGGCCGGCGTTCCCGCGCGCCTGAAGAAGGTCGAGGAGAACGACGTCCCCTCTTTCCTGTGGCGTTCCGTCGCCGACGAAGCCGAACTCGCCAAGCTTCCCGAGGCCGAGCGCTACGGCTCCGAGATCGACGCCCGCCAGGTCTTCGACCGGCTGGCCGGCACCTGGACCTATTGGGGCTGGAAGGGCGGCTACTTCAAGGCTTCGGAGGAAGACGCGCGCGCCTTCCGTGACGAGCTTGCCTATATGCTGGCGACCCAGCGCGTCGCGCCGAACTCGCCGCAATGGTTCAACACCGGCCTGCACTGGGCCTATGGCATCGACGGTCCTAGCCAGGGTCACTTCTATGTCGACCCGTTCACCGGCAAGCTGACCAAGTCGAAATCCTCCTACGAGCATCCGCAGCCGCATGCCTGCTTCATCCAGGGCGTGCAGGACGACCTCGTCAACGAGGGCGGCATCATGGATCTGTGGGTGCGCGAGGCGCGCCTGTTCAAATATGGCTCCGGCACCGGCTCGAACTTCTCGCTGCTGCGCGGCGAAGGCGAAAAGCTGTCCGGCGGCGGCCGCTCGTCCGGCCTGATGAGCTTCCTCAAGATCGGCGACCGCGCCGCCGGCGCCATCAAGTCGGGCGGCACGACGCGCCGTGCGGCGAAAATGGTCATCGTCGACGCCGACCACCCCGATATCGAGGAATTCATCGACTGGAAGGTCAATGAAGAGCAGAAGGTCGCCTCGCTGGTGACCGGCTCCAAGATCGTCAAGAAGCATCTCGAAGCGATCATGAAGGCCTGCGTGAACTGCGAAGGCCATGACGACGACTGCTTCGATCCGGCCATCAACACGGCGCTGAAGCGCGAAATCAAGTTGGCCAAGAAATCGGCTGTGCCGGAAAACTACATCTACCGCGTCATCCAGTTCGCCAAGCAGGGCTACACCTCGATGGCGTTCAAGACCTACGACACCGACTGGGATTCTGACGCTTATCTCACCGTTTCGGGCCAGAACTCCAACAATTCGGTGTCGCTGAAGGACAATTTCCTGCGCGCCGTTGAAGAGGACGCAGACTGGCATCTGACCGCCCGTAAGGACGGCAAGGTCTTGAAGACACTGAAGGCGCGGGACCTCTGGGAAAAGATCGGCTACGCCGCCTGGGCGTCGGCTGATCCCGGCCTGCACTTCAACACCACGATGAACGATTGGCACACCTGCGCTTCGGCCGGTGCGATCCGGGCCTCCAACCCGTGCTCGGAATACATGTTCCTCGACGACACGGCCTGCAATCTCGCCTCGATCAACCTGCTGCCCTACCGCAACACCGACGGCACCATCGATATCGCAGCCTACGAGCACACCGTGCGGCTGTGGACCATGGTGCTGGAAATTTCGGTCATGATGGCGCAGTTCCCGTCGAAGGAGATCGCCAAGCTCTCCTACGACTACCGCACGCTGGGCCTCGGCTACGCCAATATTGGCGGCCTGCTGATGACGTCGGGCATTCCCTACGATTCCGACGAGGGCCGCGCCATCTGTGCCGCGCTGACCGCCATCATGACCGGCGTCGCCTACTCCACCTCGGCCGAGATGGCCTCCGAACTCGGCGCCTTTCCCGACTATGACCGCAACGCCCAGAACATGCTGCGCGTCATGCGCAATCATCGCCGCGCCGCCTATGGCGACAAGGACGGCTACGAGAAGCTGGCCGTCAATCCTGTGCCTCTCGTCGCATCGGACCTGAAGCAGCAGGATCTGGCCATCCATGCCAAGGCCGCCTGGGACCGCGCCATCGAACTCGGCGAGGAGCATGGCTACCGCAACGCACAGGCAACCGTGATCGCGCCGACCGGCACGATCGGCCTGGTCATGGATTGCGACACCACCGGTATCGAGCCCGATTTCGCCCTGGTGAAGTTCAAGAAGCTCGCCGGCGGCGGCTATTTCAAGATCATCAACCGCGCCGTGCCGGAAGCGCTTCGCACGCTGGGCTATTCCGAGAGCCAGATCGCCGAGATCGAGGCCTATGCCGTCGGCCACGGCAATCTCAACCAGGCGCCGGCCGTCAACCCCGGCTCGCTCAAGGCCAAGGGCTTCACCGACGACAAGATCGCGGCGCTCAACGCGGCGCTGAAGTCGGCCTTCGACATCAAGTTCGTCTTCAACCAGTGGACGCTCGGCGCCGACTGGGTGAAGGAGACCTTCGGTTTCACCGACGAGCAGCTCAACGACTTCTCGTTCGAAATGCTGCCGGCACTGGGTTTCTCCAGGAAGGACATCGAGGCCGCCAACATCCATGTCTGCGGTGCGATGACGCTGGAAGGCGCGCCCTTCCTCAAGGCCGAACACCTCCCCGTGTTCGACTGCGCCAGCCCCTGCGGCAAGATCGGCAAGCGCTCGCTGTCTATCAACAGCCATATCCAGATGATGGCGGCGGCGCAGCCCTTCATTTCCGGCGCCATTTCCAAGACCATCAACATGCCGAATGACGCGACGGTGGAGGACGCCAAGAGCGCCTACATGCTGTCGTGGAAGCTGGCGCTGAAGGCAAACGCGCTCTACCGCGACGGCTCGAAGCTGTCGCAGCCGCTCAATGCCTCGCTGCTCGCCGATGGCGAGGAGGATGAGGATGATGCGGTCGAGCAGCTGATCCAGGCACCGGCGGCGGCGCGCGCGGCGCAGATCACCGAGCGCATCGTCGAACGCATCATCGAACGCGTGTCGCGTGAGCAGGAAAAGTTGCCCGGCCGCCGCAAGGGTTATACACAGAAGGCCAAAATCGGCGGCAACACCATCTTCCTGCGCACCGGCGAATATGACGATGGGCGTCTCGGCGAGATCTTCATCGACATGAACAAGGAGGGTGCCACCCTGCGTGGCCTTCTCAACAACTTCGCCATCGCGATCTCGCTTGGCCTGCAGTATGGCGTGCCGCTCGACGAATATGTGCACGCCTTCACCTTCACCAAGTTCGAGCCGGCCGGCATGGTCATCGGCAACGATGCCATCAAGAGCGCGACGTCGATCCTCGACTACGTGTTCCGTGAGCTGGCCATTTCGTATCTCGGCCGCAACGATCTCGCCCATGTCGACCAGTCGGATTTCTCCAATACCGCACTCGGCCGTGGCATCAGCGAAGGCAAGACCGACGCCGTTTCCAAGGGCCTGACCCGCGGTTCGCCGGTGAAGCTGGTGTCGAGGGCAAGCGGCAGTGAGCCGAAGGGCTTTGCCGGCTCCGGCACCCCTGCCCGCTCGGCGCCGACAGCCTTCTCCGGCTCCAACGTGCTGGCCTTGAAGCCCGCAACCGACGAGGCGGTCGCCTACAAGCGCGACTATGAGGAGCGGGCTAGGGAATTGGCCGAAGACATCGCCTTTGAGGAAGCGGCCTCCGATGCCTCCACCGATACCACCGCGGCGCTGTTCACCGATACGGCGGCCCATGAAGCGGCCGAAGCGAAGAAACTCGCCGCCGACCGCCGCGCCAAGTCGCTGCTGCAGGGCTACACCGGCAATTCCTGCTCCGAATGCCAGAACTTTACGATGGTGCGGAACGGGACCTGCGAGAAGTGCGATACTTGCGGCGCCACGAGCGGGTGCAGCTGAGGGGTTTGTTCGAGCCCAAAGGTCGTAAATGCAACGACGCCGACAACTCTGGATTTCGGCGTCGTTGAAAGCGGCATACGGGACAACTTGAAAGCCCCAATCGGGAAATCGATCCCGTTTGCGACGTTTGCTATTGGCCCGCCTTTTCGATCTGCCTTGTTTTTCGGCGTATACGGCCCAGAGTGTCCAGAACTCTCAACCGCTTCAACGGGACGCCGCCATACTCTGTAAGTGAACGGCGGCCCTTGCTGTCTACAACGGTCAGCATCGCACGGCGCCATTCTCCTCTGGCATCAAACGCGGCTAGGAAGCTCTGAAAATCAGTCGCTTCGGCGCCGTTTTTCTTGCAGAAGTCGGGGAAGGCTTGCCCGAATGTGATCGCGGCGCTTTCCAACCGTTGCGAAGCGCGACCTCTAACAACACGTCCACGCAGGAAGTCGATCTCGATTACTCCACCTGGGCTGATCGCAGCCTCTTCGAACACCTCGGTTTGGCAGAAGCCGACAACAAAACCCAGCCCACTTGCCATTGAGTCAGCGAAGTTGTGAGCGATTGCGCAAAGGCGGTCATGCTTCATGTTTGGAGAATAGCAAGCTCATCGTCTGCTTTCAATTTCATCTTGGGCCGTTCGGCGTTTATGAACTCACTGCCTAGAGGCAGATCATCACTAATCTTCCGCGAATATAGCCTGCCAGTTGCAGCCACGATCTGTGTGGCTAGGATCTGGCTTGACCGCGGCTCCTCACCCTACGGCAACACCCGCAGCGTCTGCTCATCAAACAACGGCTCATCCTGGCCCACGCGGACGAATAGCACCTTCCGCCCCTCACCCGCCGGTACCTCGAAATACTGGATACCGTTAGGCATTTCGCCCCAGTCGCCGCAGAGCGGGTCGGGGACCTCGTCAGGGTCGGCCCGCGCCTTCAGCTCTTTCGCATAAGCGGCGTCGGGGCTGAATGCGTAGCGTTTGACGCCGGCGGGCACGGTGCCCTCCGTGTAAGGCGCGAGCTCGCAGCGGGCGTTGACGGCCTTGTCGGTCTTTTCCAGGAACAGGCGCCGCATGGCAGCCTCCGCGGTTTCGCCAGGCTGGATGTCGAGCACCTCGACAAGCGGATCTGGCGCACCGCCATCGCTGTATTTGATGGCGAGCGCATTGCCGACAAACTCGAAATGGATCTGGCGAAAGCCGAAATCGCAGCGCTGCGCCCATGCGACCAGACCGATCGTCCTGTCTGTCAGTTTTTCCCAGACGCATTTGTCGATCGGCGGCCGCGATGGTGCCGGCTCCTCCGCGCGCGCCCCGGCAGATACCGTCACGAACGCGAACAGGGCGCAGGTCCAGACGATCGATCTCATGGCGCTATTCATCGCTGCATCCCGTCAAAGTGAAGGCATCCCATGCCCAGCCATCCGGATTGGCATTGGCGAAATCGGCCCATTCGGTGAAAGCCGCGCCGAAATCCGGCAACAGCAACCCTTTCGGCGCCGGTGTCGCTTCGTGCGAATTCAGTTGCTCGGCGCCGCCTCCGGTCAGGGCATAGACCTGCCCGTCCCATATCCGGCAAAGCCCGCTATCGTCTTGCAGACCCGCTTCGCGGTCGTCGTCGGTGCAGGGGTGGCGGATGGTACCGAGCGGAAACGAATTCTTGCCATTGGTCCAGGTGATATCGGCCGGCAGGCTTATGCCGGTATGAGGCACGGCCAGCGAGAACACCTGCGTCGTCAGTGCCGCCGGTTCGTTGCCCAGCGGCCGAAATTGCATGACCGCGCCCGAGCGTGGCTCCTGATAGGTGGCGTGGCTCAGGAGGCATTCCTTGGCGCTCGCCGCTTGCATGAGCCCGAGCGAACCCAGGACAACGAAGGCCAGTTTGCGAATGATCATCGATATCTCGGGCAATGTGTTTGTGAAGCAAGGCCGGCTGCGTGCCGGGCCGCACAGTCGCATCATCCGTACAAAACCATAAGCGAAATCCGGAGCCGCTGCGTTTATCGTGCCTCGATCGAAAACTTGCGCCACACAAACCCGCAATCTGTATGATCGAACGCAGCGGCCCAGGAGACAAAAGATGCAGCGTTTGGCACTGATCATAGCGATCTCCGCAACTGCGATTGTGCCGGCCGTAGCGGCAGCGCCCTATGTCGGGACGTGGTCCAGCGATAGGTTGAACTGCCATGCGACCGCCGACGTCCAGCGCCAGACTGTCTTCACTGTGGATCAGTCGGCCCTGTCGTTTCCCAACCTCGGCTGCGAGCACGCGATCTTTCGCAAAACCGCCATCGGCTGGGTGGTTCGTGCCAGCCAGTGCTACGGCGCGGACCCATCGCTCGACGAGCCATTTTCTCGCACCATCCATATCAAAATCGACGGCGCGACGGTGCGGTTGAGCTGGCGCGGATTCGACAGCGGACCTCTCGTGCGCTGCTCAAGGCGGTGACACTCAGACCAACCCGACTAGCAAGGCCGCGCCGCCGAGAAAGCCTGCCGAGCAGACCCACAGCAGCCATAGCCCACGCACCCGGCATTCGAGCACCGCCGAGGCGGGGTTGGCGGGGTCATAGCGAACGTCGACCTTGCTGCCCTCGACATAGCGCCGCGCCTGACCGCCGACGAGGCCGGGCAGCGAGGCCGTCACGCTGGCGCCGAAAGCGACGCGATCGGCGCTGTAGCGCTGTCCGGCGACACCATAGCTGTAGACGATGCGGGATTTGAACACCGTGCGCCAAGGCCGGTACCCACCGCCCTCAAACCGGTCGCGGGTCTTGATTGCCTGCAGGCCGGACGCATCGATACGGCCGGCAGCGGTCGGCCATGTTGCCGCTTGTCCGGCCATCGATCTTTGGGCAAAGCCCATGCGCAGCACAAAAAGCCCCATGAACAGCAGGAATGCCGCCGCACCGAGGTTCCGCGGCTTGGGCAGATGCGGCCCGATAGCCTCCAGCACGCCACCGACCGAAAACACCAACACCAGCGCACCAACCACGAGCCCCGCCGAAAGCTGGACCATGAACTTGAAGGCGCCGTCCGGCATGGTGCGCTCGATCACGGCCTTGCCCGGGCTGGACGGGTCATAGAACACGGTTACCGCCGCGCCACGCGGAAACCGCGCAAGGGTTTCCGCGACTTCGAAATTTCCGAGGTTCTCCTGCACGCTGTAGTGCGAACTTTGAAATGTCTTGCCGCCCACCTTGTACTCATAGGTGATGGCCGGAAAGTTGCGGATTTCGGTCGAGGTGCTGCTCTCCGAGCCGGTACCCGAGCTTGTCACCTCGCGCGCCTCGACGCGCGACGAGACGATCTTTCCAGGCGTCGGCAACCAGCGGCTGGCCGCCTTGACCTCAAGCCATTTCAGGAAGGTGACGATCGACAGCATGCCAGCGACCGCGCAGGCAAAGCCGACCAACAGAAACTTGAGCTCCAACTCGTCCCCCCGACGACTAGAGTACAGCAGCACGCATATAGACAGCATGGCGAGGGCAATGTCTTGTCTATTCGCAAGATCAGGAAATGACCGCCGGCAAGGTTCAATGCTGTCGCGTGGCCATGGGAGCGGCGACCAGCCGCTATTCGGCATCCTCTATTGCCATGACACGAACATAGCCCTCCAGCTGAAGGGCGCGATCCCGGATGATGTTGGTGGCGTCGGCAGCCTGCATGGGCACGTACATCGTGCCTTGCCTTGTTTCATAGAGAGCGCCCCGTGTCTTCGCCTCGCTGTCGCGGAAGGCCAGCCAGGCGCGTTGTGACAGACGAAGATTTTGCGCTGCGTGGCGCGGTAATTTGCGCAGGAGTGTTGCATAAGCGGCATTCATGCGGCGATCATAGTCGCTTGATGCCGTGGCCTCGCAGTCGGTTTGGCCTGCTGTAGAGCCATTGGCTGGATCATCTAGGCACCGGTCGAGCGTATCGGCGGCGGCGTCTTTCAGACCCGCGGCCATCGGGCTCGCGGGCAACAGCAAAGTCATCAGGCAGACCAGTGCCCCACCGAGCCGAAGCCTCACACCGATGTTCTCCATCTTGCCTCCGAGGACGTATCCGAAGCACGGTGGGAACCGCGCCAGGAACTGGTGGCCAACGCGGCGGGCCATCCGCACGATGACGTGATAAAAGGGATGGTCGATCCGATCGGACGGAGATCCAGGAGACAACAGCCGGGACGATGCGCATGAGCGAACAAACCGAAGATGACACCGATATACTGAACCAGCTCGCCTATGTCAGGGCCGATCCGACCCAGCACGACACGTTGACCCTTCTCGCCATGATCGATGCCGCGATCGCCGAGATCATGGGCTTGAGGGCGCGGCTGCGGTTGAGCGAGGAAAAGAACGGCGGGAGCAACCAGTTCCAATAGGTGGACAGGACGAGCGCCGACGCGAAAGCATCGGTTCTAATCCGCGTCGGCCATCATGGCCCGACCTCCGCCGCCGGCCCAGGCGCGCCATTGCCGCTCATCGCCATGGAAGACGTTGAGATCGATGCGGCCGGTTACGCCATGCGACAGGCCGGAGCCGGAATACTGCCAGAACAGCCATTTGCGATCGGGATAGACCTTTGACGGATGCCGGGCCACGGCGCGCAGCCAGAACGGGTAATCCGGGAATGCGCCCTGAAGGTTGTCGCGATAGAAATCGGGCGCCGTGTAGATGATCGGCCGCTGGCCGTAATGGCGCTCCAGCTTGTCCATGAACACCTGCATCTTCTCCAGGACCTTTTCGCGCGACGGGCGCCGCTGGCAGCTGGAGTCGCCGTTCCACTCGACGTCGATCACCGGCGGCAGCGCGCCGTCGACCTTCGGCACGTTGCGGATGAACCAGTCGGCCTGCTCGCCGGCGGTGCGGCACCAGTAGAAGAAATGATAGGCACCGCGCTTCAGGCCCGCCGCGTCGGCATCACGCCAGTTCTTCATAAACAGGGGGTCGAGGTGGTCGCCGCCGTCGGTCGCCTTGATGTAGGCGAAGTTGGCGCCCTGGGCGCGCAGCTTCTCCCAGTTGACGTTGCCTTGCCAGCGCGACACGTCCACCCCGTGCACGGCAAGGTGACGGGGCGACGAGCGGCCGAAATTGATCGGCTTGGCATCGCGGAAGCCATAACGCGTGACCGGGCCGGCCAGCATGGACGGTGCCGCCCGCGACAACAGCTTCGGCGGCGACACCAGGGCTGCCTCCTCGATCGGCGGCTCGACGCTGTCGGGCAGTTCGGGTGCGGGAAACGCCACCGTCTCTTCCTCGGCAAGGCCATAAGGCCGAGCGGTGGTATCCTCTGCCGCAGCCTCAATCCGCTTGCGCGCCGCGTTTGCCCTGGCCACCGGAACGGACGCGATCGGCGCGCTTGGACGCACCACCGAACTGGTGACTTCATTGGACGGCTTCTGCATGTCGAGCGCATCCATGCCCGATGTCGACGAACAGCCGGCAAGGCAGAGCGATGCGATCACGAAACTCACGACGCCTGGTAACCGCATCTGGACCTGTACTCGAACACAACAGACCGAAGGCGACGGCCGACGGACAACCAGACGAGTTATGAACGAGAAATTACCAATAAAGTTTGAATCAAGTTTTTTACCATAGCTGTGGCCGCGTTCTGACAGTCGTCGGCAGCGGCCCGGCCAAGCCTTGACAGGGCCATGATGTGGCTGTTGAGAACGGGGTGCGGCGCGGCGGCCCTGCCCGCGCCAAGGGCCGCAAGCTGCCGGTCGAGAATTATTACGGCTGGCTCGTCGACGGCAAGCTCGACGAACTCAGGATCTTGCTCGACAGGGCAGCTGAGGAACACTTTCAACACGGAGCTTGCGTGCAGTCGTTCATCGACCAGAGCGTATGTTTCATCGAGAACCATCAGGCCTGGGCGGGTCTCGTGGTCGGATTGCTGGCCTTCGGCGAGTCGCTGGTGCTGGTCGGCATCCTGTTGCCTGGCACCACGGTGCTGATCATCGTCGGCGGGCTGGTGGGCGCCGGTATCGTCCAGCCCCTGCCCGTTCTCCTCGCCGCGATGCTCGGCGCGGCGCTTGGCGACACCATTTCCTATTTTCTCGGCAAATGGCTGGGGCGTGGCGTCGTCCACAAATGGCCGCTCAACCGCTATCGCCGCGAGATCGCCAGGGCGCGCCTGTTCTTCCATCGCTACGGTGTCGCCGCCGTTTTCGTCGGCCGCTTCTTCGGTCCGGTGCGTGCCACCGTGCCGCTGGTCGCCGGCATGATGGGCATGAACAGGCGGCGCTTCCAGGTCGCCAACATCCTGTCGGCGATCATCTGGGCGCCGGTCGTGCTGTCGCCTGGATGGCTGGTGGCGAAAGGAGCCGACAATCTGCCCGAACTCGACTCGACCAGCCTGTTCGGCCTGGCGGTGATCGCGGCCATGGTGGTAGCGATCATCGTCGCCGTGCTGGTCGTCAGACTGCGCGGCAGGCATGATGCACGGATTTAGCGCGTCTCGCGATTGAGGGCGCCGTGCATCAGCCGCGCTTCCTGAAGACGCCGATCATCGGCCCCAGATTCCAGTAGTCGTCGTTGCGGCCGATGGCCGGAGCGAGCAGGCTCGATATCGTGCCGTCGAGAAAGAGCGCGTTGTCGCAGCCGAGCGCGTCGCGAAACAGGCGAGCGAAGGCATGGAACGTCACCGTGCCGTTCGAGATGGCAAAGACGGCAACACCGTCCTTTCGCACTCCGACGCCGTCGCGGCTCTTGCGCGAGGTGCCGTCGGCCTGGAATTTCGGGTGAAGCTGGCCGTCGATCACCAGCATTGGCCCTGATTGTGTCGCATAGTCGGTGGCTGGCCGCTGCCTGACGAAGTCCTTGGTCGCCCGCACCACGGCCTTGCCGCGGCTGATATAGAAAATGCCATTCGGCTGCAGCGAAAAATTGCCGCTTCCCGATCCCGTTTTCACACCGGCCATTTCCTGGCCGCGTTCGACGTAAAGGCCGACCGGCCTGAGATCGGGGTGGTACATGCCGGCATTGATGGCAAACAGCATGGTCCGGCCCGCCATGCGCTGGGCGTTGTCGAGATTGTGCAGCGACTGAAAAGGCTTGCCTGCCGGGTCTTTCCAGAACAGTTCGATCGAATAGAGCTTCGGATCGACCTCGCAGACGAGGAAGCTCGTAGCCTCGAAGGAGACGTCGCGGCACGGCGGCACCGAAGCGAACCACTGGCCGAATGCCGCTGTCGTGGCGACCGCGTACGGCAACGCGGCCTTGAACAAGCTCAGCAGCAAGGGCGCCGAATACAGGACGGTCAAAAAATCCATGCGCGTTCCGGATTGCCATTCCAACGAACTGTCGTGGATAGCACCGCTTGCCGGCACGATGAAGGATTTGCTGAAAGAAGTATGGATTATAACCCGGACTTCGGGCAGCGATTATTTGACCGCGCTGACCAGCTTCTCCTCGCCGGCAAGAATGGAGACCCAGCGCCCGGTATTGTCGCTCGCCTGTCTTTTGAGATAGCGATACGGGGTCTGGTTCCAGAGGCGAACCTTGTCGACGAGATTGTCGAGGATGAAGTCGCCCTTGTCGGTGCGCACCGTCAGCACGGCATGGCCTTCGCCGTCCGGCTTGCGAACCACCGTCATCAGGAGATTGGCTATGGCGATGCCCAGGCTGTTGAGCTCACGCCGCTTTTCCAGCGCGTAATCCTCGCAATCGCCGAAGCCATTGTCCGGATAGGCCCACCATTCCTCCTTGCCGTAATTGTCCATGTCGCTCATCGGCTTGACGCGCGCGTTGACCGAGAGGTTTACGGCGCTGATCTCCCGCAACAGCTTGCCAGTCATCTGTTCCGGCTCGCTGTCGGATGAACGGATCGAGCACTCGGCGGCATGAATCTTGCAAAAATCATAGTGGCCGATCGGCTGGGACGTCGAGCCGCCGATAGCCATGGAAACGGGAGCCGTGTAGGCGGAATTCGCCGCCGAACAGAAAGCAATCAGGGCAATCGCAAGCCCCAGCCCCTTCGCCTTCCGGCGCCAACCCATCGAGGATGCCATCCGGCCCCGCCCATCTGTTTTGTTAACAGAACGTTAAGGGCGGTTGTATCCCGAAGTCAACCAAACCGGCCGATCACATCTTGGAGGGACGCCGCATGCCCCTTCGAGGGTTGCAGCAGCGCAACACCGAGGTTCGGGCTAGGGAGCTAGACGAGCCATCCCATCGCCACACCCAGCAACAGGACGACGCCAAGCAGGCCACGGTAGATGACAAAGGGCCAGGCGGAGAAGCGTTCCAGCACACGCATCAGGCCCCAAATGGCGAAGAAGGCCGAAATCGAGGCGACGAGCAGCCCCAGGCCAAGAACCGACCATCCATGGGCATCGAGATGCACCTTGTGCAGTTCCCACAATTCCTTGAGGCCGGCGAGCGCGATGGCCGGCAGCCCGAGCAGGAACGAGAAGCGTGCCGCCTCGGCCCGCTTGAAGCCGAGCCCCAGTGCCGCCGTCAGCGTCGAACCGGAGCGAGAGACGCCCGGGATCAGCGCGCCGACCTGGGCGACACCGACAAGAAGCGCGTCGGCGAGCGACGCTTCGCCGATGGTGCGCTTGTGGCGGGCGAAAATCTCGGCCAGGGCCAGCAGGATAGCCATGCCTATGCAGGCCCAGCCAATCACGCTCAAGCTGCGCAACGGCGAATTGCAGGTGTTGAGAACACCCGAAAGTACCACGCCGGCGATCACAATCGGGATTGTCGCCAGCACGATCCAGGAAGCCAGTTGGAAATGCCGATCGGCGAAATCGCGCCGTGTGAGAGCGTCGATCGAACCGAACAGGAGATCCCTGACATCGCCCCAGAAATAGCTGACCACGGCGGCAAGGGCGGCAAGCTGCATGGCGGCGGAGAAGGCGGAACCCGGATCCTGCCAGCCAAGCACCGCCGGCACGATGCGCATATGGGCGGTCGAGGAAATCGGCAGCAGTTCGGTTATGCCTTGCACCAGGCCGAGGAATGCGACCTTGGCAAATCCAAGGCCGACAAAGCCCGTGTCGACGCCTTGCGTGCAGATATCAGCCATGTCGGGTTCCATCCGGGAGAGATCGGAGTTGCAAAGGCACCATCGGAGGAGATCGGTGCCCGGCAAGGCATACCGTCATGCGGCGGATAATCAATTTACGGATTTGTAAGCTGGCACCGCCGCGTCGGACGCGCACGGTTCAAACCGGCCCGAAGGGCCGGCGATGCCCCCATGGCTGGAGGTTGGCAAGACGATTATGGGCAGAGCCAAAGTTTCTGGCAGGTCCTGGCAATAACATGGGCGGGCGGCACGACAGGCTCCTCCGTGGAGGGCCGGCGAGCCCGCTCGAGCAGCATGCGCACCTGTTCCGGGCGCACACGGTCACGTTCCATCACGAGCAGGACCATAGGATCGCTCAAAAGCTCGTCCAGGGTGCTGATGCTGTCGTTCATCCGTCGTCTCCTCGAATGCCGGGCCCGCGACGCTTAGATAGGGAGACAAAGATGGCCCGCCAATGACGCTTTGCCGGCTATCACGTGTCTCTTTGGATTAATTTTTGGTCATCCTGGGGCACGTCCTTTCCCTTCACGGGGAAGAAGGAAGCTAGGCCGGCGGAGCGCCTTCAAATTGCGGCAGGCCGTCATCCAGCATCACCCAGGGCTGTTTCGAGACGGTCCAGATGTGCATCTGGGGCCTGAACAGCGACGGGTCGTCAAGCGAACCGGTCGTCACGCCGATGATGCCGGCGGAATCGCGCCGCGAAAACAGGGTCGTGCCGCAGGCCGGACAAAACCCGCGCTTGAGGTCCGGCGAGGTGTTGACCGTGGCCAACGGGCCCTCGACCGTCACATCGTCGATGCGGAAAAGAACACGCGCATTGAACGCCGCGCCGATCGCCTTCTGGCAAAGCCGGCAATGGCAGATGCGCTCGTTGATGGAGGCGGCATCGGTGCGATAGCGCACGGCCCTGCACAGGCATCCGCCCTCGTATTTTGCCATCGCCTGGATCCATTGGTGGAGTGAACAGGCGGCAAAAGTAACGGCGAGGTCGATTGGGTCAATTGAAAAGCTTTGATACAAGGTCATCGATTATCGTGATGCAGCAGGATTGTCATGACACCCGACATCGAAACGATCGGCATCGCGGCCCTGTTCGGGTCGCCCTCGCCCGCGCGCGACCGTGCCGACGCCGGGATCATGGCCGCGGCGGCCGGCATCGGCTTCCTGGCGGTCCGGGATTTTCCCGGCGATGACTGGCTGACGCCCGACAAGCGCGCGCAATTGCTGCGCATCTTCGCGCTTCCTGACGCCGAGAAACAGGAATTGCTGCGCTGGAATTTCGATCACACCAAGAAAAATTTCTACCGCGGCTGGTTTCCGCTGCAGCCGCAAGCCGTTTCCTACAAGGAAGGCATCGACATGGGGCCAGACCTTGCCGATGCGGCGCGAGGCACGGCTTCCGACGATCCTTTGTGCGAGCCGACACCGTTGCCGGACGAGAATGCCCTGCCCGGCTGGCGCGCTGCCGCAGCCGACTACTATCGCGTGATGGGAATGGTCGGCACCATGCTGATGCGGTCGATCGCCCGCGGGCTTGGCCTGCCCGAGATGACCTTCGATGCCTATTTCGACGGTGGCATCTCGACGCTGCGCCTGATCCGCTATCCGCTGCGCGACGCCAGTGCGGGCGTCGATACCAGTGGGCCCGAGTTTTCGGTGACCCACAAAGGCGAGACGCGCACCATCATAGGCCGCGAACATGCCGATTCAGGCTTCGTCACCTTGCTGGCGCAGGACGGCGTCGAGGGCTTGCAGGCGAAGAACCTCGCCGGCGAATGGATCGACGTGCCTCCAGCCGATGGCACGCTGGCGGTCAATTTCGGCCAATTGCTTGAACGCTGGACCGGCGGCCGCGTGCGGGCGACACGGCACCGGGTCATTGCGCCAAAAACGGTGCGGTTCTCGATCCCGTTCTTCTACGAGCCACGCGTCGACGCGGAAATCTCGCCTTTACCGTTGGACGGCGCCGAACCCTTCGCGCCGTTTCTTTACGGCGACTATCTCTGGGAGTCGGCGACGAACTTCGTCGAAATGAGCGGCATCAAGCATCTGAGGCAGCCGCGCCGGGCCAAGGCTTCCTGAACAGCACGCCGGCTGTCTCGCTGGAGACGGCCGGCGGAGAAGGCAGGGGTCATTCGGCTTCGCCGACCACCTCGTCCCAGCTCTTCACCCTGGTCTCGCCGTCGAGGAACGGCAGCGCGGCGGCCGTCAGTTCCGGAGCGAAGAAGACATCGTAGTGGGTGCGGTTGGGCAGGATGGCCAGCCGGTTCTGCGACAGGTTCTCGCGCATCCAGCCGGCATCCCTCAGGCCGCCGCCGAGCATCTGGTAGAACTTGATCTCGTGCTCGGGCTTGTACATGTCGCTGTCGCCATAGGCGAGCATCACGGGCATCTTCAGCTTGGGAACGTCGGCCGAGAAGTCGTAGTTCTGGCGCATGAAATTGCCGAGCGCGTCGAGCAGTTTCGGGAAGTCCTCCGGATGCGGGGCGACGGCGACGTAGGATTGGTACATCGGCGTGTCTTTCATGTACGTCGCGGCGGCGGCACTCACCTGTGCCTGCTGCGGACGCATCTCGTCGTAGAAGCCGTCGGCGGCATAACCGGTCGAAACAAGGACCAGCCGGCGCACGGCCTCGGGATGCTGGACCGCCATGCGGAAGGCAACCCCGCCGCCCAGCGAATAGCCCATGACGTCGACCTTGTCGTAGCCGAGTGTCTTGACGATACCAGCCATGTCGTCGCCGATCGCCTGCAGGCTGAATGGCCGGTCGCCAAGGGCGGTGCGGCCATGCCCCTGCAGGTCGACGCCGATGACGGTGCGGTTTTCGGCAAGCTTGGGCAGGATCGGCGCGAACATGTCGGTGGAGCCGAGGCCGCCATGCAGCAGAAGCAGCGGCTCACCCTTGCCATAGACGGCGTAATAGTAATTCACGCCATTGATCGGCAGCAGGCCGGACTTTTGTGGCTTCGGCAGTGTTTTCGTTTCGGTCGTCATGGCAGGCTTTGTCTCCTCTGCATTGATGGTGCCCGGGCAAGCGAGAAACGCAGCGGCCGAGGCAAAAATGGCAAAAAACAGAACTTTGGACATATCGAACTCCTCCGGTGTGGCTCTGTCAGAGCGTCCTGGCGAGATCTTCGAGCTGATCGGTGCACTGGCCCCAACCGGCGTGAAAGCCCATGGCCTCGTGCTGCTCGCGGTCGGCGACGCTCCAGTGCCGGACGCGCGCGATGTAGCGGGTCTTGCCCTCGCCCTCGTCCTCGAAGGTCAGTACGACTGTCATGAACGGTTTTTCCGATGGCACCCATGACTGGGTATAAGCATCGGTCAAGACGATCTTCTCGCCGGGAACGACCTCGAGGAAGACGCCGGGGTTGGGGAACTCATTGCCGTCGGGCCCTGCCATGACGACCAGGCTGTTGCCACCGGTGCGCACATCCATCTCGGCACGTGGCGTCGTCCACGGCTTTGGCGCGAACCATTGCGTGATCAATTTCGGTTCGGTCCAGCAGCGATAGACCTCCCCGCGCGGTGCATCGATGATGCGGGCGAGAACCAGTTCGCGGTCGTCGGCGGGGGCGATGTCGAGCTTGGTGGCCACGGTGGTCTCCTCGGTTTGATCTGGCTTCCGTCCCAAGGACGAGCCGACGTAAAGCAAACCGACATCGCCCGCGAAAAATTCTGGAAACGCAGGCTGAAAACCGCGAGCGGAGCGCGTGTCAGTGGCGCTTGGCTTGCACCAGGTAGGCGTCGATTACGGTCTCGCCCAGCCATTTGGCGGCTTCGAGCCGGTGCAGGCCTTCGACAAGTATGTGCCGCTTGCCATCGTGGCGGACCTGGATCGGCGTCTTCATGCCGTTCTCGAGTATGTCCTCGGCCAGATGCCGGACGGTCTCGGGGTGCAGCGTCTTCTTCCGCGCCGTGGGCACGTAGATGTCGTCGACCTTGACCTGTTGAACCCTGAGCATGCCCTGTCCCCATGGCGGAACTGCCGCCGTCTTCCTGAGATAGTCGGTTTGGCGAAGGCGGCCAAGGGTGCGGCTAACGAATGCTGGCATGATCGTTTCCATTTGACGCCTAGCGGGCGGATCGCCGAAATGGGCCTCAGATGGGCCAGGACTTCATGATCAATCCGCCGACCGAATTCCCCGATTTCGGGCTAACAGCCGAGCAGCGCCGCCACGCGGTGCGCGGTCACTATTACGAGTGGCCGGGTATGGATGGCGAGCGCGGCGAAATCTGGTGCTACAGCGACCGGTTTTCGTATCGCGCCGGTGAGACAGTGACGCTGCATGTCAGCTCGACCGCTCCGTCCTTCGGCATGACGATCGTTCGAGACGGCGGCACCGAAACGAGAGTATTCGAGAAATCAGGCATTGCGGCGCGTTGGCAGGACAGCCCGGAGCAGTGCTCTGTCGAAGGCTGCGGCTGGGAAGGCTCCTTCGAATTTCGCGTGGAGAGCGACTGGCCCTCCGGCGGCTACCTGATAACGCTGACCGCCGACGGACGCCACGGCAAGCCGATCCAAAGTCACCACATTTTCGTCGTCTCTCCCCAGCCCGGCAAGAAACCTGGCCGTGTGCTGCAGGTGGCGGCGACGGGCACCTGGCTTGCCTACAACACCTGGGGCGGCTCCAACCATTATCAGGGCATCACCGGGCCCGACCGCGACCAGTACTCGCCCATCGTGTCGACGCAGCGCCCCTGGTGCCGCGGCTTCGTCGTGTTGCCCGGGGATGCACCGCGCGTGCCGTTGGAGGTGGCGGTGCCGCCGAAGACCGTGCCGCGTTATCCGCACATGGAATGGGCGCTCGCCACCGGCCATTCGAAGAAATACGCCTCGTCGGGCTGGGCCAGCTACGACAGTCATTTTTTTCGCTTCGCCGAACGATCAGGCTACGGCGTCGACCTCGCCAGTCAGCATGACCTCCACTTCTCGCCCGAGATTCTCGACGGTTATGACTGCGCGGTCTTCGTCGGCCATGACGAATACTGGACTTGGGAGATGCGCGACGCGGTCGACTTCTATGTCGAACGCGGCGGCCATGCGGCGCGTTTTGCCGGCAATTTCATGTGGCAGACGCGGCTGGAAGATGAGGGCCGCCGGCAGGTCTGCTACAAATATCGCGCCCGCACCGAGGACCCGGCCTATCGCGGCGGCGACGTGACCCGCGCCACCAATTCCTGGGAAGCACCGGAAATCGGCCGGCCGGGTTCGGCGACCTTCGGGCTCAATGCGACACGGGGCGTCTATGCCGGCTGGGGTGGCTGCGCGCCACGTGGCGTACGCGGCTTTCCGGTCTATCGGCCGGAGCACTGGGCCTTTGCCGGCACCGGCGTCTACTATGGTGACCTGCTGGGCGCCGACAGCCATGTCTATGGCTATGAGGTCGACGGGCTCGATTTCGAGATCCGCGGCGGGCTGCCCTACCCCACGCCAGACAGCGGCGCGCCTGACGGCCTGCAAGTGCTGGCCGTCGGCATGGCCAGCCAGGTCGAGGAAAGCGCCGACATTCCGATCGAGGACCAGTTCCTCACCGACGAGGATGGCCGCTTCACCGCCGAAACCTTGTTTGGCGAGGCAAGCGACGCCAATCTCGAAAAGGTCAAACGCGGCAATGGCATGATCGTCAATTTTCCACGCGGCAAGGGCGAGGTGTTCCATGCCGGAAGCTGCGAATGGGTCGCTGGCCTGCTAAGACAAGACCCGATGGTCGAACGGGTCACCCAGAATGTCCTCGACCGCTATCTCGGAAAGTCCTGACATGTCGAAAGCCCAGACCGCCGTTCAAGACCCCCGGCGCCAATCGCATTTGTTCTACCTCTCCAGCCTGCGCCGGCCGCTGATCGACCGCGCCGAAGGCATTTACATGTGGACGCAGGACGGCCGCCGTTTCATCGACGGATCGAGCGGCCCAATGGTCGCCAATATCGGCCATTCCAACCGCAATGTGCTCGATGCGATGAAGCGGCAGATGGACCGCGCCACCTTCGCCTATCGACTGCATTTCGAGAACGAGCCGGCGGAAGAATTGGCGCGCGAACTGGCTGGAAAATTGCCGGAAGGCATGGACCGCATCTTTTTCGTGTCCGGCGGCTCGGAAGCGACGGAATCCTGCATCAAGCTGGCGCGGCAATGGGCCGTGGCCACCGGCCAGGCCAGCCGCTGGAAAGTGATCACGCGGTTCCCTTCCTACCACGGCGGCACGCTTGGTTCGCTTTCGATCACCGGCGACGACGCGTTGGCCGAAACTTTTACGCCGATGATGCGGGTGATGCCGACCGTGCCGGCACCGACCGCCTGGCGCGACCGCGACAATCTCTCGATGGAGCAGCGTGGCGTCCGCTACGCCGACATGCTGGAGGAGAAGATCCTCGCCGAAGGTCCCGAGAGCGTCGTCGCCTTCATCATGGAGCCGATCGGGGGTGCTGCGACCGCGGCCCTGGTGGCACCCGACAGCTATTATGCGCGCATCCGCGAAATCTGCGATCGCCACGGCATCCTGCTCATCCACGACGAGGTGATGAGCGGTGCCGGCCGCACCGGCAAATTCCTCGGCGGCGACCACTGGAACTGCAAGCCTGACATCGTCGCGCTGTCGAAGGGGCTCGGCTCGGGCTATGCGCCGCTCGGCGCGCTGGCCGCACCGATGCGACTGGTCGAGCCGCTGCTCGCTTCCGGCGGCTTCCAGCATGGCCACACCTATGCCGGCAATCCGCTCGCCTGCGCCGCCGGGCTTGCGGTGCTGGGCGAAATGGACCGGCTCGACCTGATTGCCAATGCGGCTGCCATGGGCAACGTGCTGATGGACGGATTGAAGGAACTTGCGAAGCGGTTCCCCTTCATTGCCGATGTGCGTGGCAAGGGGCTGCTTACGGGCGCCGAAATGGTCGCCGATCCCGATACGCTGAAACCGATCGAGCAGGGCAAAAAAGCCACGCAGCGCCTGCTTGATCTCGCCTATGAGCGCGGGCTGATCATCTATGGCCGCAGGGTCAAGGGCGGCGTCGACGGCGACAATTTCATGGTCGCGCCGCCGATGATCGTCACCGGCGAGCAGGTCGGCGAGATCATCTCCATCATCGGCGACTCGCTTGAGGTTCTGGCGGGCGAATTCGACCTGCCGGTCGAAGGCCGGGGGTAGCGGAAATGGCGCCGCGAAAAGTCATCATCACCTGCGCCGTTACAGGCTCGGTACACACGCCGTCGATGTCGCCCTATCTGCCGGTGACGCCGGACCAGATCGCCGCGGACGCTATCGCCGCGGCCGAGGCCGGCGCCTCAATCCTGCATCTGCACGCCCGCGATCCCAAAGATGGCCGCCCGACCGCCGATCCCGAAGTGTTCATGCAGTTCCTGCCGCGCATCAAGCAGGCGACCGATGCGGTGATCAACATCACGACAGGCGGCTCCTCGCTGATGACGCTGGACCAGCGGCTGGCGGCGCCGCTTCGGGCCCAGCCCGAAATGTGCTCGCTCAATATGGGCTCGATGAATTTCGCGCTGTTCCCGATGCTCGACAAGCCAAGGGACTGGCAGCACGAGTGGGAACCGAAGCTGCTCGAAGCCACCCGCGACACTATCTTCAAGAACACCTTCGCCGACATGGAAGGCGTGATCGAGCGGCTGGGCAAGGGCTGCGGCACCCGCTTCGAGTTCGAGTGCTACGATGTCGGCCACCTCTATTCGCTGGCGCATTTCCGCGATCGGGGGCTGGTTTCGGGGCCGCTGTTCATCCAATTCGTGCTGGGCATCCTGGGCGGCATCGGCGCCGACCCGGACAACCTCATCCATATGAAGCGCATCGCCGACAAATTGTTCGGCGACAGCTACCAGTTTTCGGTGCTGGCCGCCGGCCGCAACCAGATGCCGCTGATCTCGATCGCCGCAGCCATGGGCGGCAATGTCCGGGTCGGACTGGAGGACAGCCTCTATGATGGCCGCCAGCTGGCGAAGTCCAACGCCGACCAGGTGCGGCGCATCCGTGGCATTCTCGATGGACTGTCGCTGGAGGTCGCCACGCCGGCCGAAGCGCGTGACATGCTGGCGCTCAAGGGCGGCGACAGGGTGGCTTTTTGACGAGATGACAGCGCCCGGTCCTGCCACTGTACCTGTCACGCGTGCGGTTATCCTTCGCCCCGGCACCATCGATGACGTCGAAACCATTCACGCGGCGATCCTGAAGCTTGGCACTCATATCGGGGCGCCCGAGGAAATCATCTCGACGGCGGACGATCTCAGAAGCTGGGGCTTTGGCGAAAAACCCGCCTTCTCGACCCTGATCGCAGAAGTCGACGGTGAATTCGCCGGGCTGTGCCTGCATTTCCCGATCTTCTCGACCTGGATGGGACGTCCCGGCGTCTATGTGCAGGACCTCTATGTCGAGAACCGGTTTCGTGGCCGCAAGATCGGCGAACGCCTGCTGCGACGCGTGGCTGCCGAGTGCCGCAAAGAGGGCGGCGTGTATCTGAGGCTGTCGGTCGACACCGACAATGAGGGTGCCAAGTCCTTTTACGAACGGCTGGGCATTGCCTGGTCGAGCTACGAGCAGACGCAGAAAATCATCGGTGAGGCCTTTTTCGCCTTCGCCGACGCGCCGGAAAATGGGGAGCAGCAATGATGGCCTTCTATGCGCAGGAGCAGAAGCGCCACGATCCCAAGGCCTTTCTTTCCAGTGGCGCGGCACAGCCCAACCCTGAAAAACCGGAACGCGTCGAACGGTTGTTGGCCGGCGCAAAATCCGCCGGTTGCACGATCGAGCGACCGCGCGATCACGGCCTCGGCCCGATCTCGGCGGTGCACACACCCGAGTATCTCGACTTCCTTGAACATATTTTCGAGCGCTGGCAGCGGATCGAAGGGGCGTCGGCCGAGGTCATTCCCAACATCCACCCGATCGCCCGCAACGGCTCCTATCCGGCCTCCGCCGTCGGCCAGGCCGGCTACCACATGGCCGACACCGCCTGCCCGATCTCGGGCGAGACATGGCAGAGCGCGCTGTGGAGCGCCTGGAGCGCGGTGGAGGCCGCCGAAACCGTCATGGCCGGAGCGCCGGCCGCCTATGCGCTGTGCCGCCCGCCTGGCCACCACGCCTTCGCCGATGTCGCCGGCGGATTCTGCTTCATCAACAACTCAGCCGTGGCGGCGCAAGTGCTGCGCAGGCAGGCGGCCCGCGTGGCGATCCTCGATGTCGACCTGCATCACGGCAACGGGACGCAAGGCATTTTCTATGCGCGACCTGACGTGCTGACGGTGTCGCTGCATGCCGATCCGGTGCGGTTCTACCCGTTCTTCTGGGGCCATGCCGACGAGCGCGGTGAAGGTCCCGGGCTTGGCTATAATTTCAACCTGCCGCTGCCACGCAAATCCGCGGATGCGGCGTTTCTGGAAGGGCTCGGCGTGGCGTTCCAGCGTATCCGCGCCTTCGCCCCCGATGCGCTGGTCGTGGCGCTCGGCCTCGACGCGTTCGAGGGCGATCCGTTCGGCGGGCTTTCGGTGACGACGCCGGGCTTCTCGCGCATCGGCGAGGCCATCGCCGGGCTCGGCCTGCCGGCGGTCATCGTCCAGGAAGGCGGCTATCTCTGTGACGAACTCGGCGACAATCTCACCGCCTTCCTCACCGGCTTTGGCGGCAAGGCGCGGTGAGTTCAAACCCAAGTCAGGAGCGTTGCTGCCTGACCATGGCAATCACCCGGTGCACGCTCTCCAGCGTCTCGTCGATTTCGGACGCGGTATTGTAATGCGCGATGCCGATGCGCACGACGCCTTGCTCGGCCGGAATGCCGAGCTGATGGACGATCTCCCAGGCATAGTTGTGGCCCGACCACACGAAGATGTTCTCGGCGTTCATCTGCCGCACGATCGTTTCGGGGACAATGCCATCGACGGTGAAGGAGACAGTCGGCACACGATCGCCGAGCCGTTTCGGGTCGGTGATGCCTCGGACCGTCAGCCCGGAAATGTCGGACAGGCCATCGATCAGCCTTTGCGCCAGCGGGTTTTCATGGGCAATGGAGATCTGGAACGCCCTGGCGATCTTCTGCCTTCTTGAACCACCCTCACCTGCCGCCGCGCCGAGCTCGGCGAAATAGTCGACCGCGGCGGTCAAGCCGGCCATCAGTTCGATCTGCGGCGTGCCGAGTTCGAACCGCTCGGGCAAGCCGTTCGAGGAGCAACGGCACTTATAGGCTTGCAGACCGTCGATGACGTCGCGCCGGCCCCACAAGATACCCATATGCGGACCGAAGAATTTATAGGCCGAGCAGATCAGGAAATCGCAGCCGAGTTCCTGCACATCGATCAGCCCATGCGGTGCGAATTGCACCGCATCGACATAAACCAGCGCGCCGGCCCGTTTTGCAAGTTGGGTCAAGGACCTGACCCGGTTGATCGAGCCGGTGAGATTGCTGGCGTAGTTCAATGCCACCAGCCTTGTCTTCCCGGACAGCAGACCGGCGAGCGTCGCCTCCTCGATCTGCCAGGTCCTTTCGTCGAACGGCAGCCAGCGCACGACGAGACCGAGGTCCTCGGCCAGTTGCAGCCAGGGCGACACATTTCCCTCATGATCCATGCGGGTGAGAATGATCTCGTCGCCTGATTTCATCGTGCGGCCGAGCGTGCGTGACATATGATAGGTCAACGTCGTCATGTTGGCGCCGATTACGATCTCCTGCGGGCTCGCCGCGCCGAGGAAGTCGGCCATCGCCAGATGCGCCTCGTCAACGACCTGCTGCGCCGCGATCGTCGTTTCAAAATAACCGCCCAGATTGGCGTTGGTCGTAAGCAGGCAGCGCGACACCGCGTCGGCCACGACCTGCGGCACCTGCGTGCCGGCAGGATTGTCGAGATAGATGCGCCGACGTCCGTTGTCGGTCAGCGAGAGAGCGGGGAACTTTCCACGCACGGCCTCGATCGAAAAATCCACCATCGTCTCCATCCCTTTGCTGCTACACGACAATTCCGGGCTCGGTCACGGGCAGGGATTGCCGACCCTCTGGTGAACGGCATCCACCGCCTTCTGCATTTCTTCAGTCCAGACGACATCCACCGAAGACAGCGCCATCTCCAGTTGGGAAATGGTTGTCGCGCCGATGATGCTGGAGGTCACGAAGGGCCGGCTCGAGACATAGGCATTGGCAAACAGCGCCGGCTCCAGGCCGAAAGAGCGTGCCAGCTCATTGTATTCGAGCTGCGCTTCGGCGGCATTGGGCGTCTCGTAACGCTGGCCGCGGTTGAACAGCTGCGAGCGCGAGCCCTGCGGGCGGGCGCCATGATCGTATTTGCCGGTCAGATAACCCTGGGCCAGCGGCGAATAGGCAAGCAGCGACACCCCTTCGCGCTCGCAGACCTCGGCGAGGTTCACCTCAAAAGTACGGTTGACGAGATTGTAGGCGTTCTGGATCGAGGCGACGCGCGGACCGATCCCTTTGTCGGCCTCTGCAAGGAAGCGCATCACGCCCCAGGAACTCTCGTTGGAGAGACCGAAATGGCGGATTTTTCCTGCCTTCACCAGGTCATCGAACACCGCGAGCGTCTCGGCGATCGGCGTTTCACCGACCGGCGCGCCGACAGAATCGGCACGCCGCGCCACGGCGCCGACGCGCGTCGGGTTGGCGCCCCAGGGGATGTCCCGTTCCGGCCAATGGATTTGATAAAGGTCGAGATAATCAGTGCCAAGCTTGGCCAACGACTTGTTTATGGCATCTAAGATATCGGCCCGCACCAATTGCGAGGGCCGGTCTCCGCGAAACCAGCTGTTGGCCGTGCGGCCGACGACCTTGGAGGCCAGGATCACCTTGTCGCGGTTGCCCTTGGCCTTCATCCAACTGCCGATGATCTTCTCGGTCCGTCCTTGCGTCTCCGCCTTGGGCGGGATCGGATAGAGTTCGGCGGTGTCGATGAAATTGACGCCGCGCGATAAGGCAAGGTCCATCTGGGCATGGCCCTCGGCCTCGGTGTTCTGCTGGCCCCAGGTCATCGAACCAAGGCAGATCTGGGTAACAAGAAGATCGGTCCGACCGAGACGGCGTTTGTGCATGGAATTCTGCTCCGGAGGGCATGTATGCGCGGCTGCGCGGGGAGGAGTTCGCATCTTATAGGAAAAGCAGAAGCGCTCTCCAAGCCTTGCCAGGCCGACTTTTGCGTGAGCAAAGCGGGGTTAGCGTCGTGCGGCGGCCACGGCGCGGCGCTTGGCCTCGTCGATCAGCATGTTGGCCACCTGCATGCGGATCATGGCGCGCTGGCGCAAATGCGGGGCGACGCGATCGGGATGGTTGGCGAAAGCAAAGCTGCGGCGCATGCGGCCGAAGTCGGCGGCGCTCTTGGACTGCTCCAGACCCAGTTCGACCGCGATCGATTCAGGATCGATTGGCGGCAATGTTTCTTCCGGCTTCGGCTCTTCGCCAGCCAGCGCCAGCCTTGCCTGTTCAAGCACGGCGGCAAATTCGCTGGCCAGATCAGCGCCGGCCTCCCGATATTCCGCGGCGGATACCTTGATGCGGCCGGAATGGAGTTCATCGGCGACCGAGAGATAGTCGAACGGGATGGATGGGCGCGCGCCGGTCTCTACGCCCTCACCGCCGTTGCCCTTGTCGGTGGCAACGAAGAGGTCGTCGAGCAGTGACGCAAAATCCCGCTTGGCGCCAGTAGCGATATCAGCCTCCCCCATGCCCGACAGTTCGAGTTTCAGACCATAGAACCAGCTCGTTAAAAATAAATGCCGCCGGTCTTAACTAATTTCCCTTCAGGGGATCGTTGCCGGAGGCGCCGGCAAAAGCCGGACCGCATGTTCATGCAGTCCGGAAATTCGCCAGGAGTGGCGAGGAAAACTGGCCATGTACCAGCTTCGAAGCCTACGTTGGGCGCGGCGCAAGAGTTTCACCTTGCTGCAAAAAAATTTCAAAAAAACCATCCGGACATGGCAGGCATGCATATGCTGCACTGCACAATCTTCACGATTCACCTATATTACCGATGTGGAGGACCAACCAGGAGCCTGAATCATGGGTTTCTTCACGGAAATGTTCGCCCGGCCGCGCCCGCAGGAACATCTGAGATATCGCGCGGCGCTCGCGCTCCTTTATTCGATGAGCAATGCCGAGCGCGCCGATATCGGCATCAAGCCCGCCGATTTCCCGCGCATCGCCCGCGAAATGTCCATCCGCTAAGCAGGTTGCGAGACGTCCCGGATCGACCCGGGACATCTCAAAGTCTGATCTCAACGCGATCCGAGGAATGTCGCCTTGCCCAGCGGCACGCCATTGTGGCGCAGGATGTCGTAGGCGGTGGTCAGGTGGAAATAGAAATTGGGCATGGCCACATGCAGCAGATATTGCATGCCGCTCAGCGTCGTTTCCCGGCCCCCCAGCTTCAGTTCGATCATCCTGTCATCCGACCCGTCGATATCGGCTGCGGAAAAAGTCGCCAGGTAGGCGACCGTCTTGGCGAGCCTCGCTTCGAGATCGGCGAAGCTTGCTTCATTGTCTTCATATTTAGGCACTTCGCGGCCGGCCAGCCGTGAAGGCGCGCCCTTGGCATGGTCGGTTGCGATCTGCACCTGCCTGGCAAGTGCGAACATGTCGGGCGCCAGCCGCGCCGTCAAAAACACCTGCGGGTCGATCTTGCGGTCAAGCGCATTCTGTTCGGCTGCAGCCAGCACACTGGAAAGTGCTTTCAGCCTGGCTGAAAACACGGGCACGGATGCCTCATACATCGATATCGTCACGTCGGATCTCCTGTCCGGCAGGAACGCCGGCGCGAGGACGTAGCGCTCTCAGGCGCGATTCTTCAAGCCGCGGCCGCATGGCGTCACCACGTCGCCGCAATCGCCGTGGTAGAATCTTCGTTATCGAGCGGAGATTCCCGATGAGACGCGCCCTTTTCGCAGCGACTGCCCTTCTCTCCCTTGCCACGACAGGCCACGCGGCATTGGCCGCAGCCGATACGCCCGAAGCGCCTTACGTCGATGATCGGTCGAGCGCGGATGCGGTCGTGCATTCACTCTACAGCGCCATCAACCGGCATGAATTCGCCCGCGCCTGGGGCTACTTCGGTGATACAAAGCCGGCAAAGGATTTCGACACATTCGCCAAAGGCTATGACGGCACCGACAAGGTGGAGGTCAAGACCGGTCCGATTTCGGACGAGGGCGCGGCGGGCAGCATCTATTACAACGTCCCGGTCGCCATCCAGGCAACCGATAAGAAGGGCGAGGCGAAGGTTTTCGCCGGCTGCTATACGCTGCGCCAGGTCAACGCCCAGATCCAGGCGCCGCCGTTCCAGCCTATCTTCATCGACAAGGGAGCGCTGAAGCCCTCCACCGCCGGCTTTGACGAGGCGTTGCCGCCAAGCTGCGGCGACGGCCCGCCGCCGCCGAAAAAGGACACCGCACTGGAACAGGCCAAGAAGGCCTTCCTGGCGACCTATGGCGACCAATGCGACAAGGACCGCCAGGCCAATGAGCCAGAGGTCTTTTCGATCAAATACAAGGACAGGATTGCTCAGCCGAACGATCCTGACAAGGAGACCCGGCTGTTCCACTTCTCCTGCTCGGCCGCCGTCTACAATGAAAGCTCGGTCTACTACATGACCGACGAGGTGGACGGTGTCAGGCAATTGCAGTTCGCCGAGCCGGAGACCGATATACGCTACGAGAACAACGACAGCGACGGCAAGCTGTTGAGTGTAACGGTGATCGGCTTCCGGACCACAGGGTGGGCGGTCAATTCCGACTATGACCAGAACGCTCACACCATCACCACGTTCAACAAATGGCGCGGCGTCGGCGATGCTTCGGATGCGGGGACATATCTGCTCCGCAACGGCGATTTCTCGCTGGTCCAGTATGACGTCGACGCGTCCTATGACGGCGAGGAGAACCCGCAGACGGTCGTCGACTACAACACCGCGCCTTAGATCCTCTAGCGCATCAAGCTTATGGTGCCTTCGACAGCATCCAGTTGAGCGTGCCGCGCCAGTCTACCATGCGGATCGGCGTGCCGTGCGTGCCGGTCTCGAAGCGCACGAAGCGGGTCGGATAGTTTTTTGATTTGGCAAGGATGGAGCGGAAGAACGCTTCCTGGTTCGCCACGGGAAAGACCACGTCGTGGCTGCCCTGGCCGAAGAACACTGGCACCCGACGCTTGAAGGCGGGACTGCCGAGAAAGCCCTCGTCCCACAGCGATCCGAGCAGCAGCAGTCCATTCACGCGACCACCAGTATCCTTGCGTGCGGCAAGTTTCCAGCACAGCGCGCCGCCCATCGAGCCGCAGGCGACGAAGATTTTCGCGCCCGGAGACTGTTCGGCATAATGGTCGATCAGGGCAGCGACCAGTGCCGCGCCCTTGTCGCCGAAATCAGGGAAATCCGGAGAAATATAGAGCCCGCCATTGCCGGCCATCAGGTTCTTGAGCCGGTTGAAATTGCCGCCGAAGGTGAAGTCGTCGACGCCTTGCTTGCGGCTGCCGCCCTGCCCGTGCAGGTAAAGCACGATGATGGCGGCTCCTTTCGTCCTACCGACGGCGACATGCCTGACATCGCCCGCGTCGGTCTTCAGCATCAGATCCTGCTGCACCTTGCGCACGCCGGTGTCGGTGTACTGGGCATGCACGCGCTTTTCCGGCACCTCGTCGCGCTGGTTGATGTCGCGCATCTCGCGGTAGTCGAGGACCGTGTAGGCGCCGTTGCTGTCGGACGAGAGCGTCGCCGGATAGGCGAAGAGATCGTCCTTGAAAGGTTTCAGGGACAATGTGTCGGCACTGGCGGCCGAGGAAAACAAGAAAAGCATTGCCGTGACGAAAGCGCGGCACGCGACGGTACGAATAGCCATACCGCAGGCATGCTAATGCCGCCTCTGTTTGTCAATCCTGCAGCACGCCGCCCGCGCCTTCCAGTGCCTCTCGGGTGTCGACATCGACGGACGCGCCCTCCCCGATCTCGACATCGATGACATCGAGCCCTTCGGCCTCGACCAGATGGCGAGCGCCGGTGTCGCCTTCGAGATGGGCGATTGCCGCGAATAACGAGCGCGGCAAAAGCACCGGGTTGCCGCGTTTGCCTTGGTGCGTGGCACGGACCACCGAGTTGCCGCCGGCCCTGCGGAAGGCATCGATAAGCCTGTCGAGGTCGTCGGATGCGACACCCGGCATGTCTCCCAGAACGATCATCGCACCAGCGGCGTCTTCGGGCAGATAGGCAGTGCCGGCCTTAAGCGAGGTCGACAGACCATCGGCAAAATCGGGATTGTCGGCGAAGGTGACGTCGAGGTCCGACAATGCCGCGCGCACCCGCTCGCGCTGATGACCGGTGACGACGATCGTGCCCGAAGCCTTCGAGGCGAGCGCGCGTTCGGCGGTGCGGCGCACCAGCGGCTGGCCGTCGAACAGCGCCATCAGCTTGTTCGGCCCGCCCATGCGGCTCGACCGGCCCGCCGCCAGAAGCACGATCCCGACCTTGAGCCGACTTTTGGCCGGCAGCGGCTCGCGCGGCTGCGGCCGCGTCGGTATCTCCATCAGCAGGCCGCCGACGCCCATGCCGGCGATGTCGCGCGCGGTGACGTCCAGGCCGGCAATCAATCGGTCGAGCACCCAGTCGAAGCCGTTCTCCTTGGGGCTGCGGGCGCAGCCAGGCGCGCCGATGATGCGCTTGCCGCCGAGTGTGCCGAGCACCAGCAGATTGCCGGGATCGACCGGCATGCCCGCGCGGATGACGGTACCGCCCGCCCTCTCGATCGCCGCCGGAACGACGTCGGCGAAATCGCTCATGGCGGAAGCCCCGAAGATCACCACCATGTCGTTGTCGCGCGCAAGCGCGATGGCAGCCTCGGCGACAGGGGCGATCTCATGCGGCGTACGGCGCTCCGCCGTCAGCCTGCCGCCGGAGCGCGCCAGCCGGGCTTCGGTGACGCGTAGCGTCTTGTCGAGCACGGTTGGTTTGGTGCCCGGCAGCACCGTCTGGACGACGCCGACACGCATCGGCCGATAGGCGTTGACGGCAAAAATTTCGCCGCTGGCACAGATTTCCGTCACGGCGGCCACCAACGAGGAAGAGACCGCGAAGGGGATGATCTTCACCGTCGCGACCATCTGGCCCTTTTCGACCGGCGCGTGCTGGCCAAGCGTGGCGATGGTGATAGCGGGATCGACCGCATTGATCGCATCGATGACAGCGGCATTGACGGTGAAGATGCCAGCCGCCTTGGCGTGGAGATTGACCCGGCCGGTAGCGGCGGGCTTCGCCTCGATGCCGCCGAGGGTCATGCTTTCGGCAATTTTTTGCGCCGCGGCGTCCTCGCCGAGATCGTCCGGCGCCAGCACGGCCGCAACGACCTGCGAAACACCTGCCCTCTTGAGCGTTGAGACATCTTCGGCGCTCAGCCTGTGCGCCTTGCGAAATCGCTTTTCGCCGGCCGCGGTCGCATGCGCCAGCACCGCCCCTTCGGCCGCGTCGATCGGGATCGGACCGAATTTCACGCCGCCGCGCCCTTCGCATCGAGGCCGCGTGAGCGGAAGGCAAGAATGGTCTGCGCGAGAATGGCGACGGCGATCTCGGCGGGGCTTGCCGCCCCGATGTCCAGCCCGATCGGCGCGTGGATACGCGCGATCTGGTCCGCACTCGCGCCCAGCGCCAGCAGGCGCTCGACGCGCCTGGCATGCGTCTTTCGGCTGCCGAGCGCTCCGACATAGAAACAGTTGGCGTCGAGTGCCGCCTTCAGCGCGAAATCGTCGATCTTCGGGTCATGGGTAACGGCGGCGAGCGCGGTGTAAGCGTCGAGCGGCTGGCGTTCCAGCACGTCCTGCGGCCAGTCGGCATGCAAGGCGACATCGGGAAAGCGGTCCGATGTGGCAAAGGCGGTGCGCGGATCGATGATCTCCAAGGGATAGCCTGCGATCCGTGCCATCGGCGCGAGCGCCTGACTGATATGCACGGCGCCGATCACCACCAGACGCGGCCGCGGCAGATGCGCATTGAGGAAGAAGGTCCGCCCTTCCGCCTCGACGGACCCCGAATTGCCGGATCGAAACGCCTTGGCGATCGCCGCACCGAGATCGCCGGCGACCTGATCGCCCTCCCGCACGATACGATCGCGACCATCACCGAGATCAGTGACGAGGATCGCCGCGCGGCGGGCGCGCCGCTCGGCATTGAGCGTCTTCAGCGCATAAGGATCCATCGGAGGTCAGCCCAATCGCTCAACATAAACCTTGATGCGGCCGCCGCAGGACAGGCCGACTTGCCAGGCGGTCTCATCGGCAACACCGAACTCCAGCATCCTGGCTTTGCCGGAGCCGATGACGTCGACCGCCTCGGTCACGACAGCGCCCTCGACGCAACCGCCCGAAACAGAGCCGTGGAAATTGCCATCGGCATCGATGACAAGGTGGCTGCCGACCGGGCGCGGCGCTGAACCCCAGGTCTCGACCACGGTCGCCACTGCGACATCCTTGCCGTCCTTCATCCAGGCTTCCGCGATGATTAGCGGGTCGCGGGCCTCATCGAGATAAAGACTGTCACTCATCGTTGCTTCTCTCAGGGTCTGTTTTTCCAAAAGCCGGAAAATATATGGCTATGCGGCGCGCCTTGCGCCAGCATCCATCCACGGCCGTGGATCGACGGAAAGAACCGATTTCTTGTCCAGCGAGGCGCAGAGATCGGCGAGCGCGTCGAGATTGTGCACCGAGCGGAATTCGTCGACATGCGGCAGCATCGCCTTGACGCCGCGGGCGCGCGCCTGAAAACCATCGAAGCGCAACAACGGATTGAGCCAGATCAGCCGCCGGCAGGATTTGTGCAGCCGCTCCATTTCTTCCGCCAAGCCCCCTATATCGTCGCGTTCCAGCCCGTCGGTGATCAGAAGCACCACCGCGCCCTGTCCCAGCACACGTCGCGACCATACAAGGTTGAACTCGGCTAGCGTATCGCCGATGCGCGTGCCACCCGACCAGTCCTTGACCGCCGCCGAGCAATCGGCAAGGGCGGCATCGGGATCGCGGTGGCGCATCTGCCGGGTCAGGTTGGTCAGCCGCGTGCCGAAGACGAAAGTGTGCACGCGCCGGCGCTTTTCCGACAGCGCATGCAGGAAATGCAGGAAGATGCGCGTGTATTGGCTCATCGAACCGGAAATATCGGCCAGCACCACCAGGGGCGGATGAACTTCGCGGACCGAACGGAATTTCGGCAGGATCAATTCACCGCCGGTGCGCGCCGCCGAGCGCATCATGGCACGTGGATCGATGCGGCGGCCATGCGCATCCGCCTTGAAGCGTCTGGTCCGCACCATGTCGACAGGCAGCCGCAACGCCGCGATCGCCTTCCTGGCGTCAGCCATCTCGACTGCGTTCATCTGCGCGAAATCCTTGCCCCGCAACAGCTCGTTGCCGGAAAAGGTGAAGCGGGCGTCGACCTCGATCTCAGGGATTTCCTGAGGCGTCTGGTTTTTCTGATGACCCTCGAACATCGCCTGGCTGACGCGATTTTCAGCCGCGCGCGGTTTCTGCTTCTGCCTGACGTCAGGCGCCACCGGCGAAAACATCGCCAGCAGCTTCTCGATCAATTCGCGCGATTTCCAGAACAGTCGGAAAGCTTCGTCGAAGGTGGCATGATCCTCATGCCGCGAGACCAGAACGGCGTGCAGGGTCCAGTAAAAGTCATCACGCGAGCCGATGCCGGCGACGAGCACCGCCTCGATCGCGTCCTTGACCGAAGCGGGCCCGACCCGCATGCCGGCCTTGCGCAAGGCGCGGGCGAAATAGACGATGTTGTCTGCGATCCGGCCGTCCGCCGTCGCCTCTCCAGGGTCGGGTCGGGACGCCTTCACCACCCTACTCCGCCGCCGCGAGCTCGGCCTTGACCTCGTCGAGGATGCGCCGGCCCTCGCCCGCGCCGATGCGGGCAATGTCGTCCTGGTATTTCAGCAGCACCCCGATCGTGTCGGACACGGTCTCCGGATCGAGCGCCACCTTGTCGAGTTCGGTCAGCGCGCCGGCCCAGTCGATGGTTTCGGCGACGCCCGGCACCTTGAACAGCTCGATCTGGCGCAGCTTCTGGATGAAGGACACCACTTCGGCCGAAAGCCGCTGGTTGGCCCGAGGCACCTTGCGGCGCACGATCTCCAGTTCGCGCTCGGCACTGGGATAGTCGACCCAGTGATAAAGGCAGCGCCGCTTCAGCGCATCGTGGATTTCGCGGGTGCGGTTGGTGGTGATGATGACGATCGGCGGCTCTTCCGCCTTGATCGTGCCGAGTTCAGGCACAGTCACCTGGAAGTCGGAGAGGATTTCGAGCAGGAAGGCTTCGAAGGCTTCATCGGTGCGGTCGAGTTCGTCGATCAGGAAAACCGGGGCTGCGCCCGCCTTGCCCGTCAGCGCATCGAGCACCGGCCGGCGGATCAGGTACTTTTCGGAGAAAACGTTACGCTCCATGGCGGAGCGGTCGACCTTGCCGGCGGCCTCCTCCATGCGGATTTCGATCATCTGCGCGGCGTAATTCCACTCATAAACGGCCGAGGAGACGTCGAGCCCCTCATAACACTGCAGACGGATCAGCCGGCGGCCAAGCGCCTCGGCCAACACCTTGGCGATCTCGGTCTTGCCAACGCCGGCCTCGCCTTCGAGGAAAAGCGGCCGTCTCATGCGCAGAGACAGGAAAAGCACCGTTGCCAGCGACCGGTCCGCGACATAGCCCGCGCCGGTCAGGAGATCGAGCGTTTCGTCGATCGTCCGCGGCACGGGGCGCGGTTTCAAGTCGCTCATTCCTTCTCCGCGGGTGCGGCGGCCCCACTTTCCAGGACGTGGTAGCCGCGGGCGTGATAGATCAGCGGCCGCAAATTATCGCCCATACGCAGACCTGTCACCTTGCCAAAAAGCACACGATGGGTGGCCAGGTCCTTGGTGTCGATCAGTTCGCAGTCGAACACGGCGAGCGCGCCCTTCAGCGTCGGCGCGCCGGTGGAAATCACATCCCATTCGCCGAGCGCGAAGCGCTCTTCGACCGGCAGGCCAGTCATGCCGGAAAATCCAATCGACAGCGGCTCCTGGTGCGAAGCCAGCGTGTTCAGGGCAAATTTGCCGTTCTTCACGAACAGCTCATTCTTGGCATTTTCACGATTGAGGCAGACCAGAATGGTCGGCGGCGTATCCGACACAGAACATGCCGCGATCACCGTCGTCCCCCGCTTTCCGGCGGGTCCGTCGGTGGTCACCACATGGACATGACCGGCAAAATGACTCATCGCGTCGCGATAGGCCTGCGGTCCAATATCGTTCTTCTTCAGCACTGGAAGATTCCATGGCCATTGTTCACCTGACATATATGGCCAGACATCACATGCCACAAGCGAAGTGCTTGGCCCATATCCCGAATTCGCGTGTTGCACCAAGGCCGGGCAGCCTTTAGGTCTTGGCGGGAATTTGACGCCTGCGCGACGTCGCGGGCTTGGAGGAATTCTTCGGCAGCATGCGATCCGGGGCAACCATAACCGCAGCGCTGGCCTGGCTGTTCATGGCCGGCGCCGCCAGCGCACAGACGCTCACGATTGGTGTCGCAGCACCCCTGTCGGGACCATCGGCCATCCTCGGCAGGCAGATCGAGGCTGGCGCCGGGCTCGCGGCAGAGGTGGACGGCATCCAACTCAAGACTGTTGATGACGCCTGCACCGGCGATGGCGGCGCCGCGGCGGCCAGGGAATTCGTGGCAGCCAAGGTCAATGTCGTGATCGGCTTCCTCTGCACGGAGGCGATCGAGGCGGCGATGCCTGTCCTTAAGGACGCCAATATTCCCGCCATCACCGTTGGTGTGCGAACCGAAAGCCTGACCGACCGCCGCGCCAAGACCGGCTGGCCGGTTTATCGCCTCGGCCCGCGAGGCGACGACGAGCGCAATGCCGTCGCCTCCACCCTTACCCGCCTATGGCAGAACGAGCTGTTCGCGATCATTGACGACGGCACTATCTATGGCCGCGAGATGGCGGAAACATTTCGTGCTGCTGCCGAGCAGGCGGCACTGAAACCGGTCTTCGTCGACACGTTCCGGCCGCAGCTCGACAACCAGATCGGCCTGATGGGACGGTTGAAAAAGGCCGGCGCCACGCATGTCTTTGCCGGCGGCGATGGCGACGACATCGCCATTATGGGGCGCGATGCCGCCCAGCTCCAGACGGGCATCGTCCTTGCCGGCGGCGAAAACCTGCGCACGCCGCCCGGCGACGTGCCTTACGCGACCGGCACGCTGATGATCGCGCCACCCGAATGGGCCGATGTCGCGGATCCCAAGGTGCTGGAAAGCTTCTCCGCGCACAAGATCGTGCCGGACGGCTACGCCCTGCCGGCTTATGCTGCGGTCGAGATCGCCAAGGCCGCATCGTCGGACGCAGCAGGCTCCGGCGGGCCGCTGGCCGAGGCACTCACCGGGCATGATTTCACCACGGCGATCGGATCGGTCCGCTTCGACGACAAGGGCGACCTCAGCCAGAGCCTCTACCGTGTCTTCCGCTTCGACGGCACCCGCTTCGTGCCCTTGGAAAACAACTGATGTTCCGCACCGGTCCACGCAATCTCATCACCGATGTCATGGGCCTGCGCGTTGGCAATGCTTCCGACGCGAGGCTGAAGTCCGGCCTGACGACCGTCCTTTGCGACGAGCCGGCGGTCGCGGGAGTCCAGATTCTTGGCGGCGCGCCTGGCACCCGCGAGACGGATCTGCTGGAACCGCACAATTTGGTGGAGACGATCCATGCCGTGGTGCTGTCGGGCGGTTCTGCTTTCGGGCTCGATGCTGCCTCCGGCGTGCAGGCCGCACTGCGCGAACGCGGCATCGGCTTCGAGGTTGGCGGCTTCCGCGTACCGATCGTGCCGGCGGCGATCCTCTTCGACCTGCGCAATGGCGGCGACAAGGACTGGGGCCGCTATCCCCCCTATCGCGACCTCGGCTACGAGTCGGTGCAGACTGCCGCTGTCGATTTCCAATTTGGCACGGCGGGCGCCGGAACCGGTGCACTGACGTCGGGGCTGAAGGGTGGCCTGGGTTCCGCCTCGACACTGCTGGACAATGGGATCACCATCGGCGCGCTGGCCGCCGTCAACCCGACCGGCTCGGTGACCGTCGGCCGCACCCGCCATTTCTGGGCGGCACCCTTCGAAATCGGCGATGAATTCGGCGGGCTTGGTTATCCCTCGCCCATGCCCGAGGACGCGAAGCGGATTTTGCTGAAATACCGGGACAAGGATCACGGACGGCAGTTGGACAGCGGCGGCAACACGACCATCGCGGTCATTGCCACGGACGCGGTTCTCACCAAGGCCGCCGCCAAACGCCTGGCAATTTCGGCGCATGACGGCTTCGTACGCGCCATCTGGCCGACCCATACGCCGGCCGACGGCGACCTGGTGTTCGCGCTGGCCACCGGCAATAGCGGGGTCGAACTGACCGCCGACGCGGCAATCGACCTCTACGCCGCCGCCGGCGCCACTATGGCGCGCGCCATCAGCCGTGGCGTGTTTGCCGCGACGCCAGCCGACAACGACCTGTTTCCCGTCTGGTCGTCACGTCACTAGGCTGGCTAAAGCCGTCGATCAAACCGGATCGGATTTTTCTTCCTCGAACGTCACCGCGACATCGGAATTCGCGGACAGCCACACCTTCTTGCCATCGACCTCGGCAACCAGGGCCAGTGAAATATAGTGGTGATGGCCCTTGTGAGCCCCCTCGCCACTGTCGGCCTTGGTCAGCTTGATGCGCTGGCCATCGACCTTGTCGACGGTGCCGATATGCACGCCGTCGGCGCCGACGACGTCCATGTGCTCACGAATTTTGCTGGTGTCGGTCATGTTAGCTTCTCCATTGGGGTGGGTTTCCCTTGGGACTGCCGACAATAACAAATGACGAGCGGTTTGGATGCATCGGCCTTGGTCCGCACGACGTTTTGATCTCGTCGTGCTAGGGATGAAGCGATCAGGCCGAAGGAGCGATGACAATGCGGACGCTTTTCCTGTTTGCCGTTTGCCTGGCCACGCAGTTCGCGGCGTCGATTGCCCAGGCCGGCGATGTCGCGGAGCTCGAAATCCTGGGCTTCACCCGGGATGGCGGCGTGTTCGCCTTCGAGGAGTACGGCATCCAGGACGGGTCGGGCTTTCCCTATGCCAACCGGTATTACATCGACACGAGCAACGACAGCTTTCTCAAGGGCACGCCGGTCAGGGTCCGGCTCGACGACGAGAAGGCAACGCTCGACGCTGCCCGCCTTCAGGCCCGGCAAAAGGGCGAGGCCATTGTCAGCCAGGCCGAGCTGAGTGCCAACCGCGGCATCACCGCCGGCTCCAACCCGGTGACCGAGCTTTCGGCCGATCCACATCGCATAGTGGTCAATCCGCGACCGATCTTTTCCCCTGTCGACCAGCCGCTCGAGTTCCGGCTCGACGAGATCGGCATGAATGACACCGAAAGTTGCGCCAGCCAGGGCGAGATCAATGGCTTCCGGTTGCTGCGTATCGAGGCGCGGGATGGCGGCACCACCAAATTGCTGCACGAGGACAAAGCGATCCCCAAGAGCCGGGGCTGCCCGAACGGCTACCGCATCGGCGCGGTGCAGACGTTCTCGATGGACAGCCTCAGCGCTTATGCGGTGCTGATCGCGGTGCGCCAGTATGGCTTCGAAGGGCCGGACTTTCGCTGGATCGCCGTGACCGGCCGCCTGTGACAGAGCTTGTCCAACCCGTCAGGCGCAATCGCGCCCTGCACCACCTTCGCGGCGCCATGCCGACACTGCGTGCAGCGCTTCTCGGTGCGCTGCTGTGGGCCGCCGCCATGGGCGCCAGCGCACTCGTCAACCTGTTGCTGGACAATTGGGTGACGCCGGGCAAGATCCGCACCGTGTCCCTGCTGTTTGCCGTCGGCGGCGCCCTGGCCTTTCCGGTTGGCCTCTTTGCCGCACGGCTGGTTTCGCTCGGAAGGGGCCGGGAGGTCGCCTTCGCGGCGATATTCGTAGGGCTTGCTGCCGCAACGATCGGCCTCACCGCCCTGCTGTATGCCCTGCAATACCGCTCCTACTATGCCGAATGGCATGCGCCCGTATTCACCCTCACCTGGGGCTTTCAGCTCGCCTTCACGATGGCGGTGGCGTCCTACCAGTTCGTGGTGCTGGGCATCCGGCTCTATTTCCCGCTTGGTTTCGTCGCCTTGTTCGCCGTCAGCCTCTGGTTTGCACGGCAGCAGCGTTGAGCATTTGGCCCGCCTCTGTTAGGACGCGGACAAATCCCTCCGATACATCAGGAATGACCGATGATCCCTCGCTATTCCCGGCCGGAAATGGTCGCCATCTGGTCGCCCGAAACCCGGTTTCGCATCTGGTTCGAAATCGAGGCCCATGCCTGCGACGCGCTGGCCGAACTGGGGGTCATCCCCAAGGAAGCGGCCAAAACGATCTGGGAAAAGGGAAGCGCGGCCGAATTCGACGTCGAGAAGATCGACGCGATCGAGCGCGTCACCAAGCATGACGTTATCGCCTTCCTCACCCATCTTGCCGAATTCGTCGGGCCCGACGCGCGCTTCATCCATCAGGGCATGACGTCTTCGGACGTGCTCGACACCTGCTTTGCGGTGCAACTCACCCGCGCCAGCGACATTTTGCTGGCCGACATCGATACGTTGCTTGCAGCGCTCAAGCGCCGCGCCTTCGAGCACAAGGACACCGTCACCATCGGCCGCAGCCACGGTATCCATGCCGAGCCGACGACCTTCGGCATAAAGCTGGCGCAGGCTTATGCCGAATTCTCGCGCTGCCGCGAGCGGCTGGTGCACGCGCGCGAAGACATTGCCACCTGTGCGATTTCGGGCGCGGTCGGAACCTTCGCCAACATAGAGCCCTATGTCGAGGAACATGTGGCTCGTAAGCTCGGACTGAAGCCGGAACCGGTGTCGACGCAGGTGATTCCGCGCGACCGCCACGCCATGTTCTTCGCGACCCTCGGCGTTATCGCCTCCTCGATCGAGCGGCTGGCGATCGAGGTCCGGCATCTGCAGCGCACCGAAGTGCTGGAAGCGGAAGAGTATTTTTCGCCGGGCCAGAAAGGCTCGTCGGCGATGCCGCACAAGCGCAACCCGGTGCTGACCGAAAACCTCACCGGCCTTGCCCGCATGGTGCGTTCCATGGCGCTGCCGGCGATGGAGAACGTGGCGCTCTGGCATGAGCGCGACATCTCGCACTCCTCGGTCGAGCGCATGATCGGCCCGGACGCCACCGTGACGCTCGATTTCGCGCTGTCACGCCTGACCAGCGTCGTCGACAAGCTGGTCGTCTATCCCGACAACATGCTGAACAACATGAACAAGTTTCGCGGCCTTGTGCATTCGCAACGCGTCATGCTGGCGCTAACGCAGGCCGGCCTGTCACGCGAGGATTCCTACCGGCTGGTGCAGCGCAACGCCATGAAGGTGTGGGAACAAGGCGCTGATTTTCTTGAGGAACTTCTGGCCGACAAGGAAGTGACAGCCGCACTGCCGGAGGCGCAAATCCGCGAGAAATTCGACCTGGGTTACCACACCAAGCACGTCGACACGATCTTCAAGCGGGTGTTCGGAGGAGCATGAGCTTTCCTTCTCCCCGTTTATGGGGAGAAGGTGCCGTGATGACGTCCAATCAAGCCTTACCCGGCACGGTCCTGATCACCGTGCCCCAAGGATCCTCACGGGTCGTTTCGCTGCTCGCATTGTCCGAACGCATCTCGACCCAGGCAAGGCCCGAGCGGGAGGGGTCGCGGCGGCCGGCGCCGGCGCTTTGCCAGGCATTGGCGCCGATGTGGTGGTGATAATGCCCCGACGACAGGAACACCGCCTGGCCGCCATATTTGGCGACCGTGTCGAAGCCGAATTCCTGGTTCCACCAGGCTTCGGCCTCTTCCGGTCTGCCGACGCGCAGGTGGACATGGCCGACAATGCTGTTTTCCGGCGCGCCTTGCCATCCCGCATCGCCGGCCGGCACTTCGGCAACGACAGACGGAATGTTCATCCGCTCGGTCGCCATGGCGATCTTGTCGCCGTTCCATTTCCAATCCTGCGGGCGGCGGTCGGCATAGATTTCGATGCCGTTGCCCTCGGGATCGGTCAGGTAGAGCGCTTCGCTGACCAGATGGTCCGAAGCGCCCTCGATAGCGATCTTGTCTGAGATGGCGTGGTTGATCCAGCGTCCGAGATCGGCACGGCTGGGCAGCAGGAAAGCCGTATGGAACAGGCCGGCGCTGCGCGGATCGTCCGGTTTGGCGGAGCTGTCCGGCTCAAGCACTAGCAGCGGACGGCTGCCGGCGCCGAGCGTGATCGCGCCTTCGGCACGGCTCAATTCCTGCAGTCCGACGACTTTACGATAGTAGGCGGCAAGACTTTCGGCATCACGCGCCTTCAAACCGACGCGGGCGACGCTCACCGGGGTGGTGGCGGCAAATGGCAGTTCGCTCATCATTGTCTCCGTTGCGGCGACGTCTCGCGAAGCTCCCAAAGCCAGGAGGCCAGCGGCGCCGATCATTCTACGTCGTGTCAGCGCCAAAATCCCGGTCCTCCACGGCTGTTTCTCTCCCGACAGAGATCGTCGATCTTCATCGTTCACACAAGACAGCGAAAAGCGAACATGGTGTTCACCGTTGCGACCGGAAGCCTGCCCATCAACGGTTGCATGAGGCAATCGCGCTCGCTATCTGAGCGCCATGAAAGTCAAGGACGCAGATATTCTGATCATTCCCGGATACACCAATTCGGGGCCTGAGCATTGGCAGACCCGCTGGCAATCGAAACTGTCCACGGCGCGCCGCGTCGAGCAAGCGGAATGGTCGAAGCCGGTACGCGAGGACTGGACGGCGAGTGTGGCCAAGGCGGTCAACGAGGCCGAGAGACCTGTCGTTCTCGTCGCTCACTCACTTGGAGTGGCCGCGGCCGTACAAGCCATTCCGCAGTTCCGGAAGCCGGTCGCCGGCGCCTTCTTCGTGGCACCGCCGGACGTCGCGAATCCCAAGATCAAGCCAAGACATCTGATGACCTTCGGCCCTTATCCTCGCGAACCGCTGCCGTTTCCCTCCATCGTGATCGCCAGCCGCAACGACCCCTTCTGCCCTTTCGATGTCGCCGAGGACATCGCCGGCGCCTGGGGCTCGCTGTTCATCGATGCCGGAGAAACCGGCCATCTCAGCGAGGATTCAGGCTTTGGCCCCTGGCCCGAGGGATCGATGACCTTCGCCAAGTTTCTGACGGACCTCTGAGGCGCGCCAAAATCAACGCACGATGGCATTCGATCAAACTGCAGGACTCGAATAAATAATAATTTAAGAGGGCCAGCGTTAACTATTCAGAAGCAGTGGAAATTGCTTTCTGGATGATCATCCGTGCTTGAACCGGGCTGCCAATTCTTCGCCTTGAAACAGAGGTCAATGCTTGCGCAAGGACGCTTCACTCGAATTCTTGAGAGGTGCCGCAGCGCTTATCGTTCTCAATTGGCATATCTTGTGTGCTTTTGCGCCGTCCGCGGCGGGCGAAGAGGAGGCTGCGCAATCGCTCAAGACAAGTCTGGCTTTCATCGCTTTCAATGGCGGCTCTGCCGTCTACTTGTTTTTCGTCCTCTCTTCCTATGTGCTTGTGAAGCGTTATTTCCAGTCCCGCGACGCACAAGACCTTCGGCTGGGTGCGATCAAACGTTTGCCTCGTCTGGCTGGACCCGTGCTTGTTGTGGTTCTATCGTCCTGTGTCATCTTCAAGCTCGATCTGTATTTCTTCGAGGATGCAGCGGCGGTCGCTCAATCTGAGTGGCTCGGCAGATTCGGCAATGCTTCAAAGGTACTGTCGCGGGAGACAGCGAGTTTCTCCGACGCATTCCTGCAAGGAGCGTGGCGGACATTCATTTACGGCGACAAATATTACGACAGCAGCCTGTGGACCATGACGATCGAGTTCTGGGGCAGCATGCTGACCTTCGCCCTCGCCCCGATCGTCTTTTTCTTCCAAGGCCGCTGGGCGCTATTGTCCTGGCTTTGCATAGCAACAGGCGTATTCTTGGCGGTGCAAGTCAGCTTCTTTTTTTGTGCCTTTCCGGCCAGCCTCCTACTCTATCCGCTTCTCGCCATGGGATTTCGCCCGAATCGATGGGTGAGAGGGGCCATGGCGATTATTTCGCTGGTGCTGCTGGGTTATGCAGGAGATGCTGTCGGAATATACCGGCCCTTCGCCGTGCTCGATATTGCAGCTTCCGATATCGGTTTGCGGCAAGCTTGCGTGGCCATCCCGGCAAGCATCATGCTGGTTTACGCCGTGCTGAGCATGGATGACCCACCGTCATGGCTCTCCGGCAAGGCCGCACGTTTCCTGGGCGACCTGTCTTTCCCGCTCTACCTCGTGCATGTACCCGTTATCTGCTCGTTGGGATCATGGGCGCTGTTGGCAAGCGACTCCGCCGCACTCGGCGCTGCCGCCGCGATATCTGGGTCGATCCTCGCGGCATTGCCGCTGATGGCTTTCAACAACTGGTGGGTCCAGGCGCTCGGCGCTTTGTTCGACAGGATCAGACCCGGCGGATCGGCCGCCACGGCGCTCGCGGTGCAAAGGCCTGAGCAACACGCTGGCGACAGCAGTCCGCTGGTTCAGGATCCGATCGAGTCCCGCATGTCCTTGAGCAAGGTCCTTGCTCCCAATGAAATCAGCGCGTGCTCGGAACCCGTGGCGAGCAGGCGATAGCCCATCGACACGACGCGGCCGGCGATAGCCGGTTCGACGACATAGATCGCCGCATGCTTGCCGGCCTTGCGGGTGCGCTCGGCAACCGAAGCCACCGTCTCCATCATGCTTTCCAGCGTCGAATTGACCGTGGTGCCGTTGGTCCAGGCGATCGAGAAGTCGGACGGCCCGAGGAAAATGCCGTCGATGCCCGGCGTGTCGAGGATACCGTCAAGCGCATCGAGCGCGGCGCGCGTCTCGACCATGGCAAAAGCCATGGTGCGCTGATTGGTGTCGCGCAGCCATTCGGCATAGTCGCCCTTGCCATGGCGGGGAAAGGCATAGGTCGGACCCCACGAGCGCTCGCCGAGCGGGGGATATTTCATGGCCGCGGCGAACAGCTTTGCATCGGCCACCGAGTTGACCATCGGCGCAATGACCGCCTCGGCGCCGAAATCGAGAGCGCGGCTGGCCATGTCGAAACGGCCAACGGGAATGCGCACCAGCGCCGGCTTGCCCACGGCCAGCACGGGTGCCAGGCCGCGCAGGACGCTGTCCTCGTGATGGCCGCCATGCTGCATGTCGAGTGTCACGGCATCGAAGTCCTGCCTGGCGAGGATCTCCACGGTCAAGGCGTCCGGCACGCCCGACCAGGCGGTTACCAGCGTTTCATCTGCGGCAAGACGGGACTTCAGGGACATCTAATCTCTTTCCTCGTTAACGTCGGCAGTTTCAGCCGGAAACCGCCGCAAAGGCAAAGAAAAACCGCCCGGATCGGCCGGGCGGTGGATTGGGCCAGAAAGCGGCCGGATCAGGTGTTCTTGATCTGCTCGATCGCCTGCGCCATCATTTCGTCCATGGTGCGGCGGATCTGGTGATCGGACTGCTCGACGCCGGCGGCATCGAAATCCTTGCGGATCTTGCGGAACACGTCGTGGTCGCCGGCTTCCTCGATGTCGGAAACAACGACTTCCTTGGCGTAGGCGTCGGCATCGGCGCCGGACTTTCCGAGCTTTTCGGCTGCCCACAGACCAAGCGCCTTGTTGCGCCGCGCCGAAGCCTTGAACCGAAGCTCCTCGTCGAATGCGAATTTGCGCTCGAAGCCCTCTTCGCGGTCTTTCATGCTGCTCATGGCGTCCCTCCGGTCAAATCCGATTCGTTGGCAATGGATATGTGTGTTGCCGAAGCACAAACCAAAAGGTCGCGGGCCGGTCAATATGCTTCGTCATATGCTGCGCTGCGGCATTTCAGTCCCGAAAGCGGTTGATTGAAAGGATTTGCCGATTGAGCAAACGGTGTGATTGGGATAGACCCGGCATTGAACGTCACCGTCGCCGCATTAATTCAGGCGGACGGACAGGAAGTGGTCGCTTGCCGCCTGTCCGCAAATCCAGAGAAAAATTCAAATGAAAAATCGCCGCCGCATTTATGAAGGCAAGGCCAAGATCCTCTATGAGGGACCCGAGCCGGGCACGCTGATCCAGTTCTTCAAGGACGACGCAACCGCGTTCAACAAGAAGAAGCACGAGGTCATCGACGGCAAGGGTGTACTCAACAACCGCATTTCCGAATACATCTTCAATCATTTGAACCGCATGGGCATCCCGACCCACTTCATCCGCCGGCTCAACATGCGCGAGCAGCTGATCAAGGAAGTCGAGATCATCCCGCTCGAGGTGGTGGTGCGCAATGTCGCCGCCGGTTCGCTGTCCAAGCGCCTCGGCATCGAGGAAGGCACCGTCCTGCCGCGCTCGATCATCGAATTCTATTACAAGGCCGACGCGCTCGACGATCCGATGGTTTCGGAAGAGCACATCACGGCGTTCGGCTGGGCAAGCCCGCAGGAGATCGACGATGTCATGGCGCTGGCCATCCGCGTCAACGATTTCCTCTCCGGCCTGTTCATGGGGGTCGGCATCCAGCTCGTCGACTTCAAGATCGAGTGCGGTCGCCTGTTCGAGGGCGACATGATGCGCATCGTCGTGGCCGACGAGATTTCGCCGGACTCCTGCCGCCTGTGGGACGTGGCGACGCAGGACAAGCTCGATAAGGACCGTTTCCGCCGCGACATGGGCGGCCTCGTCGAGGCCTATCAGGAAGTCGCCCGCCGCCTCGGCATCATGAACGAGAACGAGCCGCCGCGTCCTACCGGTCCGGTGCTTGTCGCCTCGACCGATGGCCTCAAAGGCAAGCCGCACTGACAGCGGCTTGCCCCCAACGTTCAGAACAGGAGCATGTCCAGCGTGATCAAGGCCCGCATTACCGTCACCCTCAAGAATGGTGTGCTCGACCCGCAAGGCAAGGCGATCGAACACGCGCTGTCGGGGCTGGGCTTCGATGGCGTCGGCCAAGTGCGGCAGGGCAAGGTGTTCGACGTCGAGCTTTCGGAAAGCGACAAGGGCAAGGCCGAGGCCGATCTCAAGGCCATGTGCGACAAGCTGCTGGCGAACACTGTAATTGAGAATTATAGTGTGACGCTTACCTGAAGTTGTGCCGGAGGGACTGATGGCCGAGAGCGATGGAAGCTTGATATTTGAAGGCCTCAAGTCCATTCAATCACGGTTGGACAGGATGGATTTGACGCTCGGAGAGGTAAAATCCGAGCTTGGCTCCATCCGCGGTCATCTGATAGCCACCGAGAGTGACGTGATGAACATCTATGGCGTGCTCGCTCGCCGGGATGATTGGCTACAACATATCGAGCGCCGTCTCGACCCGCGCGAACTTGCCGAAGCACAAAGGCCTTACGAACCAAAATGAAATCAGCCGTCGTCCTTCTCCCTGGCCTCAACCGCGACCGCGACATGATCGCGGCGCTGACCAAGATTTCCGGACAGGCGCCGGCAACCGTCTGGCAGACCGACACTGAAATCCCCGATGTCGACCTGATCGCCATCCCAGGCGGCTTTTCCTTCGGCGATTATCTGCGCTGCGGCGCGATCGCGGCACGCATGCCGGTCATGCGGGCGGTCGCCGAAAAGGCGGCCAAGGGCGTCATGGTCATCGGCGTTTGCAACGGTTTCCAGATCCTCGTCGAGGCCGGTCTGCTGCCAGGTGCGCTGATGCGCAACACCTCGCTGAAATTCGTCTGCCGGCAGGTCAAGCTCGAGATCGCCAACGCCAACACCATGTTCACGCGTCGCTACCAGCCGGGCCAGATCATCCGCTCGCCGGTGGCGCATCACGACGGGAATTACTTTGCCGACGCCGACACACTTGCCCGTCTCGAGGGCGAAGGCCAGGTGGTGTTCCGCTATGCCGAAGGCACCAACCCGAACGGCTCGATCAACGACATTGCCGGCATCGTCAACGAACAAGGCAATGTGCTCGGCCTGATGCCGCATCCCGAGAATCTGATAGAAGCAGCGCATGGCGGCAATGACGGCAGAGCGCTGTTCGAAGGCGCCTTGGGCATTGCCGCTTGAAGTTTGCAACCGCAACCTTAAGAATTGCGGCAATTCAAGATCATAGCGTGAGGGAGAGACGGTCATGAAACTCTATTCGCGGCCGTTGTCGCCCTACTCTTCGATCGTGCGGGCGCTGGCCTATATCAAGGACGTGCCGATCAAGATCATCGCGCCGCCGCCCGGTTTTCCGATCCCCGAGGCGTTTCGCGCCATCTCGCCGATGAACCGGATTCCGGTTCTGATCACCGGCTCGGGCGAAACGATCGTCGAATCGGTGGTGATCGCCGAATATCTCGAGGAACGGTTTCCCGAACCGGCTCTGTTGCCGCCCGATTCGAAGGACCGCGCGCTGGTGCGCATGTTTGCCCGCATCGTCGATCTCGACGTACTCACACCGACGATGAAGCTTTTCGAACTGCATTTCGTGCCGAAGCGCGACACTGCCGAGATCGACGCCCAATTCGCCCGTCTGCACCATGGGCTGGCCGCCATCGAGGCACGCATGGCGCAAGGCCCCTTCGCGCTCGGCAGCGACATCAGTTTCGCCGATGCCTGGCTGACGCCGACGCGGTTCATCTTCAACAATTTCCGCGCCATGACCGGCCGCCACGACCTGCTCGACGCCTATCCCAGATTCGATGCCTATGAGCAGATCGCTTCGCAGCATCCGGCATTGTCCAGGGTGTGGGGCGAGATGACCGATGGCCTGAAGATCTCTCTGTCCGAACTCGAAATGGGTGCCGCTTGATCAAGAACAGGACGATCGCCCTGATCGCCGTGTCAGGCTTTGCCTTGGCATCTTGCCAATCGAGCCCCAAGAGCACGCCCGTGCCGTCGGGCAAGAGCGCCGCGCTGCTCTCCATGGAACAGGTGGCGATATCGGCCCACAAATGCTGGATCGCCAGCAAGGATCCGGCCTTCAGGCAGTATCAGATGGCCAATGAACTGAACTCGTTCAGCGGCACGCCGCGCTTCCTTCTGGTGCCGGCCAAGCACTATGGCGGCAAACCGTTGCTGGTCGTGCAGGCACAGGGCAATTCAAGCCGTGTCGACGTCTTCGGACCGTTGATGAACGACCCGCTTGGCGCACGCATCAGCTCCGATGTCGCGCGCTGGCAAGCGGGCAATCCGGCCTGCGCAGCCACCGCCTGAGCCAGCCATGGGCCGGTTCCTGCAGATCGCGGGATTGGTTGTTGGCCTGATAGCGCTCGCTTTGCAGTTCTCGATCACCATTCCGGCTTCGATGGTAGCGGGCCGCGGCCTGCTCGGCTCGATCGTGTTCTATTTCAGCTTCTTCACCATCCTGACCAACATTGGCGCCGTGCTGGTCCACGCCTCGCTGTTGTCATCCAGCTTCTATGCGTGGCTGCCGGCCTTTGCCGGACCACGGATGCGCGCGGGCGTCGCGGCTTCGATCACCCTGGTGTTCATCGTCTATGCCACGGTTCTGGCGCGGCTCTGGCAGCCGCAAGGCCTGTTCCTGCTCTGCGACATCCTGCTGCACTACATGGCGCCGGTGCTGTTCGTGCTGTGGTGGCTGATATCGGGCGCCGATGGCAGGACGCGATGGAGCGACATCTCCTGGTGGGTGCTCTATCCCATCGCCTATCTGGCCTATGCGCTGGCGCGCGCGCCGCTGGCGGGCGAAGTGCCCTATCCCTTCCTCGATGTCGCCAGGAACGGCGTTGAGAGCGTCGCCGTGGCCGCGCTCGCCATAACCACACTTTTCCTGGTGATATGCGTCGTCGCCGTTTTCGTCGACCACGCTATCGGGCGCCTCGGGAGCAAAGGCACCCGGTAGACGGGCCGCTATTCCCAGAGCGGCTTGATGCCTTCGCGGTGAGCGTCGCAGCGTGAGATGCCGATGTCCTTGAGTTGATCGTCGGTCATCTCCAGCAGCGCCAGTCGGCCGCGCCGGCGCTCCAGCAGGCGGTCGATCCATTTCGCCAGCGAACTGAGCACTTGCACAATTCCGCCGGCGAAGCCGCGCTGCCCGGACGGGCGAGCAGGCTGACCGAGCAATTGGATTGCCGAATGGCGGAATGGTCCGATTGTATTCATTTTCTTCTGCCAAATGTCAATTGCACCCTTGGTTGGGTGCACTGCCGATATGTATTGACTCCCAAAACGGTGCAATATAGAAAATTGTCACCATGACAAATTGGGTTCCAGATCTCACCGGTTCAGGACCGCTGTATCAGCGTCTCGCGGATTCCATCGAGGCGGATATCGACCGAGGAGTGATCGGCGCGGGGGCAAAACTGCCGCCACAGCGCGACCTTGCCTACGACATCGGCGCCACGGTCGGCACCGTCGGGCGGGCCTATCAGTTGCTGCGCGAGCGCGGTCTCGTCAGCGGCGAAGTCGGACGCGGGACCTATGTGCTTAGCCAGAACATCGGGGTTACGAAGCCGGAGGCGCCCGACACCAGCGTGGAGGGCACGCGCTATGTCGATGCCCCCAAGGGCAAGTTGCGGTTCGACAGCACGGCAGCCCCTGATATCGGCCAGGGCGCCGTTGTAGCCGATGTCCTGTCGCGCACCGCACAGGACCATCCGCATGAGATTTCAAGTTACACGCGCGACTTCCCGGATCGCTGGTACGAAGCCGGCGCCCGGTGGCTGTCGCGGAATGCCTTCCGACCAACGATCGATACAATCGTGCCTACCCTCGGTACCCACGCCGCGGTGATGGCCGCGATCGCGGCCCTGACCACGCCCGGCGACTATGTCGCCTTCGAGCACCTCACCTACTCCCAGATTTCCCGCAGCGCCGGCCTGATCGGCCCCCCCACCGCGCTGGTTGCCTCGGACGATGAAGGCCTCGATCCGGCGGATTTCGAACGCGTCTGCGCGCAAAAGCACCCCAAGATGATCTTCCTGATACCGACGGCGCAGAATCCGACCCTGGTGACCTTGTCGTCGGCGCGACGCGAGGCGATCGCGCGTATCGCCCGTGATTACAACGTCATCCTGATCGAGGATGACCTCTACGGCCATTTGACCGACGACCCGACACCGCTGCTTGCCGAATTCGCGCCCGAGCGCACCATCATCGCCGGCGGCCTGTCGAAGTCGGTCGCCGCCGGACTGCGCGGCGGCTGGCTCTCCTGCCCGCCCGCCTATCGCCATCGCATCCGGGTCGCCCACAAGATGATGACCGGCGGCATGCCATTCCTGCTGGCGGAGGTGAATGCCCGGCTGGTGCTTTCCGGCCAGGCCAGCGAAATCCGCAAGCGCAGCATCGCGGAGATCAGCGCCCGCATGTCCATAGTGCGCGAAAGTTTGGCGGGCTTCTCATTCAGATCGCACGACAAGGTGCCGTTCGTCTGGCTCACCCTGCCCGATCCCTGGCTTTCCGGCACGTTCAAGAATGCCTGCCTGGAGCATGGCGTGCTGATCGACGATGAGGATGAATTCAAGGCGGGGCGCTCGGAGCGGGTTTTCCATGGGGTGCGCTTCGGTGTTTCGCAGCCGAGCGGGCGCGAGGATGTTGCCGGCGGCGTCGCGGTGATCAGGCGGCTGCTGGACGAGGGCCGCGCGGGCTACGACAGCTTTTCCTGAACCGTTCGCGGCCACCCGCCCTGCTGCCTCGAGACGTCGACTTGCGACACTGGACTTGTCAGAACCAGACCCGGATCAACCTTCGGCCTTGAAGTTCTTGGCTTCCTTCTCGGCTTTTTCCTTGCCGTGCTTCTCAGCCAATTCCTTGGCCTGCCGCGGCGAAACGTCGGTGGTCTCCGCGATATGGAGAGCTTCCTTGTCCGAGAGGCGATTGTCGTTCTTGCCTTGCTTGGTAGCCATGATTCTGTCTCCTCGGTGATAGGGACCTAACGACCGGGGCATCGGAGCGTTCCCCATTTTGGTTTTGCGGGGACTTGAAAGCTGGGTGGACGCCTTTCGCTGCTCACCAAAAGGCCTGCCGCGATCTATCGCCCTGTTGCTTTCTGCCTTTTTCCTCAGCCGGCGGGTGTATCGACCGCAAGGCTTGCGATAAGAGGAGACTCAAAATCCCTGCTCCATGGACATAAATCGCCGCCCATGACCACTTCCAATTCCGTCCCGATCACATCAGACCTCATCGCCTCGCATGGGCTGAAGCCCGATGAGTATCAGCGCATATTGGACCTGGTCGGTCGCGAGCCGAGCTTCACCGAACTCGGCATCTTCTCGGCGATGTGGAACGAGCACTGCTCCTACAAATCCTCGAAGAAATGGCTGCGCACCTTGCCGACCACCGGCCCGCAAGTCATCCAGGGCCCGGGCGAGAATGCCGGCGTGGTCGACATCGGTGACGGCGACTGCGTCGTCTTCAAGATGGAAAGCCACAACCATCCCTCCTTCATCGAGCCCTACCAGGGTGCGGCGACGGGCGTCGGCGGCATCTTGCGCGACGTCTTCACCATGGGCGCGCGGCCGATCGCGGCGATGAACGCGCTGCGCTTCGGCGCGCCCGACCATCCCAAGACCAGGCATCTGGTCGCGGGCGTGGTTTCCGGCGTCGGCGGCTACGGCAATGCCTTCGGCGTGCCGACGGTCGGCGGCGAGGTCAATTTCGACGCCCGCTACAACGGCAACATCCTGGTCAATGCCTTTGCCGCGGGCCTTGCCAAGACCGATGCCATCTTCCTGTCCGAGGCAAAGGGCGTCGGCCTGCCGGTCGTCTATCTGGGCGCCAAGACCGGCCGCGACGGCGTCGGCGGCGCCACCATGGCCTCGGCCGAATTCGACGACAAGATCGACGAGAAGCGCCCGACCGTGCAGGTCGGCGATCCCTTCACCGAAAAATGCCTGCTGGAGGCCTCTCTCGAACTGATGGCTTCGGGCGCCGTGATCGCCATCCAGGACATGGGTGCTGCCGGCCTCACCTGTTCGGCGGTCGAAATGGGCGCCAAGGGCGACCTCGGCATCGAACTCGACCTCGACAAGGTGCCGGTGCGCGAGGAGCGCATGAGCGCCTACGAGATGATGCTGTCGGAAAGCCAGGAGCGCATGCTGATGGTGCTGCGCCCTGAAAAAGAGAAGGAGGCCGAGGCGATCTTTCACAAATGGGGCCTCGACTTCGCCATCGTCGGCAAGACCACCGACGATCTGCGCTTCCGCGTGCGGCACCAGGGGAACGAGGTCGCCAACCTGCCGATCAAGGATCTCGGCGACAAGGCTCCCGAATACGATCGCCCTTGGGTCGAGCCGAAGAAGCCGGCGCCGCTTGCCGCCAACGATATCCCGCAGGCCGACCTCGCCGATGCGCTGCTGAAGCTGCTTGGCGGACCGGACCTGTCTTCGCGCCGCTGGGTGTGGGAACAGTACGACACACTGATCCAGGGCAATTCGCTGCAGCTTCCGGGCGGCGACGCCGGCGTGGTGCGGGTCGAGGGCCATCCAACCAAGGCGCTGGCCTTCTCCTCCGATGTGACGCCGCGCTATTGCGAAGCCGACCCCTACGAGGGCGGCAAGCAGGCGGTGGCCGAATGCTGGCGCAACCTGACCGCCACCGGCGCGCTGCCGCTCGCCGCCACAGACAATCTCAATTTCGGCAATCCCGAACGGCCTGAGATCATGGGCCAGTTGGTGGGCGCGGTGAAAGGCATCGGCGACGCCTGCCGGGCGCTTGGTTTCCCGATCGTGTCGGGCAATGTCTCGCTCTACAACGAGACCAACGGCCAGGGCATCCTGCCGACACCGACCATCGGCGGCGTCGGCCTGATATCAGACTGGTCGAAGATGGCGCGGATCGGTTTCGCCGCGGAAGGCCAGATGATCCTGCTGGTCGGCGCACCGGCTTCCTGGGGAACGCATCTTGGCCAGTCCGTCTATTTCAGGGATATCCACGGCCGCAGCGACGGCCCGCCGCCGCCGGTCGACCTCGAACACGAGAAGCGCGTCGGCGACCACGTACGCTCGTTGATCGCTGCCGGCATCGTCACGGCCGCGCATGACGTCTCAGATGGCGGCATTGCGGTGGCGCTGGCCGAAATGGCGATGGCGTCGGGCATCGGCGCGACCGTTCCCGGGCTTGTCGGTACCGATCCGATCCCGGTCTGGTTCGGTGAAGACCAGGGCCGCTATCTCCTGACGTTGTCGATCGATCCGCATGGCGATGAATGGGACGCCATCCGCAAGCAGCAGGGCGAACTCGGCATTTTCGCGCCGTGGATCGGCTCGACCGGCGGCGCCGCGTTGAAGCTCGGCGATGCCAGGGCAATCCCGGTCAGCGACTTGACCGCCGCCCATGAAGGCTGGTTCCCGCGCTTCATGGATCAGGCCAGTTGACCAGGGCATGATCCTGAAAGGTGGAAACCGGTTTTCTCGGACAAAGGGAAAACCGTTTTGTCCAGAGATCCTGCTCAATCATAAGAAACTGGCCGTCCGGGCGCTGCTTGCAGTGGTCTTCTGGCCGTCGCTGTTCTTCTTCTGGTGTCTCGGGCCGTTCGTCTTCTTCCTGCTCTCGACGACATCGAGCGAGGTTTGTCCCAGGCTGGAAACGCGCGGAGAATTCCTCGCCGCGGCCAACGGCACGCTTCCGATGCTTGTCCTGCAGAACCTCATCTATGCGGTTCCGATCATCTGCCTGCTGCTTTGGAACCAGCTTCTGCCGGACCAGGCGCGGACGAGACACGTCGTCACCTGCATCAAGCTCTTCGCCGTCTCGGCCGTTTTGGGGGCCTTGTGGGAGTACGGCTCTTCGCTTGTCTGCGATGGTTACAGCCAGCCGTTCTTCTCGCCCGCCTGGCGAATGACCAGCTATCTGCCGATCGCCAACATGGCGGTCAACCTCCCGCTCTACGTGCTGGTCTTCAGCCTTGGCCGCGCCTTCTCGATGCGCGAGGATGAGCCGGCGCAGGGGCCGGGTGAACCCATCGCCTGAACACCAACAGAATGGACACTGGACAGAACCGCTTCAATCCGGATTGGAAAGGCTTTAGGCTTGCCCGACTCTCATCATATGGGCCGCCGCACCGCCGCCCTTCCGAAACAGGAATTTCCGCAATGGCAATGGACGCCCACGACATCGAAAAACTGATCAAGGACGGCATACCGGATGCCCGTGTGACGATTCGCGACCTCGCCGGTGACGGCGACCATTACGCCGCTGAGGTCGTGGCCGAGAGCTTTCGCGGAAAAAGCCGCGTCCAGCAGCATCAGATGGTCTATGACGCGCTGAAGGGCAATATGGGCGGCGTGCTGCACGCGCTGGCGCTGCAGACCAGCGTTCCCGACTGAGGCATTTCCACCCGACACGCTTGGCCCAAAACCGCCCATTCTTTGCGCCATCCGGGTGATGGCATGGCTAAAGTCTTGTTTCGGGCAACCTATGGGTTTATTTGAGGGACATGTTTCGAGCCTGACTCCCACAGGCGTGAAAGGATATTCCATGAGCGGCATCAACGACTACATCGACAATGAAGTGAAGGGCAACGACGTCGTCCTTTTCATGAAGGGCACGCCCGGCTTCCCGCAATGCGGATTTTCCGGCCAGGTCGTCCAGATCCTCGACTATATCGGCGCCGACTACAAAGGCGTGAACGTGCTGGACTCCGCCGAACTGCGCCAGGGCATCAAGGACTATTCCAACTGGCCGACAATCCCGCAGCTCTACGTCAAGGGCGAATTCGTCGGCGGCTGCGATATCATCCGCGAAATGTTCCAGGCCGGCGAGTTGCAGACCTTCCTGGTCGAGAAGGGCGTGAGCGTCAAAGGCGCCGCCTGACTTCAGTTTTGGGCGTGTCGGTATCGACATGCCCAAGCCACCGGGGCGGCCCCACCTCGGCAATTTTACAAGCCCGGATCCCGGGACCAAGACGAGCCAAATGCGCCGGCCCGCCGGCGCGTTTTCGTTTGAGAGATCGGACTTGCCGTGGACCAGCAGAAATCAGCGCCGCAAGGGGCAAGCAACTCGCCTCGGGCAAGCCAATTGCCGATTCCGCGCTGGGAGTTCATCGCGCTCTGCGCGGCGCTGATGGCGCTCAATTCGCTGGCCATCGACATCATGCTGCCGGCGCTGCAGCAGATCGGTGCCTCGCTCGGGGTCGAGAACGAAAATCATCGGCAATATGTGGTCACCGCCTACATACTGGGTTTCGGCGGCGGCCAACTGTTCTTCGGGCCGATCTCGGACCGGTTCGGGCGCCGATCGCCGCTCGTCGCCGGCCTGATCATCTATGTGGCGGCGGCCGCCGCGGCCGCTATCGCGCCGAGCTTTGAAACGCTCTTGATATGCCGCGCCGTGCAAGGCCTTGGCGCGGCTGCCACGCGCGTCATAGCGGTCTCGATCGTGCGCGATACATTCGACGGCCGGCGTATGGCCGAAGTCATGTCGCTGATCTTCATGGTGTTCATGGCGATCCCGGTCGTGGCTCCAGGCATCGGCCAGTTCATCATGCTGTTCGCGACCTGGCATTGGATATTCGTCACAATGGCCGTCGGAGCCATGATCGTCTCGGCGTGGTCGCTGCTGCGCCTACCCGAGACGCTGCATCCCGAATATCGCCGGCCACTGACGGTTTCATCCATCCTCGGCGGCTTCCGCATCGTGCTCACCAATCGCATCGCGCTCTGCTATGCCTTCGCCAGCACCTTCATCTTCGGCGCCATGTTCGGCTTCATCGCCTCGGCGCAGCAGATCTACGTCAACATCTTCGACGTCGGCGAGATGTTTCCCGTCATCTTCGCCGGTGTCGCGGGCGTACTCGCCTTCTCCAACTATCTGAACTCGCGCCTTGTCGGCCGCGTCGGCATGCGCCGCCTGTCTCAAAGCGCGCTGTTGCTGTTTCTGGTGATCAGCCTGGCTTGGCTGGTGGTTTCACTGGAAACGAAGATGCCGCTCTGGCTGTTCATCACCTTCTTTGCCAGTGCCATGCTGCCGTTTGGCTGTCTTGGAGCCAATTTCAATGCGTTGGCCATGGAGCCGCTTGGCCAGCTGGCCGGCACGGCGTCATCGATCCTGGGTTTCATGCAGACTTTTCTCGGCGGCATTCTCGGCACGCTGATCGGCCAGGCTTTCAACGGCACGGTGACGCCGCTGGCCGCCGGTTTCTGCAGCGTCTCGGTGGCCGCGCTGCTGATGATCCTGTTTGCGGAGCGCGGCAAGATGTTCCAGCCGCAGAACGCCCCCGTTTCAGGCCACGTCACCGACCTGCACTGATTGTCGTCTGCTGGTGGCGTCAGGATGCGCGTTCAAGCGCCGCCGTGAAGCGAGGAGAGAGCATCCGCCCCGCGATCGCTCCGCCCATGCCATTTGAAAAGGGCAATGGAAGAGCGTCGTCGAGCGCCTTGAGAATGGACGCCACGAAGGCTCGGCTGAGCCGCGGATCGACCCCCAGATCGGAATAGGTGGCGCGAGGCGTCCCGATCAGCGTCCCGTTGCGACGAAGCGAGAACTGGATGGTCAAGGACATGCCCGCGGTTCCGGGTGGCGGCTTCCAGCAGGCATAGATAGCGTCCGACATCTCCTTGATGGTGTCGATGGGATCGGAACTGTGACAGGGGCGTTCTTGCGCGATTGCCGCGCTGGAGTTCGCAAACAGCACCACGGCAAGAGCCGCCGCGAAAATTGCGAACCGAGGTTTCATCCGAGAGCCTCCGCCAAAACGCCCGACTCGATCATACAACGGTTCAAGCCACAGGAATTGGTCCTATTCCGCCCACAACTCGCGGCGCAGTTCCTGCCAGCTGTCCTGGTCCGGCGCGACAAGCAGACCGCCATCGACATGCGAGGGCAGATAGGCGCTGCCGTCGATGCGAGCGGCATGGCCGCCGGCCTCCTGATGGATCAGCACGCCGGGCAGATGATCCCAGGGCATCAGCTTGTTGTAGACGACAAAATGCGCATGCCCGCTCGCCAGCAGGCGATATTCGTGAGCAGCGCAGCGATAGGCGAACTGCGACAGTGCCTTGGTCTGGTTGCGCGCCAGGCGTGAGCGCTCCGGTTCGTCGAGATATTGCCAGGACACCGCGCCGGTCATCTGCGAGATCGGCACGGGCGCCGCCACATGCACTTTCTCCAGGTTGCCATGGGCATGCCTGATATGACTGCCGGCACCCCTGGCGGCGATGAGCCAGTCCTTGCCCACCGGATCATGAATGATGCCCGCGACCGTCTCCCCCCTGACCACGACCGCCAGCATGACGCCGAACAGCGGCACGCCGGACGCGAAATTGAAGGTGCCGTCCACCGGATCGACGGTGAACGCCAGTTCGGCATCGCCCAAGCCGTCGAGCAGCGCCGGATCTTCGGAGCAGGCCTCCTCGCCCACCACCATGGCAGAGGGATAGCGATCGCGCAGCCTGGCGGTGATCAGCCGCTCGGCGTTGACATCGGCCTCCGTCACTAGGTCGGCGGCGGAAGTCTTCTGCCTGATGTCGCCGTCGCCCAGTCGGCGAAAGCGCGGCATGATTTCGGCTTGGGCTGCCTCGGCCAGAATGCCGGCCAGCCAGTCGATCGCGGTGTCGTCAAATGTCATCGGAAATGTCTTGCCTGATCGCGAGGGTTTCATTGAGGGCGGCGAAATCGAACAGCTTTCGGTCGAGCAAATGCGACGGCCTGGTGTTGGACAGAGCGCGAATCATGGTGTCCTTGCGGCCGGGCATGCGCTTTTCGATGTCCTCGAGCATCGCTTTCATGGCGTTGCGCTGCAGCCCTTCCTGGCTGCCGCAGAGATCGCAAGGGATGATCGGGAACCGCATCGCGGCAGCGAATTTCTCCAGATCGATTTCGGCACAATAGCTCAGCGGCCGCAACACCATCACATCGCCTTCGTCGTTGAGCAGTTTCGGCGGCATGGCGGCAAGCCGCCCGCCGTGGAACAGGTTCATGAAGAAGGTTTCGAGGATGTCCTCGCGATGATGGCCGAGGACCAGGGCCGAGCAGCCTTCCTCGCGCGCGATCCTGTAGAGATGGCCGCGCCGCAGCCGCGAGCAGAGCGAGCAATAGGTGCTGCCTTCGGGGAGCTTGTCGGTCACGACCGAATAGGTGTCCCGGTATTCGATACGGTGCGCTATGTCGTTGGTGTCGAGATATTCGGGCAGGATATGCTTGGGGAAATTCGGCTGGCCCTGGTCGAGATTGCAGGCCAGCAACTCGACTGGCAGCATCCCGCGCCATTTGAGATCAAGCAACATGGCCAGCAGACCGTAGGAATCCTTGCCGCCCGACAGCGCGACCAGCCAGCGCTCGCCCGGCTTCACCATCGAAAAATCCTCGATCGCCTGGCGGGTCAGCCGCAGCAGTCGCTTGCGCAGCTTGTTGAACTCGACCGACGACGGTACATCGGCGAACAGCGGGTGAGAGCCGCCTTCGGCGGCCGGTTCGAGTGTTTCGATGTCTAGCTGCATGGTCATGGCGCGACGGCCCCGGATGTGACTTCCGCCCGGCTTAGCGCATTGTCTGGAAAATCGAAATTGATTTTAGCGACACGCCGCAAGCGGGTGCCCGAAACAAAAAGGCCGCCTCGAGGGCGGCCTTTCCGGTATCGCAAAAAAAGCGTTCGCTTAGCGCGAGTAGAATTCGACGACCAGGTTCGGTTCCATCTGCACGGCGAACGGAACGTCCGCCAGGCCCGGGATGCGCGAGAAGGTCGCGGTCATCTTGTTGTGATCGGCTTCGATGTAGTCGGGCACGTCGCGCTCGGCGAGGCCAACCGATTCCAGGACGATCACCAGCTGCTTCGACTTTTCGCGCACTTCGACGACATCGCCCGGCTTGCAGCGATACGAGCCGATGTTGACGCGCTTGCCGTTGACGTTGACGTGGCCGTGGTTGACGAACTGACGGGCGGCGAAAATGGTCGGCACGAACTTGGAGCGGTAGACAACCGCGTCGAGACGCGATTCGAGCAGGCCGATCAGGTTCTCCGAGGTGTCGCCCTTGCGGCGATCGGCCTCTTCATAGACCTTGCGGAACTGCTTTTCCGACACGTCGCCGTAGTGGCCCTTCAGCTTCTGCTTGGCACGGAGCTGCAGGCCGAAGTCGGAAAGCTTGCCCTTGCGGCGCTGGCCATGCTGGCCGGGGCCGTATTCACGCTTGTTGACCGGGGACTTAGGGCGGCCCCAGATATTTTCGCCGAGACGGCGGTCGATCTTGTATTTCGCGGATTCGCGCTTGCTCATCGCATTCCCTTTCAAAGACAACACACCCGGCACCTCTTGGTCCGGGTGAAGGAAACGCGCCCTCCTCTGGCCTCCGTTTTCGAGACCTGACAGGGTTTTCCCACGCAACGCGGCGGAAAACCCACGGGACACGTCAGTTCAAACAAGATCGGAAACGATTGTCGTGACAGATCTTGCGTATACAAAACAAACACCGGACATCGCTGCCCGGCGTTGGCGGCTGGTTAAACCGAGATTTAACCGGTGTCAAGCTTGTGAGTGGCGCGGCGCAACGCAACCGTATAGCGTCCAAGGCGTTGATGCGATGCCGATGTGGCGGGAGGTTTGCGCCAGCGGCACCAGGAAGGGACTGGAGCTAGAGGAGCTTAATTGCATGAAGAAGTTTTTCCTTACCCTGGCAGGGGCCGCGGTGCTTGCCGGGTCGATGGCGGTGGCCCCTGAGCCGGCCATGGCGCGTCATTGGCACGGCCACAAGCAGGTCTGCCGCATCGTCGTGAAGAAGCGAGTGGTGTGGCGGCATGGCCATCGCAGGGTGATCGTCGAGAGAGTACGGCGCTGCCGCTGGTAAGACTGTTCAACGCCACAATTCCCGGGCCAGCGAACGTCGCTGGCCCTTTTTCATTCCAAGGTAGTCTGGCTCGAGCGCTCAATCCTTAGGATTTTTTCTCCGGCAATCCCTTGCGCTTCGTCTCGGCGAATTCCTCGAGCTGCTTTTCATTCATCGATTCATACATGCCCTTGGAGGCGCCCTTGAGTTCGCTTTTCTTGGTCTCGCCGCGTTTGGCGGAGAGTGCGGCGCCGGCGGCTTTCTGCTGGGCTTTCGAAGTGGCTGGCATGGCGGGTCTCCTTTGCTGTCAGGAGAAACGCCACGCTTCGGCGGCGGTTCCAGCGCCAGTGGCGCTGCTCCCCGTCCGCCTGGTGCCAACCCTTGGCCGCGCTCGGCGATTTTCGTCGGCAGCCTTCTCGTGTCCGGAACCCCAGTGTAGGACGGCTGAATGAAATCCCTGACCGATCCCTCACAGGTTCTCTCCGCGGGACTGGCGAAAATCCGCGCCGAATTCCACGTTCCGGACGGATTTCCGGCCGATGTGCTTGCCGCGGCGGAGGCGGCGGCCAAACGTGTGCCCAACCAGCATGCCGATCGAACTGAAATGCCGTTCGTCACGCTCGATCCGGCTGCTTCCACCGATCTCGATCAGGCGTTCTCGATCGAGGCCAGCGGTGGCGATCTTCTGCTTCATTACGCCATCGCCGACGTGGCCTGGTTCGTCGAGGACGGCGACGCGATCGATCGCGAAGCCTGGACGCGGGGCGAGACGCTTTACTTGCCGGACGGCAAGGCCGGGCTCTATCCGCCGGTAATTGCCGAGGGTGCGGCGAGCCTGTTGCCGGATGGACCCCGTCCAGCTGCTATCTTCACGGTTCGGGTTGCGCAGGACGGCGCGACGAAGTTGGACGGCGCGGAGCGGGCAATCATTCAAAGCCGCGCGAAGCTCGCCTATGACAGCGTGAAGGCCTCCGATGTCCCGGCCGGCTTCGCCGAAATGGCGCGGCGCATGGCGGCGAATGAGCGGCGCCGTGGGGCTTCCCGCGTCGACCCACCCGAGCAGGAGGTGGAAAGGCTTGCCGACGGCACATTCCGGCTTTCGTTCAGGCCGCTTCTGCAATCCGAGCAGGACAACGCCGCGCTTTCGCTGGCCGCCAACATGGCGATCGCCGATGCCATGCTTGCGCATCATACCGGCCTTTTTCGGGTGATGTCGGGGCCGGATGCCTTCAAGGTTCAAAGGCTGCGCAACGCGGCACAGGCTCTCGGACTGTCCTGGCCGGCCTCGACCAGCTTGCGGGACTATCAGCGAACCCTCGATCCGACCGATCCGCATCAGGCGGCGCTGATGCTGGAAATCCGCCATGCAAGCCCCGGCGCATCCTATCAACCGTATCAGGACGGCGTTGTCCCATGGCATGAGGCGATGGCCGCGACCTATGCCCATGCAACCGCCCCACTGAGGCGCCTTGCCGATCGTTATGTCGTGCGCTGCGCGCTGGCTATCGCCAACGGCCAGACCGTGCCCCAGGCTGTTACCGACGCGTTTGCCAGGCTGCCGAAGGCGATGGGACGCGCGGATAGCCGCGCTTCGCAGATCAACCACGCGGCCATCGACCTTGCCGAGGCGGTAATGCTGGAGGGGCGCGAGGGCGAGACGTTCAAAGCCGTCGTCACCGACTTCGTCGACTATGGCGTGCGCATTCAGCTTGCCGACATGGCTGTCGTTGCCACCGTGAAGGCCTCGGGGCTCAGACAGGGTGATGGTCTGACGCTTAGGCTAGTCCTGGCCGATCCGGATCAACGCAGCATCGTCTTCGAACCTGTTTGAGTGGCGGGCGGCTTTGCCGCTGTCCAAGTGAACGGTCAGCCCGAACCCCTGCATCAGGCGGCTGACGGCGAAGTCCGCCTTGCCCGAGGTGAAGACCGCGATATCAGGCTCGGCTTGCGGCAGCGCCCCATTGATCGGCGGCAGCAGCGAAAGGGCGCGCCGTGCGATCGCCTCGGCCGGATCGATCCAGTCGACCGGCCAGGGAGCGGTCTTGCGCATGCGATTGACCAGAAAGGGATAGTGCGTGCAGGCCAGCACGACGATGTCGGTGCGCATGCCGTCGCGCTCGATGAAGCATGGCTCGATCTCGGCTCGCACGGCCTCTTCGTCGACGAAGCCCTGGCGCATATAGGCTTCGGACAGGCCAGCCAGCCTGTCGCTGCCGACCAGGCGGACATGGCATTTCTGCGCCCATTTGCTGATCAGGTCGCGCGTGTACTGGCGCTTCACCGTGCCCGGCGTCGCCAGCACCGAGACCAGCCCGGAGCGCGTGCGCTCGGCCGCCGGCTTAACCGCCGGCACCGTGCCGACGAAGGGATGGCCGGGAAATCTTTCGCGCAGCGCGTCGATCACCAGTGTCGAGGCGGTGTTGCAGGCGATAACCGAGATGGCCGGCGCGAAGCGGTCGAGCAGTTTGGCAAATAATCCTAGTATATGCTCCCTTAGGGCCGGCTCCTCCCAGGCGCCAAAAGGAAAAGCGGCATCGTCGGCGACATAGATAAAGCGCCGGTCGGGCATCAGGACGCGTGCCTCGCGCAACACGGTCAGACCGCCGACGCCGGAATCGAACATCAGGATCGGCTGGTCAGTCATTGTCGGTTCCCTTGCCGCCGAGCAGTGGCGTGTCCGTGTCGTCGCCGCTAGCGTCCGGCGCCCGACCAGTCGCCTCCGCCTTGCGGGCGCGCGCCGCCGCCGCGGGCAAACGCCTCGGGTCATCGCCAGGTGACCCATCGCCGCGCGGCATCGCCGGCGAGAACCGGTCAAGCGAAGAGATGATGCCGCGCAGCACCTTGAGCTCCGGCTCGGCAAAGCCTGCCCGCGTCAGCACGGCGCGGAGGTTGTCGACCATTTTCGGCTTCTTCGGCGCCGGCCTGAAATAGCCGCGCGCCTCGAGCGCGCCTTCGAGATAGGTGAACAGGCCGTGCAATTCTTCCTTGCTTGCAGGCTTCATCTCCGGCCCCGAAAAATTGGTCCTGGTCTCGTCCTCCAGGCCCGACTTCATCCACTCGTAGGACATCAGCAAGGCCGCCTGGGCGATGTTGAGCGAGGAGAAATCAGGATCGACCGGGAAAGTGACGATCTCGTCGGCGAGGCCGACCTCGTCATTGTAGAGGCCGAAGCGCTCGCGACCGAACAGGATACCGGTGCGTTGCCCCATTGCGTGACGGGCGCGCAGCATCCTGCCCGCCTCCACCGGTCCACGCACGGATTTGAAACCGTCGCGCTGCCTTGCGGTGGTGGCGAAGACGAAGTTCAGGTCGGCAAGTGCCGAGGCCAGATCGTCGAAAACCTTGACGGCATCGATGACGTGGTCGGCACGGCTGGCGGCGGCACGCGCCTTCTCGCTCGGCCAGCCATCGCGCGGATTGACCAGGCGCAGCTCCGACAGTCCGAAATTGGCCATGGCGCGGGCGACCATGCCGATATTCTCGCCGAGTTGCGGCTCGACAAGGATGATCGCCGGACCGGCTGCGGTGTTATCGGGATCTTTGGTAATGGGCATGATTGTCAATGAACTGCTGTTTGCGGCATTTCAGCGTCCCCTGCCATATTCGGCCGCGAAAATGAAGCATTCGCAAATGACGGTGCCGTGGGCTCACATTCGTGACCGATCGCCGTTTGCGTGGCCAAAAGCGCTTTGATATACGGGCGGCATCCCCGGCCGACGCCACGCGGGCAAGGCCGTCCCATTCCCAGCAACGAGGCATTCTTTCCATGGCGAAGATCAAGGTGGCGAACCCGGTCGTCGAACTCGACGGCGACGAGATGACCCGCATCATCTGGCAGTTCATCAAGGACAAGCTGATCCACCCTTATCTCGACCTCGAGCTCGAATATTACGACCTGGGCATCGAGCATCGCGACGCCACCAACGACCAGGTGACCATCGATTCGGCCAACGCCATCAAGAAATACGGTGTCGGCGTGAAATGCGCGACCATCACCCCCGACGAGCAGCGCGTCGAGGAATTCAAGCTGAAGAAGATGTGGAAATCGCCGAACGGCACCATCCGCAACATTTTGGGCGGCACCATCTTTCGCGAGCCGATCATCATGAAGAACGTGCCGCGCCTGGTGCCCGGCTGGACCAAGCCAATCATCGTCGGTCGCCACGCCTTCGGCGACCAGTATCGCGCCACCGACTTCCGCTTTCCCGGCAAGGGCAAGCTGACGATCAAGTTCGTCGGCGAGGACGGCCAAGTCATCGAGCACGACGTGTTCGACGCGCCCGGCGCCGGTGTCGCCATGGCCATGTACAATCTCGACGAGTCCATCCGCGAATTCGCCCGGGCGTCGCTGAACTACGGCCTGCTGCGCAACTATCCGGTCTACCTGTCGACCAAGAACACCATCCTCAAGGCCTATGACGGCCGCTTCAAGGATATTTTCCAGGAAGTCTACGAGGCTGAATTCGAGGCCGAGTTCAAGTCGAAGAAGCTTTGGTACGAGCACCGCCTGATCGACGACATGGTGGCGTCGAGCCTGAAATGGTCGGGCGGCTATGTCTGGGCCTGCAAGAACTATGACGGCGACGTCCAGTCCGACACGGTGGCGCAAGGGTTCGGTTCGCTCGGCCTGATGACCTCGGTGCTGATGACGCCGGATGGCAAGACCGTCGAAGCGGAAGCCGCGCACGGTACCGTCACCCGCCACTATCGCCAGCATCAGAAGGGCGAGGAAACCTCGACCAATTCGATCGCGTCGATCTTCGCCTGGACGCGAGGCCTCGCGCACCGCGCCAAGCTCGACGACAACGCCGAACTGAAGCGTTTTTCCGAGACGCTGGAAAAGGTCTGCATCCAGACTGTCGAGAGCGGCTTCATGACCAAGGACCTGTCGCTCTTGATCGGCCCCGACCAGCCCTGGCTCTCGACCACCGGCTTCCTCGACAAGATCGACGAGAATTTGCAGAAGGCGATGGCGTAACCGCCTCGCGGACGAATGGGCAAGCCGGTCGTCTACGGCGCGGATTACAGCGTCTATGTACGCATCGTCCGGCTTGCGCTCGAGGAGAAAGGCATCGCCTACGATCTCGTGCCGGTCGACATCTTTGCAGAAGGTGGCGCGCCGGCATGGTACGGCAAACACCATCCTTTCGGCCGCATCCCGGCCTTCGAGCATGACAATTTCCGCCTGTTCGAGTCGAGTGCGATCGCGCGCTACGTCGACGAGGCCTTCGACGGGCCGGCGCTGCAGCCCGCCGACATACGCGCCCGCGCAAGGATGAACCAGATCATCGGCATGCTCGACGCCTACGCCTACCGTGCCATGGTCTGGGATGTCGCGGTCGAGCGTCTGGAGAAGGAAGTGCCCGACGAGAGCTTGATCGTGGATGGCCTGCGGCAGGCCGAGACGGTGCTGAAGGCGCTGACTTCGCTGAAGCAAGATGGGCCCTGGCTGCTCGGCGACCAGCTGACCCTGGCCGATCTGCACGCGGCGCCGATCATCGGCTACTTCGTCAAGGTTCCAGAAGGACGGGGATTGCTGGCGCAGTTTGCAGGCATCTGGGATTTGTATTTGCGAATGGCTGGCCGCCCGAGCTTCGTGCGTACCGAAAAAGCGTATAACTCGAGGTGAGCTTCCTCGACGTCGCGCCGCCCCTGCCCTGGCGGGCATTTCTCCCCGTGAACGGGGAGAAAGAGGCTGGTCGCGTTGCCGGCGCTCTTCTGCAACGAGGGCGATTGGCGAAGGGCGCGACGAAAGCGCCCTTCTCCCCGTTCTACGGGGAGAAAATGGCGGCAGCCAGATGAGGGGCAGCGCTGCCCCAAGAGAAAGGATCCCGCCTGGGCCCACGCATGGTAGCTACGCTGCTTCGAGCGCCGCCCTCACCGCCGCGATCGCATCATCGGCCTTCGACGCATCCGGGCCGCCGGCCTGCGCCATGTCGGGGCGGCCGCCGCCGCCCTGCCCGCCCAATGCGGCGGAGGCCACGCGCACCAGATCGACGGCGCTGAAACGGCCGACGAGATCATCGGTGACAGCGACCACGACGCTCGCCTTGTTGTCCTCAGCCGTGCCAACAAACACGACGACGCCAGAGCCCAACGAAGTCTTGCCCGCGTCGGCCAGCGGCTTCAGGTCCTTCGGCGAGACACCTGACACCGCCTTGCCGAGAAAGCCGACGCCAGCGACGATCTCGTTGGCGGCAGGAGCATCGGCAGGCGACCCGCCGCCCAGCGCCAATTTCTTGCGCGCTTCGGCCAGGTCCTTCTCGAGCTTCTTGCGCTCTTCGAGCAGCGCTTCGACGCGCGCTGGCACATCTGCGGGCGAAATCTTAAGCGTTGCCGCCGTGGTCTTCAGGCGTCGGTCCTGCTCATCGAGATGCCTGCGCGCGGCCTCGCCGGTCAACGCCTCGATGCGGCGCACGCCGGCGGCGACAGCACCATCCGAGACGATGCGCACCAGGCCGATATCGCCGGTCGCCCTGACATGCGTGCCGCCGCAGAGCTCGACCGAATAAGGGCGGTTGGCCTTGGCGCCATGCAGGCCCGTGCCCATCGACACGACGCGCACCTCATCGCCGTATTTCTCGCCGAACAGCGCCATCGCGCCCTCGGCAATGGCGTCATCGACCGACATCAGGCGCGTGGTCACCGGGCCGTTCTGCACGACGATCTCGTTGGCCATGCGCTCGACCTCTTCGAGCTCCTGCGCGGAGATCGGCTTGTTGTGCGAGATGTCGAAGCGCAGACGCTCGGGTGCGACCAGCGAACCCTTCTGCGCGACATGGGTGCCCAGCACCTCGCGCAACGCCTCGTGGATCAGGTGCGTCGCCGAGTGGTTGGCGCGCAGCCGGGAGCGCCTGGCATGATCGACCTTAAGTTCGACCGCGGCACCCGGCCTGACCGTGCCGGCGACCACCTTGCCGAGATGAACGAAGAGGCCATCGGCCTTCTTCTGCGTGTCGGAAATCTCGATCGAGAAGCCCTCGCCCGAGATTATGCCGGTGTCACCCATCTGGCCGCCGGACTCGCCGTAGAACGGCGTCTGGTTGACGACCACGGCGACCGCATCGCCCTTGCCGGCGCTGTCGACGGTCTTGCCGTCCTTGACCAGCGCCTCGATGAGGCCTTCCGCCTGCTCGGTTTCGTAGCCGAGGAATTCGGTGGCGCCGGTCTTTTCACGCACGGAGAACCAAACCGTCTCGGTGGCGGCCTCGCCGGACCCGGCCCAGTGCTTGCGCGCCTCCGCCTTCTGCTGCTCCATCGCATTGGTGAAGCCGGCAAGGTCGACCGAGATGCTGCGCTGCCGCAGCGCGTCCTGCGTCAGGTCGAGCGGGAAGCCATAGGTGTCGTAGAGCTTGAATGCCGTTTCGCCATCGAGCATGTCGCCGGCGCCGAGCTTCTCCGTCGCCTCGGACAGCAGCCCGAGGCCGCGCACCAGCGTCTTGCGGAAACGGGTCTCCTCGAGTTTCAGGGTCTCGGCGATCATCGTTTCGCCGCGTGCCAGTTCGGGATAGGCCTGGCCCATCTCGCGCACCAGCGCCGGCACCAGCTTCCACATCAGCGGCTCGTTCGCCCCCAGCAACTGCGCATGACGCATGGCGCGGCGCATGATGCGGCGCAGCACATAGCCGCGGCCTTCGTTCGACGGCAGCACGCCGTCGGCGACCAGGAAGGAGGACGAGCGCAGATGATCGGCAATGACGCGATAGGACGCAACCGTTTCGGCGTCGGGCGCGCGCCCAAGTGCCGAGGACGCCGCATCGATCAGATGACGGAACAGGTCGGTCTCGAAGACGCTCTCCACCCCTTGCAGGATGGACGCCATGCGCTCCAGGCCCATGCCGGTGTCGATCGACGGGCGCGGCAGGTCGACGCGCTCCTCTTTCGTCACCTGCTCATACTGCATGAACACCAGGTTCCAGAATTCGAGGAAGCGATCGCCGTCTTCCTCGGGACTGCCGGGAGGTCCACCCCAGATGTGCTCGCCACGATCGATGAAGATTTCCGAGCATGGTCCGCAAGGACCGGTGTCGCCCATCGCCCAGAAATTGTCCGAGGTCGGGATGCGGATGATGCGATCGTCGGAGAAACCGGCGATCTTCTTCCAGAAGCCAGCCGCCTCGTCGTCCGTGTGATAGACGGTGACCAGCAGCTTGTCCTTCTTCAGCCCGAACTCCCTGGTGATGAGGTTCCAGGCAAGCTCGATGGCGCGCTCCTTGAAATAGTCACCGAAGGAGAAATTGCCGAGCATCTCGAAAAAGGTCAGGTGGCGCGCGGTATAGCCGACATTGTCGAGATCGTTGTGCTTGCCGCCGGCGCGGACGCTTTTCTGGGCTGTGGTGGCGCGCGAATAGGGCCGCTTCTCCAAACCGGTGAAGACATTCTTGAACTGCACCATGCCGGCATTGGTGAACATCAATGTCGGATCGTTGCGCGGCACGAGCGGGCTTGAGGCCACGACCTCGTGGCCCTCCTTGCGGAAATAGTCGAGAAAGGTCGACCGGATCTCGTTGACGCCACTCATGGATACTGCCTTTTCAAGAGAGCCGCCGGCCGGACCGGCGGGAGATGGCTCTGTATTTTCTAGAAGATGGAGCTGGCCTTTTAGCCGTAGCTCTTGACCCTGTCCAGAAACACGGAATTGGGCCAATTCGCGCTTTGCACCGGCACTTGCGGGGCCGCCCAAACGAAAACCGCCGGCGCGAAGGCCGGCGGTTTGGAACGCGGTACTACAGAACTCTGTTACTTAAGCATTGACTAATAGTCTGGATTTATGGCCAAATTCTGACCGTTGCCTACATCGCGCCGGCTTCGTCCTCAAAACCGTCGTCGCCATTGCCCTCGGAGCCACCATTTTCGAGGAACTTTTCGGCGATCAATCCGGCATTCTGCCTGAGCGCCAGCTCGATCTCGCGCGCGGTATCGGGATTGTCGCGCAGGAACAGTTTCGCATTCTCGCGGCCCTGGCCGAGACGCTGCGAATTATAGGAGAACCAGGCGCCCGATTTCTCGACCACGCCGGCCTTGACGCCGAGGTCGACCAGTTCGCCGGTCTTGGAGACGCCCTCGCCATACATGATGTCGAACTCGACCACCTTGAAGGGCGGCGCCAACTTGTTCTTGACCACCTTGACGCGGGTCTGGTTGCCGACGACCTCGTCACGATCCTTGACCGAGCCAATACGGCGGATGTCGAGGCGAACCGAAGCGTAGAATTTCAGCGCGTTGCCGCCGGTCGTGGTTTCGGGCGAACCGAACATGACGCCGATCTTCATGCGGATCTGGTTGATGAAGATGACCATGGTGTTGGAGCGCGAGATCGACGCGGTCAGCTTGCGCAGCGCCTGGCTCATCAGGCGGGCCTGCAGACCCGGCAGCGAATCGCCCATCTCGCCCTCGATCTCGGCACGCGGCGTCAGCGCCGCCACCGAATCGACCACCAGCACGTCGATGGCGCCGGAACGCACCAGCGTGTCGCAAATCTCCAGCGCCTGCTCGCCGGTGTCGGGCTGCGAGATCAGCAGGTTTTCAAGATCGACGCCGAGCTTGCGGGCGTAGACCGGATCGAGCGCGTGTTCGGCATCGACGAAGGCGCAGATGCCGCCCTTCTTCTGGGCTTCAGCCACGGTGTGCAGGGCCAGGGTCGTCTTGCCGGAGCTTTCCGGCCCATAGATCTCGATGATACGGCCGCGCGGCAAGCCACCGACGCCGAGCGCGATGTCGAGACCGAGCGAGCCGGTCGGCACCGTTTCGATCTCGACGACCTGCTCGTTGGCGCCGAGCCGCATGATCGAGCCCTTGCCGAAAGCCCGCTCGATTTGCGACAGCGCCGCATCCAGAGCCTTTGATTTGTCCACTGCCTTATCCTCTACCAGCCGCAAAGAATTCTGAGCCATGATACATCACCCCTTGGTCGTCAATGAAGGCCGGACAATCCGTGATCCCTGCCATTTTGTACCTTTTTTGTTCTCATTTGGCAAGGGGTGACAACCAACTGAAAAACAAAGGATATCGCGGTTTGTTCTTTTTTTGTCTCGCAAACCCTGGCACGAACGGGCTCCGCATTGGGCCAGACGGCTCGATCGTATCGCCCGACCGAATCGCCGACCAGCATGCGAAGCTCTGTCGCGCACTCTAGCGCTTGTGCGGCCGCAACAACAAAGGTCATATCGCCACCATGGTGGAATCCCCGAAGATCCTGGCCGTGGGCGGCGCCCATATCGACCGGCGTGGCCAGGTGTACGGTCCCTACGTGCCGGCAGCCTCCAATCCCGGCACGATGCGCGAGGATGTCGGCGGCGGCGTCTTCAATGCGTTGCGCAGCATGGTACGGCGCGGCGTGTCGGCCTCCCTGGTGTCGATGCGGGGCGGCGATGCGTCGGCCGATACGGTTTCACGGGCCATCGCCGAGGCAGGCATCGCCGATCTTTCGGCGGTGTTCCTCGACCGTACCACGCCGAGCTACACGGCATTGATCGATCGCGAGGGCGAATTGATCGTCGGCTTTGCCGACATGGCACTGTACGACCTGGCTTTTCCCAAGCAGATCAGGCGTTCCAAGATACGCCAGGAGGTGGCCGCCGCCGATGCCATCCTGTGCGACGCCAATCTGCCGTCGGCCGCCCTGGAGCGGCTGCTGTCGCTCGCCGCCGGTAAACCGGTTTTCGCCATCGCGATTTCGCCGGCGAAGGTAACGCGGCTAATACCGGTTCTCGGCGGGCTGGCCCAGATCTTCATGAACCGGCGAGAGGCCGTCGTGCTGGCCGGTGTCAATGCAGCGGCCGCCGAGCGGGAAATGGTCGACGGGTTGCGGTGCAGCGGCCTTGCCAGCGGCGTGGTCACGGCCGGCAGCGGCCCTGTGCTGGGTTTCGATGAGACAGGCGCCTTTTCGATCCTGCCGCCTGCCCCCAGAAAAGTCGCCGATGTCACCGGCGCCGGCGACGCGCTGGCAGGTGCGACGGTCGCAGCACTGCTGCGGGGCCAGCCGCTGCGCCACGCCGTGCGCGAGGGCGTCGCCGCGGCAACGCTGGCCATCGAAAGCGCCGACGCGGTGCCCGAATTCACCGCGGCGAGCTTCGCGGAAGCGCTGGCCCTTGTGCCGGATGCCAGGGAAGTGGCATGAGACCCGGCAAGTTCATAACGCGCGGTGAAGCTACGCTTTCCTGATGGATGCGCCGCACTCCGGATTGGAGATCAGAGATGACGCCAGACACCGCCCGCCCCTTCATCGATATCCACGCACCGGTGGCGCAGGCCCTGGCCGCCGGGCGCCCGGTGGTGGCGCTCGAAAGCACCATCATCACCCATGGCATGCCCTATCCCGACAATGGCGCCATGGCGGCCAACGTCGAAAAGATCATCGCTGACGGCGGCGCCGTGCCGGCAACCATCGCGGTGGTGAACGGCCGCATCAAGATCGGGCTTTCGGACGGCGAACGCGAATCGCTGGCGATGACCGGTGACGCCATGAAGCTGTCGCGCGCCGATCTCGGCTTCGCCGTCGCGCAGGGCCGCACCGGTGGCACCACGGTCGCCGCCACCATGATCGCGGCTGACATGGTCGGGATAAAGGTGTTCGCCACCGGCGGCATTGGCGGCGTGCACAAGGGGGCGGAAAAGAGCTTCGACATCTCGGCCGACCTCGATGAATTGGCGCGTACACCGGTGATCGTCGTCTCGGCCGGTGCCAAGGCGATCCTCGACATCGAAAAGACGCTGGAAGTGCTGGAGACGCGCGGCGTGCCCGTGGTCGGCCATGGCTGCGAGACGATGCCGGCCTTCTGGTCGCGGCAGTCACCGTTCCGAGCGCCCTTGACCTTGCACGGAGCGGAAGATATCGCGCATTTCTACCGGACACGCCTGGCTCTGGGCTTGGGCGGCGGCATGCTGATTGCCAATCCCGTGCCGGAATCCCACGAAATCCCCGCTGAAGAAATGGCGGGCTACATCGAAGCCGCGCAAAAGGCGGCCGAAGCCCTCAACGTCACCGGCAAGGCTGTGACGCCGTTCCTGCTGGGAAAAATCCTCGAACTCACCGGCGGCCGCAGCCTCAAGACCAACATCGCGCTGGTCGAGAACAATGCAAGGCTGGCGGCTGAGATCGCCAAGGCGCTGTAGGGACTGCGAAAGTCCCCCTCGCCTGGATTGCCAAGACCGAATTGCAAAGGGCAATTCGGAGCAATCCGACCTCTCCCCGAGGGGAGATGAGCTTGCAGCGTCAACGCAACCCTCTTCTCCCCGCCGGGGAGAAGGTGGCCGCGAAGCGGCCGGATGAGGGGGTGGCCTCGCGCTGGCGGGAGCCTACTTCCCCGCCCGCAGCCCAGCTTCGTAGGCGCGTCGCGCCCACACCGTCATTTCGTCGGGATCGTCGAAAGCGCTGTCGGGAATGCTCCAATAGGGCATGGCGACAAGCTTGCCGTGGCGAGAGCCGGTGTAGGTCCATTGCCGGCAGCCCGCGGCTTCGAACTCCGATGCGCTCTGCGCGTCGGCTTTCAGCAGCAATTCGCCGCGCAGCACGATGGCGACGATGACGCCATCGAAATAGATGCCTTTGCCGCCGAATAGTTTTCGGATGCTGACCGGACCGAGGCCCTCGAACAGTTCCGCGATGCGCTCATTGTCCATGCCGCGATCATGTCACCGGCATTTGGCCTTGTCATCGCCGCAACCAAAATCATGCTGACAGGTTGTGGCTATCCTGTCGGAGTTTTAGCCATGCCTGTGCTGCTCAAGGGGTCCTGTCGCTGCAACGCCGTGCGTTTCGAGGTGGAAAGCCACACGCCCGTGCCGTTCATGCTGTGCTACTGCTCGATCTGCCGCAAGCAGCAGGGCGGCGGCGGTTTCGCCATCAATCTCGGCGCCGCCTACGAGACGCTGAACATCAGGGGCAAGAGCAATCTCGGCGTCTATCGCGCCGAGATCGAGGATGACGAGCATCCCCACTGCGAGATATCGACCGGGGAGCGCAATTTTTGCCGCAAATGCGGGTCGGCGCTCTGGCTCTACGACCCAACCTGGCCGGAGCTGGTGCATCCCTTCGCCTCGGCGATCGACAGCGACCTGCCGAAACCACCCGAAAAAGTGCATCTGATGCTGAAATACAAGGCGAACTGGGTCGAGCCTGAGATCGGCAAAGGCGACAAGACGTTCGACGTCTATCCCCAGGAATCGATCGCGGACTGGCACAAGCGGACGGGTATGTGGGTGGAGTAGCTTTCTTCGCCCCGTTTACGGGGCGAAGGAAGATCAGGCCGAAGCGCGTGCCTCGGCCAGCGCCTTGAGATCGGCCGGCTTCAACTCAACCGACTCGCCGCAGCCGCAGGCGGAGCTCTGGTTCGGGTTGTAGAAGGTGAAACCGGTGCGCAGCGTCGTCTGCTCGAAATCCATCTCGGTACCGAACAGGAACAGGGCGGCTTCCGGCGCGACATAGACATGGGCGCCATCGCGCTCGATATGGTCGTCCTTGGTGTTGGGCTCGGTCACCAGATCGACCGTGTATTCCATGCCGGCGCAGCCGCCCTTCTTGATGCCAAGGCGGATGCCATGCGCGTTTTCGCGCGTGGCGACGATCTCGCGCACCCGGTCAGCGGCCTTTTCGGTCATCGTGATGACGGCAAAGCGTCCCATGTTTTTCCTTCTCCATTCCATGCAGGTTCAAGGCCTGCCGAATGATTCCTCACCTAAAATGGTGAAGTTTTATCACCGGCGCAAGTGTGCCAGGTGCGGCGCTAGTACCAGCCCACCGCCACCTGCGCCTCTTCAGACATGCGGTCGGGCGTCCAGGGTGGGTCGAAGGTCATGTTGACTTCGACGCCGGAGACGCCCTCGACGGCACCGACGGCATTTTCCACCCAGCCGGGCATTTCGCCGGCCACCGGGCAGCCAGGCGCGGTCAGCGTCATGTCGATCTTGACCGAGCGGTCGTCCTCGACGTCGATCTTGTAGACGAGGCCAAGCTCGTAGATGTCGGCCGGGATTTCCGGGTCGTAGACCGTCTTCAACGCCGAGACGATGTCGTCGGTCAGCCGCGCCAGTTCATCGGCGGGAATGGCCGAGGCGGAAACGACGCTGTTGCCGGCGGCTTCCGGCGTAGCTTCGGTGGTGGTGCTCACATCATCCATGGTCGTCACCCGAAAAAATCGTCATCCGAAGAATTTGCGCGCTTTTTCAAGCGCCTCGGCCAAAGCGTCGACTTCTGCCCTGGTATTATACATGCCGAACGATGCCCTGCATGTGGAGGTTACGCCAAAGCGTTTCAACAGCGGCTGGGCGCAATGGGTGCCGGCACGGACCGCCACGCCTTGCCTGTCTATCACCATCGACACGTCATGGGCATGAATGCCTTGCAGCTCGAAGGAGATTATGGCGCCCTTGCCGGGCGCATCGCCGAAGATGCGCAGCGAGTTGATGGCGCGCAGGCGCTCGTGGGCGTAGGTCTTCAAGTCTTCCTCATGCGCGGCGATGCGCTCACGACCGACAGAATCCATATAGTCGAGCGCGGCGCCCAGTCCGATCGCCTGGACGATCGGCGGCGTGCCGGCCTCGAAGCGATGCGGCGGCTCGTTGTAGGTGACGATGTCTTCCGTCACCTCCTCGATCATCTCGCCGCCGCCCATGAACGGCCGCATGCCGGCGAGACTATCCTTCTTGCCGTAGAGCACGCCGATGCCCGAGGGGCCATAGACCTTGTGGCCGGTGAAGACGAAGAAATCGCAATCCAGATCCTGCACGTCGATCGGCATGTGCACCGCGCTCTGGCTGCCGTCGACAAGCACCGGAATTCCACGCGAATGCGCGATGCGCACGATCTCCTTGATCGGTGTCACCGTGCCCAGCGCGTTCGACATTTGCGTGATGGCCACGAGTTTAGTGCGATCGGTCAGCCGCTTTTCGAATTCCTCGATGTGGAAGACGCCGAGATCGTCGACCGGCACCCAGACCAGCTTGGCGCCCTGCCGCTCGCGGATGAAGTGCCAGGGCACGATGTTGGAGTGGTGCTCCATGATCGACAGCACGATCTCGTCGCCCTCGCCGATATTGGGCATGCCATAGCCATAGGCGACGGTGTTGATCGCCGAGGTGGTGTTGGATGTGAAGACGATGTTGTCGGTGCTTGGCGCATTGAGAAAGCGGCGCACCGTTTCCCGCGCCTTTTCGTAAGCGTCGGTGGCGGCATTGGACAGGAAATGCAGGCCGCGATGGACGTTGGCGTATTCCTGGGAATAGGCGTGCTGGATCGTGTCCAGCACCACCCGCGGCTTCTGCGCCGAGGCACCATTGTCGAGATAGACCAGCGGCTTGCCGTAGACTTCGCGCGACAGGATCGGGAAATCGCGGCGGATCGCCTCGACGTCGTAGAAATCTCCAATCTTGCCCGGTGCGTTCATCAGCTTCACCCGTGCGTCACAAACCACTCGTCGAGCTTCGCTTCCAGCGCCTCGACAATCGTCTCGTCGTCCAGTTCCTCGATCACCTCGGCGACGAAAGCCTTGACCAGCAGACCGCGCGCGCTCTTTTCGTCGACGCCGCGCGCCATCAGGTAGAATAGATGGTCGTGGTCGATCTCGGTCACCGTCGCGCCGTGGCCGCAGACGACGTCATCGGCGAAGATTTCGAGCTCCGGCTTGGTCGAGAACTCGCCATCGTCGGACAGCAACAGCGTGTTGCAGGCCATCTTGGCGTTGGTCTTCTGCGCATATTGATGGACGTTGATGCGGCCCTGGAAGACGCCACGCGCCTTGCCCGTCACCACGTTGCGGACGATCTCCGTCGAGGTCGTGTGCGGCACGGCGTGGTCGAGCACCATGGTCACGTCAGTGTGGGTGTCGCCGGCGAGCAGGTTGATGCCGCGCAATCGGAAGTCGGCGCCCTCACCTGTCGTCTTGACCATGATCTCCTGGCGCACAAGCTTGCCGCCGGCGTTCATGACGAACAGCGTCAGTTTCGCGTTCTTGCCGATATGGGCCTTGAACTGTGCCAGATGCGTCGCCGTCTCCGGCTGCTCCTGCACGATCAGCCACGTTACCTCAGCACCTTCGCCGAGCACGAGTTGGCTGACCGAACTGGTCAGCGCCGCGCCCTCGCCCGCCTGACGCTCGACGATAACGGCCTTGGCGCCGGCGCCGACGCGAGCGGCCAAGCGCACATGGGTCTGGCCGCCGGCCTGCAAATTCTGCAGCTCGACCGGCTTTTCCAGTTCGGCGCCATCGGCGATGTCGACAAAGTAGCCGTCGGCAACGAAAGCCGTGTTCAGCGCACCGATGGCATCGTCATTGCCATAGGGGTCGAGCCCCGGCGCGATGCTGCCGTCGGTCAGTTTTTCCGACAGGCGCTGGACGCTGACGCCCTCGACAACCGGCGCCTTGGCACTCGATACGCCGTTCAACAGGCTCAGAACTGTCGAACCGTCGACGATTGGCGCGATGGCTTTCGCCGCGGCGGCCGGGTCGAACTCCGGCACCGCGTTCAAAAGGCGGCGCAGGTCGGTATAATGCCAGGATTCGATGCGTCGCGTCGGCAAGCCGTGCTTGATCGCTTCGATGGCATCGTCGCGCTTCAGCATCACCGCGCCGTCGCCCGGCAACAGCGACAGCCGGTCGCCGAACGCGTCGATCAACGCTGTCTCGGCCGGTGTGCGCTGCGGTTGTGTGTGCATATTCATCAGCTTTGCCCCGTCTTTTGGCACAAAATGACCTGGCATCTCACGCGGCTTCGCCGATCACGCCGGCATAGCCATTGGCTTCGAGGTCGAGCGCCAGGGACTTGTCGCCCGACTTGATGACCTGGCCCTTGTAGAGCACGTGCACGCTGTCGGGCACGATGTGCTCGAGCAGGCGCTGATAGTGGGTGATGACCAGGAAGGCCCGGTCCGGCGCCCGCAGCGCGTTGACGCCGTCGGAGACGATCTTCAGCGCATCGATGTCGAGGCCGGAATCGGTCTCGTCGAGCACGCAGAGTTTCGGCTCCAGAAGCTTCATCTGCAGGATCTCGGCACGCTTCTTCTCGCCGCCGGAAAAACCGACATTGAGCGGCCGCTTCAGCATCGCCATGTCCATGCTGAGCGAGGCGGCGGCTTCCTTCACGCGCTTGAGGAATTCCGGGATTTTCAGCGGCTCTTCACCACGCGCCTTGCGCTGCTCGTTCATGGCCACCTTGAGAAATTCCATGGTCGCGACGCCCGGTATCTCCATCGGATACTGGAAAGCGAGGAAAATTCCTGACGTAGCGCGCTCGGCCGGATCCATTTCGAGGATCGACTGGCCGTTGTAGAGGATGTCGCCTTCGGTCACCTCATAGTCCTCGCGGCCGGCAAGGATGTAGGACAGGGTCGACTTGCCCGAGCCGTTCGGGCCCATGATCGCGGCGACCTCGCCGGCTTTCACCGTCAGGTTCAGGCCGCGGATGATCTCGGTGCCGTCATCGACGATGCGAGCATGCAGGTTCTTGATCTCAAGCATTCTTTGTTTCCTGAATATTTATCTGGGCTGGTCAGCCCACCGAGCCTTCCAACGAGATGCCGATCAGCTTCTGCGCCTCGACGGCGAACTCCATCGGCAGTTGCTGGATGACGTCCTTGACGAAGCCGTTGACGATCAGCGCGATGGCTTCCTCCTCGGGGATGCCGCGCTGCATGACGTAGAATTTCTGGTCCTCGGAAATCTTCGACGTCGTCGCCTCATGCTCGAACTGCGCCGTCGAGTTCTTGGCTTCCATGTAGGGCACGGTGTGGGCGCCGCACTGGTCGCCGATCAGCAGGCTGTCGCAGTTGGTGAAATTGCGGGCATTGGTCGCCTTGCGGTGCGCTGAGACCTGACCGCGATAGGTGTTCTGCGAGAAGCCGGCGGCGATGCCCTTGGAGATGATGCGGCTCGACGTGTTCTTGCCGAGATGGATCATCTTGGTGCCGCTGTCGACCTGCTGGTAGCCGTTCGACACCGCGATCGAATAGAATTCGCCCGAGGAATCGTCGCCGCGAAGGATGCAGCTTGGATACTTCCAGGTGATTGCCGAGCCGGTCTCGACCTGGGTCCACGAAATCTTCGAACGGTGGCCACGGCAGTCGCCGCGCTTGGTCACGAAATTGTAGATGCCGCCCTTGCCCTCGGCGTCGCCGGGGTACCAGTTCTGTACCGTCGAATATTTGATCTCGGCATCGTCGAGCGCGACCAGTTCGACCACCGCCGCATGAAGCTGGTTCTCGTCGCGTTGCGGCGCCGTACAGCCCTCGAGATAGGAGACGTAGGCCCCCTCCTCGGCGATGATCAGCGTGCGCTCGAACTGTCCGGTGTTCTTCTCGTTCATGCGGAAATAGGTCGACAGCTCCATCGGGCAGCGCACACCCTTCGGCACGAAGACGAAGGACCCGTCCGTGAATACGGCCGAATTCAGTGTGGCGTAGTAATTGTCGGAGGTCGGCACGACCGAGCCGAGATATTTCTTCACCAGTTCGGGATGCTCGCGGATAGCTTCCGAGATCGAGCAGAAGATGACTCCGGCCTGCGCCAGTTCCTTTTTGAAGGTGGTGACGACGGACACGGAATCGAACACGGCGTCGACGGCGACGCGGCCCGACTTGTAGACGTTGTCGCTGGCTTCCTCGAACTCCGAGGCGTCGGTCTTCTGGACGCCTGCGAGGATCTCCTGCTCCTTCAACGGAATGCCGAGTTTCTCGTAGACTTTCAAGATCTCAGGATCGACGTCGCTGAGCGAAGTCGGTCCGGGCGTGCTCTTGGGCGCCGCGTAATAGTAGATGTCCTGGAAGTCGATCTTGGGGTAGTTGACGCGCGCCCAGGTCGGCTCTTCCAGCGTCAGCCAGCGCCGATAGGCTTCGAGGCGCCATTCCAGCATCCAGGACGGCTCGTCCTTCTTGGCCGAGATGAAACGGATAATGTCTTCGCTCAGGCCCTTGGGAGCCTTGTCGACGGCGATCTCGGTCTGGAATCCGTATTTGTATTGGTCGACGTCGATCTTTCGGACCCGATCGATCGTGTCCTGCACAGCAGGCATAAGCGTTCTCCATCCACGCCGGGGTCAAGGCCCGACAGTTTTCAAACTATGGCACCGCCAAATGGACACCGAGCAGCATCCGCGGCAGCGTAAGTTCAATATAGTGCGCCTCGACCGGAAATTCACCCGGCCAGCATGAAACGCACGGCTCTACCAGGCCGAAAGGCCCAAATCCGTTTTTCTCAAGCATCGGATTCTCCGTCCGATGCTCCAACCGCTAGGCGGCCTTCTCTCTACCCGCCCGACGCGCGGCAATGCTTGCCAGCGCGGTGCGGAACAGTTCGATGTCCTCGGCGGCGGTCGCGGCACCGACCGAGACGCGCAGGGCGCCAAGGCTGTCGCCGTATCCCATGGCTTTCAGCACATGGCTCGGCCCGACCTTGCCCGACGAGCAGGCGGAGCCGGCGGAAACCGCCACGCCGGCCAGATCGAAGGCGATCTGCGCGGTTTCGGCTTTCACGCCGGGAATAGCGAAGAATGTCGTGTTGGCAAGCCTTGGCGCGCCCGTTCCGAAGATTTCCACGTCCGGCACCAGCGTCTTCAGGATGGCTTCGGCCTCATCGCGACGCTGCCGCACGGCACCGACGGCCTTCAGTCCGGCCAGGGCTTCTCGTGCAGCGGCGCCAAACCCGGCAATGCCAGGCAGGTTCTCGGTGCCGCCACGGTGGCCTTTTTCCTGGCCGCCGCCATTGATCAGCGGCGTCGGCATCATCAGGTCGGCCGCGGCGACGATGGCACCGGCGCCCTTGGGGCCGCCGATCTTGTGTGAGGATAGAATTGCATAGTCGGCGTATCCAGCCGCCATGTCGATCGAGACGCGGCCAGCGGCCTGCACGGCATCGACGACAAGAATGCCGCCCGCCGCCTTGAGGATTTCGGCGATGCGATCGATCGGCTGGATGACGCCGGTTTCGTTGTTGGCGGCATGGATCGCCACCAGCGGCAGACCGTCGGCCTTGTCGTGGCCGGCGAGCGCCGCGGTCAAGGCGTCGAGGTTGACGATGCCATCGGCGTCGACACCGATCCGCGTTACCTGGCTTGCCGGGAAACGTCCGCCATTCAGCAGGCACGGATGGTCGGCCTCGCACACGTAGAGCCGGCTCATGCGAATGGCGCCGCGCCCCATCCGCCAGTCCGGCGTCAGAAGCGCCGAGGCGGCCTCGGTCGCACCCGAAGTGAAGACGACATGTTCGGCCTTGCCGTTGACCAGTGCCGCCACGTCGCGCCTGGCATTGTCGACGAGCCTGCGCGCGGCGCGCCCCTCGGCATGGACCGAAGAAGGGTTGGCCGCATCAAACGCCGCGACCATGGCCTCGCGCGCCGCTGAAAGCAGCGGCGCACTGGCATTATAGTCGAGATAGGCGCGTCTCGCGGCCATTTTTGTCCAGTTCTTCCCGTCAGAAGCCATTCCGCCGACGTATGGCGTTATTTCCTTGAAATTCCAAGGCAAGCCGTCCTATTTACGCGGCTTGCGGCGAGGGCGACCGGGCGATTGCGTTTCGGCCACCCAGTTTTGAACAATTCTAAACTAGCTTCTATGAAGACGCTCGCCCTGCGTCAAGGTCTGTGGAAGCGGGGCCAGAGGAACAGTTTTCCGGGCACCGCGCACTTGTATGTCACGTGGAGTATTTCATGCCTGAGGTCATTTTCACCGGTCCGGCCGGCCGCCTGGAGGGACGCTACCAGCCCTCGCGGGAAAAGAGCGCGCCAATTGCCATCGTGTTGCATCCGCACCCGCAGTTCGGCGGCACGATGAACAACAAGATCGTCTACGACCTCTTCTACATGTTCCAGAAGCGTGATTTCACCACGCTGCGCTTCAATTTTCGCGGCATCGGCCGCAGCCAGGGCGAGTTCGACCATGGCACCGGCGAGTTGTCGGACGCGGCGGCGGCACTCGACTGGGTGCAGTCGCTGCATCCGGATTCCAAGAGCTGCTGGGTCGCCGGCTATTCCTTCGGTTCGTGGATCGGCATGCAGCTGCTGATGCGCCGGCCCGAGATCGAGGGCTTCATCTCGATCGCACCGCAGCCCAACACCTATGATTTTTCCTTCCTGGCGCCCTGCCCGTCTTCAGGCCTGATCATTCATGGCGACGCCGACAAGGTGGCGCCGCCGAAGGATGTGCAAGGCCTGGTCGACAAGCTGCATACGCAGAAGGGCATCACCATCACGCAGAAGACCCTGCCCGGCGCCAACCACTTTTTCGCCAACGACGCCGATCTCTTGATCGAGGAATGCTCCGATTATCTCGATCGACGGCTGGCGGGAGAATTGTCCGATCCGAGGCCGAAGCGGCTGCGTTAAGACATCTGGCCAGGCGTGTTCGTGGGGCTATGAGCGGGCGGACAATGTCCGCTCCTCGCCATTTGGCTTGCCACGATACGGTTCGGCAGCGACTTATTTTTCTGGGGCAATAAGCCGGAACGATGATTTGCGGACCGGCAATCCTGAAGCTGCCGGCCGGAAGATGAAACCGAGCCTGGCAAAGACCAGTCCGCAGGCCACCGCGAAGGCACAGCCGAGGCCGAAGCCGGCGACGGTGTCGCTCGGATAGTGCGCGCCGACGAATATCCTGGTCGAGGCGATGCAGCCGGTGACCACAAGGGCGATATACCAACGCCGCGGAAACAAAAGCAGCAGGATACCGAACACGGCGCCCATCGTCGTGGCGTGGCCGGACGGAAAGCCGGCAAAGCGCGCATCGAAGGCAAAGGGGTGGAGTGCAAGGACGCCAAAATCCTGGAAGTAGAGCGGGCGCGCCCTGCCAATGGCATATTTCAAGACATTGACGGTCAGGCCCGACAGGCCAACGGCGCTCAGCACCAGAAAAGCCAGACAAGTCCAACTGTAGACCAGCATCAGCGCGCGCCGCGAAAGGCTTCGCCAATCCGTCAGATTGGCCGCGACAAGCAGAAGCGCGGACGGGATGAGATACCAGCCGCCCAGTCCGAACTGTGTGAAGAATTCGGCAAGCCTGGCGGCACCCGCCGACCATTGGCCATGGGCTACCCCCGCCGGCGTATCGAGACGAACAAAGGCGGCTGCCGTCAGAAAGACCCAGACCAGTCCCCACGCCCACCATGAGATGTTGGGATAGCGAGCGGGCCGAACGGCGAGGCGCCGCCTTGCGATCCGCAGGGTGTCGCGAAAATTGTCGAGGGACCGGCGTCCTATCCCGAGGAGGGAGCTGGTAACTGGTGGGCGTGATTTCACGAGCATTGGAAACTGGACTCTGTCATCGACCCAGCCGTCATTGGGCCACACGATAAAGGCCGAGCGACAGTTTGTCTCCCGACGAATAGTTGAGGCCATCGATTTCAGCGACGCGGTTCACCGATTTGCCTCGCACCGACAGCATGCCATTCAGCTTCTGCTCATCCCCGATCGGGGCCAGCCCCAAGGCACAGGCAGGATCGGCGAGCAGGTGCTCCGCCACGCCTCCGACATCGGTCAGCACCGTTTTCGTGCCGACCAGAAACACCAGGCTCGGCTCCTGATACCGCGCCGAGGCCAGCACCGTTGTGTCGCATGCCTGGTTGGCAAGCACGGCTTGCCTGATCGCCGGGCTCAGCCACATCGGCTTCAGCGACGGCGCGATGACCCCGAACAGCAAGGCATAGGTGATGCCCGCGCAGGCGGCGGTGGCTCCAATGCGAGGCAGCGGCACCTGCAACTGCCTGGAGAATGCGAGATAACCGGCGCCCAGCGCTGACGCTGCCGCAGGAATGCTCCACCAGGAGAAACTGTGCGTAAGGTAGATCGGTGCCCCGATACAAACCGCGGCCAGCCCGAGGCTGACCACCACCAGACCGAACGCGGTCGACCACCACAACCACTGCTGCCAGCGCTTGAGCGGCGCATTGGCGTCCTGCGGCGACAACGTCAGCAGCCAGCCGATCAGCAGCGCCATGCCGGGATAGGCCGGCAGGACGTAATGCGGCAGTTTGGTCGGGATGAGTTCGAACACCAGCCAGAACGGAATGTACCATGCCAGGCAAAAGCGCAGCCTGAAATCGTCGCGCACACGATTGAGGGCCTGCAGGCCGGCGCCGACCGCGATCAGGCCGAACGGCCACATGAACAGCGAATAGGTTAGCATGTAGAAGCCAGGCGGCAGGCCGTGCGATTCCTCTCCCGACGCGACCTTGTTCAGCATATCCTTGCCGACGGCTTCCTGAAAAAAGGCGCCGCCGCTCTTCCAGCCGATAAAAGCGACCCAGGGCAGCACGATGAGCAAAACGAGCGCGACGCCGCGCACGAGCTTCAGCTTCAAAAGCCAGCGCCAGTCGCGTTCGAAAGCAAACAGCGCGGCCGCCGTCAGCAGTGACAGAAGCGGGGCCACGGGCCCCTTGATGAGGATCCCGACGCCTTGCGCGAACCAGAATATCCACGGCAGATGGCCGGCCACCGGCTCGTTGCGGCGCGACGCCAGGTAGACTTGCGCCAGCGCGCCCTGCGCGGCCACGCAACAGGCCAGAAGCATGGCGTCGGTTTTGGCGTCGCGTCCCTCGAACGCGGTTGCGAAGATCGCCGCCATCATCAGGCCGGCGGCAAGGCCGGCATTGGCGCCGAACAATTTTGTGCCCGTCCAGCCGATGCCCAGGACAGCGAGCGCGATTCCGAGCATCGAGACAAGGCGGTACACCCAGATCGGTGCGGCCGCGCCCTCGCCGCTCAATGCGACGGCAGCCGATTGCAGCCAGTAGATGCCGATCGGCTTCTTGTAGCGCGAGACATCCTGGAAGCGGATGTCGATATAGTCGCCGGTTTCGACCATCTGCTTGGTCGCCTGGACAAAGCGGGACTCGTCGCGGTCGATCGGCGGAAGGCTCGCCAAGCCGCTGAAACTCATCACCAAGCTGAACAGAAAGAGGAAGAGGTAGTTTCTGTTCATCGCGGGAGCTTTCCGGATCTGATCTGCGGGACGACCCCGTCGCGGCGTGCGGGCGCTGCCCTTGCGCGGCGCCTCATTACGCCAGCGGCATGGATGAGGCAAGGATTCGCAAATGCCATCCGCGCCGGCCGCAAAACCGGATTCCACTTTTGCTGATCGCGCTTGGGTGCTAAACGCGCGCGTTCACATATGCCCGCGCTGGACGGGCACACGCTTTCGGGAAAAAACCATGCCTGCCTTCAAATCCGATTTCCTGCGCACGATGAGCGAGCGCGGTTTCATCCACCAGACCTCGGATGATGCCGGTCTCGATCAACTCTTCGCCAAGGAGACGGTGACGGCCTATATCGGCTTCGACGCCACAGCCAGGAGCCTGCATGCCGGCTCGCTGATCCAGATCATGATGCTGCACTGGCTGCAGCAGACCGGCCATCGGCCGATCGCGCTGATGGGCGGCGGTACCTCGATGATCGGCGACCCCTCCTTCAAGGACGAGGCGCGCAAGCTGCTGACGCCGCAAGACATCGACGACAATCTTGCCGGCATCCGCCGCAACTTCATGCCCTACCTCAAATTCGGTAGTGGCCCGAACGACGCGGTCATGGTCAACAATGCCGACTGGCTGATGGAGATCAACTACGTCAATTTCCTGCGCGATGTCGGCCGGCACTTTTCCGTCAACCGCATGCTTGCGTTCGATTCCGTCAAGTTGCGGCTCGATCGCGAGCAATCGCTTTCGTTCCTCGAATTCAACTACATGATCCTGCAGGCCTATGATTTCGTCGAACTCTACAAGCGCCTCGGCTGCCGCCTGCAGATGGGCGGCTCCGACCAATGGGGCAACATCATCAACGGCATCGATCTCGGCCGCCGTATGGAAGATGCCCAACTCTATGCGCTGACCACGCCGCTGCTCACCACCTCGTCCGGCGCCAAGATGGGCAAGTCGGCGTCGGGGGCGGTCTGGCTCGATCCGCAGATGCTGAGCCCTTACGAGTTCTGGCAGTACTGGCGCAACACCGAGGATGCCGACGTTGCCCGGTTCCTGAAACTCTACACCACATTGCCGCTGGACGAGGTCGCACGGCTCGAGCGGCTGGGCGGCTCCGAGATCAACGAGGCAAAGAAGATTCTCGCGACCGAGATTACCGCCCATCTGCATGGCCGCGCTGCCGCCGAACAGGCCAGCGAGACGGCGCGAAAGACTTTCGAGGAAGGCGCTCTCGCCGACACTTTGCCGACCGTCGAGGCGGACAAGGCCGCGCTCGAAGCCGGTGTCGGCATCCTGTCGCTATTGGTCAGCGCCGGGCTGGCATCATCCAATGGCGAGGCACGGCGGCACATCCAGGGCGGCGCCGTGCGCCTGAACGACCAGCCGGTCAGCGACGACCGCCGACTGGTGACGCTTCAGGATTTGAGTCCGGAAAACGTCATAAAGCTTTCATTGGGCAGGAAAAAACACATCCTGGTCAGGCCGGCCTAAGGCCCTTGGAGCCGTTTCCCGGAAACGGCTCCAACTATGTGTCTTGAGGCAATTCCGGGCGGAAAACCGTTTCGCTCTAGCGGTACTCGAAGATCGACCTGAATATCCCCGGCGCGATCACCGACAGCGGATTGACGTCGAGCACCGGCTTGTTGGCATTGCCCCTGAGGCGGTAGGTGACGCCGATCAGGCCGCGGTCGCGGCCGTTGCCCAGAAGCGCGCCGACGATGGGCAGTTCGCCAAAGATGCGGTTGAGGCCATAGGCCGGCATGAAGGTGCCGGTCATATCCATATTGTTGTTCTGGTCGTAGAGGATGCCCTGGAAGGTCGTGCCGATGCGCGGGCCGCGCAGCACGCCATTGGTCAGCCGGAGATAGCCGCTGCCCTTGTCGATTTCGGCATAGCCGCGCTCGAACTTCACCCGCGACGTGTCGAGCTTGCCCTTCACCGCCTGGTTGAGGCTGCGGCTGTCGCCGGCCGGCGTGGTCGAGACGATGGAGGCGAGCTTGGGTTCGTTGACGATGAAGAAGTTGCTGGTGTCGACCTTGCCCTTCATCGGCCCGTCGTTGGCCCCGGTCAGCGCCAGCGTGATCGATCCGCCTTCCATGTGCTCATAGATGTTGAGGAACCGCAGGATGGCGCCGGCGTCCGCCGACTGCACATTGAGCGAACGCCTGCCGTCGCCGGTGGTGTTGCTGATGGCGATGGCGGCACCCGAACTCGCCGTCGCGCTGACCTTCAGTCCGTTCACCCGCGAACCGGCCGCACTGTAGTCGAGCTTCAGGTTGGAGAGTTGCTCGTCGTGGAAACCGGTGAGCTGATTGACGTCCGCACTGACTGAAATATTGTCTGTTCCTGTCGTTTTGGTCGCGGTGTCCACATCGGACGTGAACTGCTTGATCAACGAACGAGCATCAAGCGCATTGCCATTGATGCCGACCGCATAGCCCTTGCCCGATCGCTTCACCGACACGGAAACATCATCGCCCCGGTTCAGGGTGACCCTGCTGAACTTGGCCGACGACAGCGCGCCGTTGACCAGCACGATGCCGCCATCGATGGAGAATGTCTTGCCACCGAGGTCGAAGTCGGACAACGTCGTGGTGTCGCCGGCCTTGGTCATGACGAAGGTGGCGCTGGCGGGAACCCCCGCCCCCTTGCTCCAGCCGGCCCAGGGAATGTCCAGCCTGGCATTGGTCAGGTCGACCGAAACGTTCTGGTTGCCGCTGCCGCTCTTGTCGATCGCGACCTTCACCGTTCCACCAAGCAGCGGCGTCAGGCCGGGCATGGCGGCGGCGCGGATCTTGTCGTCGAGCACAAGGGCGACTTTGCGACTGCGCGCCGGCCCGTCATCCGTCAACGGCTCGACGAGATCGAGTTCGGCCGGAATGCCGTTCAGCGATGCCTTGGCCGAAATGACAGCCTTTTGCGGGTCGACCGTGATCGAGCCGTCCGCGTCCGTCACGGCCTGCCCCTCGAACGGCTTGGCCAGGGACAGGCCGGTGTAGTCGAGCGACACCAGCCAATCGAGCTTCGCCGTATCGACGCCCGACTGCAGCGGAATGTCCGCCTTGACGTGGCCGGTGACGCTGCCGGAAAGATCCTCAGGCAGGATGCCGACATGGCGCATGGCGTTGATCGGTTCGTAGGAGGCAAGCTCGGCGACGGCCGGCGCCTCCCCCTCGACATCGATGTCGAGTGCGCCGATGACCGGCGGACGGTTGGCGGCCTTGACCGTCAGCGTGCCGTTGCTGGCCGCCACCGTGCGGCCACTCGGCATGAAGACGGTGCCCGACGACAAGGAAACGTCGACGTCGTTGCCGTGGAATCCGACCACGCCCACCGCGTCGCGGATCGGTGGGATGCGGCCGGCAGTGTCGAAACGCGCGCCTTCGATCTGGAAACGGCCGAAGACCTCGTCGGCGGAAAGCGGCACGCCATTGCCGAGGCGATCCGGCACCACCTGGAACTGGAGGCTGGCGTCGACCACGCGGCCGCCGAACAGATTGTTCAGCACCCAGAGCCGCGCATTGCGCGCCGAAAACCACGGCCACAGCTGTTTGACGTGCGAGACCGGCATGTCATGGATGTTGAGCGCCAGATTGACCCCGGGAGCCTTGCCCTCGACGAATTCCACAGCCGCGGTCCCAAGCACCTCGCTGCTCCCGGCGGACCGAACCGCGATCTGCTCGGCCACCAGTTTATGGCTTTGCGGCTGGTAGACGCCGGCGATGCGCGCCAGGAACATCAGCGCGGGCTCAGGCGATTCCGATGGCGCCAGGGTCGAACCGTCGCTGGTCAGATCGTAACGGTAGGAGGGTTCCTCACCAGCCACCCCGGTTGCTGGTTTTGGCCCGATCGAGCCGCCGAAATCGAATGAAGACCTGCCGGTTTTCAAGAGCAGCCTGTCCACCTGGATCTTGTTGGAGCCATAGACAAGCGTCGCATTGACATCGGCATCCGCCGGCAGCAGCCCGCGTGTGCCAAGATCCAGCACGGACCCGGTGGACGAAAGGGCGGCGGTCAAGCGTGATGCGGTGGCACCTGACCCCTCCGATCCTGTCAACTTCAGCGCGACGGCACCAAGCTTGCCGGAACCGGCAGCGGTGGCGCCGGCATCCGCCAGATTGATGCTGGCATCCAACGCCGTCACCCGATGCGCCGCGATGTTACGGGTGGCGGAAGCTACAACGGTGACTGTCCTGCCGTCGACGTCCGCGTCGGAGGTGAACTCCATGCCGCCCGGCCCCGACTGAACCACGGTGGCGTCGGCGATCTTGACCAGCTTGATCGATCCAGCGTCGGGCAACACGAACTCGACATTGCTGAGATCGATCCGGCGCATCGAATCTTCCCGCACGGCGTCGAGCGCACGATGGATGTAGCCGAACACCGCGTCCGACAGCTTCTCCGGATCGACGAGGCCGTTCTCGTTGCGCAGTGCCGCCGTCCAGTCGCCGCCGGACGGCATCGCCGCCATGACGATGCGAGCATCGGAGATCCTGGCGCTGGTCAGCCGCACCTCGCCCCACAAAAGCGGCACCAGGCGGATGCCGAAGCGCACACGCCCGGCATCGGCCATGGGTTTGCCGTCCGATGTCTTCAGGCTGACATCGCTCACCTGCAGCGCCACGAAGCTCGAACTGTCGAGCGTGATGCGGGCGGGCCCGACAGCGACATTGACGTCGACGCCCGCCAGCCTCTCGATGGCGCTCTCCGCCTCGACGCGCAGCCGGTCAGAACCAATGCCGGAAAGGCCGATGAGATAGACCGCCGTCGCGGCCAGCAGCATGAACGCGACCACGCCGGCAAACACTCGCGAAAGGATGCGAAAGCCGCGGCCGATCGCCGCCTGGCCAAGAGGCGGGACGCGGCACGCGGACGGCAGGGCCCCCAGGTCGGTGATTTCGTCCCGCCTGAACCGGATCTTCTCGTGCTGCGGTTGCTCCTGATCCACGCAATCTTCCGTTGTACAAACTCGCTCGTGGACGAATCCCCGGTCGACACTATATCGGTGTGGCTTCGCGCGTAACCTCAAACAAGGGCATCGATATGGCTGACCTCGAAGTAGGCGATCCCGCGCCGCAATTCGATCTGCCGCGGGACGGCGGCGGATCGCTCAGCCTGGCCGCATCCGCCGGCAAGCCAGTCGTGCTCTATTTCTATCCTCAGGATGACACGACAAGCTGCACGCAAGAGGCGATCAGCTTCTCGCGGCTGAAGCCGGAATTTGAGAAGGCCGGCGCTGTCGTCATCGGCCTGTCGCCCGACAGCGCCAAGAAACACGACAAGTTCAAATCGAAATACGATCTAACCATCGATCTTGCCGCCGACGAGGAGCGCAAGGTGATCGAGGCCTACCGCCTGTGGGTCGAGAAATCGATGTATGGCCGCAAATACATGGGCGTCGAGCGCGCGACATTCTTGATCGGCCGTGACGGACGGATCGCCAAGATCTGGCGCAAGGTCCGGGTCAAGGGCCATGCCGAGGCCGTTCTGGAAGCCGTTCGCGCGCTTTGAGCGTCGCCAAAGCACACGACGCAAACGACGATCGTGGCGCTATTCGTCAGGCACCGCGTCGGCTTTCGGCTGCCGCCGGGTCTTCCAGGACTTCGAAACATGGTCCACATGATCGGCCAGTGCGGCGAGATGACCGCGCAAGCCGCGCGCACCCATCATCGACGACAGCGCGACTGATTGCGTGGCGAAGCGGCGCTTGAAATCCTCGCCGCCGCAGAGAAAATCAATCGTGGCAAGGCCACGGTCGAGCGACCACTGGATATAGTCCATCATCAGCACCATACCCGGCGAGGCGCGCTCGTGTTCGGGATCGTAGGTGGTGACGAAAGCCATCATCGTGCCGTGCTGCTCGAAGTTGATCGAGACCGCGATGATCGTGTCGTCAAGCTCCAGCACGAAAATGCGCAACAGCCCGAGGTCGGCCAGCACGGAAATAAGCGCGGCGAGAACCGGCGAGCCCTCATCGAACAGATCCGAAGCGCGGCCATGCCGAACGAGCCAGAGCCGCTTCAGCGTCGCGACCCGCTCGAGCACCGGCTCGCGCGGGTCATCCGCATCCAGGAGGCGGAAACGCAATGCGCCGCTCTCTTCCATGAATTTGCGGCCGCGACGATAGTTCTGCCGGCCCTTTTTCGACAACGTCTCGAACCATTCCGCCCCACTCTGCCAGGGACCAGTGACACGATAGCTGATTTCACCGCGGTGGTTGGGCCGAAGCGCTTTGCCATGGGCCGGGTGCAGCAGGGCATGAACCCCGGCATCCGGCAGCAGACGGTTGAGGTAGATCAGGTCGAAGCCGCCCTGATCGAAGACATGCTGCCAAAGGCGGGAGATCGCCTGCGGGTCGCTGTCGGGTGCAACCAGCGCGTCGCCATAGTCACTGTGATCCTTCGCCGCCCATTCGAGCATGCGGATGCCGGAGCGCCTGAAGGTCGCGAGCGCTATCACGCCCTCGAGCCGGTCGCCGTTCCAGGCAAGCCCAATCCTGAGGGCGCGCCGCTCCTGATGCGGGGTGGTGCGCCACCAGGCCGCGATCCAGTCGGGATGCTGGAAGACAAGCCCGCCAGCCCGCTGCCAGAGCGCGCTCCAGGCCGGTGCGATCTCGGCCAGGCGCACCGCCGATGTCACGATTTCGAAGGTGCGTGTCCGCGGGATGGAGAGCGTGACGGGAGCGTTCATGGCCGTGTCCCTTCCGATGGTCGCTCGGTCCGTGGCTGTCGCTTTCCAGGCCGGATGCGCCTGGCAACATGGCCCCACATCCGCTTCAGCGGCATGACATAAAGGCCGGCGAGCGACTGGTAGTCGCGCACATCGCGGTCGACCAGTCCGAACTTGAAGTCCTCGTCGGGCCTCGGCACGCACAATGTTCCGAAGAGCCGGTCCCAGAACGAGAAGAGCAGTCCGAAATTCTTGTCGTAGTGGCGCGGATCGACGCTGTGATGCAGCTGGTGCCAATGAGGACACAGGATCAAGTTGTTGAGCGGGCCAAACGAGATCTTGAAATGCGTGTGCCTGACGAAATCCATCATCAGGATGTTCCGCATGACATAGACGTTGACGCCAAAGACGGTCAGTTCGACAAGGTTCAGCGAAATCAGCGACCAAATGCCGAAGCACAGCCCCACGATGAGCCCGTCCCAGGCTCGGTTCATCAACTCGTCGAGCGGATGGACCCGGTCCTTGGTGATCCCGACCAGCACCTCGGCCGAGTGATGCACCTTGTGCAATTCCCAAAGCAGGGGGTAGCGATGCTGGGCGACGTGATAGAGATAATAGGAAAAGTCGTAGGCGAGCAGCATGCTGATGGTGAAGATCAGCACCGTCACCGGTCCTGCCGGCCCCTCGATCAGAGGCGGCTGAAACTGGAACAGTGTCGAAAACAGCCAGTTGGTCCCGTAGCCCACCGCCGTGACGAAGACAATTCCGGCGGGCAGCATCAGGAAAGGCATCAGGGCCTTCCTGGTGATCCAGAACAGCAGGTCGGCCTTCGCGGAGGGATGGGTGATGACCTCATGGGGGACGACGAACTCGAAAAATTCCTTCCAGCTCTTCTCCTCGACCGTGCGCCAATAAGCCACGAGCGCGCTGACAAGGGCCGTCAGCAGCAAAAGCCCGGTCGCCAGCAGACTGGTGCCCGAAATCTTGTCGAGGATCTTGCCAACCAGGTCGTCCAGCATTCCTACCGCCACGGTGAATCCGAAATACCAGCAGGTCTTTACTCGAAAAGAGTCAATTAAATGCAATCGAATACAGTTAAGAAACCTGGAGCTTGCTCAGCGCGTGACTGACCGCTGCTGGCGGAACATTGGTGCTCCTCGCCAACGATTTCGCGACGTAGCGGCCGTAGCTGGCGATTTCCATGCAACCTCTCGCCTGCATTGCGTGCATTCGGCGTCGCGCTGCCGATACGGCAAGCCTTTGTTAACCCTAATAATGTGTAATCAGGCGGTCGTGGTGTCGTAACGAAAGCTTGGTCCCGTGAACGCAACCGGTCAGTCCGCAGTCTTCGGCAGGCGCAAGGAACCGCACACGATCATCATCGCCCGGGGCAACGAGATCAGGCACTTCACGATCCGTCCCTGGCTGGCGGCATTCATCGGTTCAGCACTCGCCGCCATTGCCATCGGCTACCTCCTGGCCACATCCTATCTCGTGCTGCGCGACGACCTGATCGGCGCCACCACGGCGCGCCAGGCGCGCATGCAGCAGGCCTACGAGGACCGCATTTCGGCGCTTCGCGCCCAGGTCGACCGCATCACCAGCAGGCAGTTGCTCGACCAGCAACTGATGGAGACCAAAGTCAGCGAATTGCTCGAGCGCCAGACGCAGCTCAGCCAGCGGCATGGCCGTCTCGGCCCACTGCTCGAACGCGCCGAAAGTGACGTTGGAACGGTGCCCGCCGAAGATCCGGCCGCGCCCGCCAAGCCGGACAAGCGCGCCGAGGTGACCGGCGGCATCAGCCAGCCAGCGCGGAACTACGCGGTTGCCAGCCTGGGCGCGGACCTCGGCACCGCCGACACAAGGCCCTTCTCCTTGTGGTCGACCCGCACCGATCCGCTGCCCAGCGACTCAGCCGCCGATCGCGCCGACAGGCTGTTCGTCTCGATCAACCAGTCGCTGAAATCCATCGAGAATGAACAGCTCAGCCGCATCAACACGCTCGCGGACAATGCCTACAAAAGCGCCGATGCCATCCAGCAGGCGCTGCAGACGGCCGGACTGCCGGTCGACAGTGATTTCGGCAAGAACGAAAGCGATGTCGGCGGACCGCTGATTCCGCTCGACTCGTCGATGATCTTCGACAGCAAGGTCAAGGAACTGGACGAGGCGCTGGATACGCTCGATCACCTCAAGAAGGAAGCGCGCCGGTTGCCGCTTGCAAACCCTGCCCCTGGCCACTCCGTCACCAGTCCGTTCGGCGTGCGCACCGATCCCATTCTCGGCACGGCCGCGTTGCATTCGGGCATGGATTTCAGGGCACCGATCGGCATGGCGGCCAAGGTCACCGCGCCCGGCATCGTCACCAAGGCCGGCTGGAATGGCGGCTATGGCCGCATGGTCGAGATCGACCATGGCAATGGCTTTGCCACGCGCTACGGACATCTCAGCGAGATCGACGTGACGGTAGGCGAGAAAGTGGACGCCGGCACCGTCATCGGCAAGACCGGCAGCAGCGGGCGCTCGACCGGCCCGCATCTGCACTATGAAGTGCGCCACAATGGCGAGGCGATCGATCCGCTGCGCTTCTTGACCGTCGGCAAGAAAGTCGCCCAGTACCTCTAGGAAGATCAACCGCTCGCTTGCTGAATCCGGAGCCGTCGGTCCCGGTCGAGCACACCTCTCCTCGTCATGCGGTATCCCGCACCCCGTAAACCGCCATAGGATCGCGGCTCCTCCCGCGTTCCGGATTATTTTTGAATTCCATTTGACTGAATAAATATTTGATGCGAACCTCACGTCAGGTGGGGGCGCAAGGCATGGCATTGCGGGGGACCAATCAGGAGTTCGGGCGGCCATACAACCGGCGCATCGTGCTTGAGTCCATCCGCCGTCATGGCCCGATTGCACGCGGCGACATCGCCAGGCACGTCGGGCTCACCGTGCAGACCGTGTCGACCATCGTTCGCGAACTGGAGGAACAGGGCTACATCCTGTCCGTGCGCGAAGAGCCGAAGGGACGTGGCCTGCCACCGGCGACGCTGCGTATCAACCCGGAAGGCGGCTATGCCGTCGGCATCCACCTGACGCCGCTTGGAATAGACGCCGCGCTGATCAATCTCAGCGGCGACGTTATCGAGAGTTCACGCCGCGAAGCGTCCAACGCGACGCCCGATCACGCGTTCGACCAGATCGGCGCCATGGTCCGCGACCTCACGGGCAAGCGGCCCGGCGGCCGCGTCATCGGCGTCGGCATGGCGCTTCCCGGCCCGTTCGATGTGGACTCCATGAGCTTTGTCGGCCCGACCACGATGACCGGCTGGAAGCATGTGGCGCTGCGTGAGCGGCTGACGACCGCGACAGGATTGCCGGCGTTCTTCGAGAGCGACATGGCCGCGGCCGCGATGGGCGAGCGGCTCTATGGCATCGGAGCCCGCCATTCCGACTATTACTATCTCTATTTCGGCGTCGGGCTTGGCGGCGCGATGATGCATGACGGCAGCGTTCTGCGCGGCGCCTGGGGCAATGCGGGCGAGATCGGCCACATTCCCGTGGTCCCCGATGGCGAGCTTTGCCCCTGCGGCAACCGAGGCTGCCTCGAGCGCTACCTCTCGCTCGAGGCGCGAGGCCGCCGGGCCGGCAGCGACGCCGATTGGGTGGCGCAAGTCGGCCCGATCTTCCGCAACACCATCGCCATCATCGAAAACCTCTTCGATCCAGAGACGGTCGTGCTCGGCGGCCTGGCGGCATCGGAACTGCTCGAGCGCCTGGCGGACGCGGCCGAACCGCTGCACAATTCGGTTTCGGCCCGCGCGGACCGCAAGACGCCGCGCGTCATCGTCGCCAGCGGCGGCCAGCATGCCGTGCTGCGCGGCGCGGCGGCGCTCGCCGTTTCAGGGGTGTTGTCGCCACGCTTCGGCCAGATGTTCGCCGCCGAACGCGAGCGCGGCCGCGACATACTTTCGGCCAGGGAGATTGCCGCATGAGCGAACCCCTGCTGGTGCTCGACAACGTGACCAAGAACTACGGCGCGATCGAAGCGCTGAAGGGGATCAGCTTTTCCATCGGCAAGGGCGAAGTGGTGGCGCTGCTCGGCGACAACGGCGCCGGCAAGTCGACGCTGGTCAAGATCATAGCTGGCGGTCTCGAACCGACCTCCGGCCGCATGCTGTTCGAGGGCAAGGAATTCCTGGCCCGGTCGCCGGCGGAAGCCAAGGCGGCGGGCATCGAGACCGTCTACCAGGACCTGTCGCTGTGCACCAATGTCGATGTGGTGGCCAATTTCTTCATGGGCCGCGAGATCACCAGAAAGGTTCTCGGCATTCCGGTGCTCGACGAGCGCGCCATGGAAGCCGTCGTCGGCAAGGCGCTGGCCAGCGCCGGGACCCGCATTCCTTCACTGCGCACCAATGTCGAGCATCTCTCGGGCGGCCAGCGGCAGGCCATCGAGCTGAACCGCTTCGTGCATTGGGGCGGCAAGCTGGTGCTGCTCGACGAGCCGTTCGCCGCACTTGGCGTCGAGCAGACGCGGCGCGGTCTCGACATGATCCGCCAGGTGGCGAGCCAGGGCATCGGCGTCGTCATCATCACCCATATCATGCAGCAGGCTTTTCAGGTCGCCGACCGGATCGTGGTCATCCGGCAAGGCGTCGTGGCGGGCGATGTCGCCCGCAACAAGACAAGTCCCGATGCGGTGATCAACATGATCACCGGAGAGACGCTTGCCGGTGCCGGACCGGCGGGCTGAGGGACAAAGAGGGGTCCGGCTTAACAGGGAGCCAACCACATGAAGCGAATACTTCTTGCTGTCTTCGGTATCCTGGCACTGGCCTTTGCCACGCTTACGCCGGCATTCGCCCAGTCCAAGGGTATCGTCTACTACATGGTGCCGACATTGCTCGACGAGTTCCAGACCGGCTCGGTGAGCGCGCTGGAGCTGTTCCTGAAACAGACCGGCTACGAGATGAAGACGCTGAACGCCGACAACAAGACCGACGCGCAGCAATCGCAGATGAACGACGTCATCGCGTTGAAGCCGGCGGCGATCATCCTGGCCGCCGTCGATTTCAATGCGCTGAAACCATCGATCGAGGCAGCGCGCGCGGCCGGCATTCCGGTGGTCGAGTTCGACCGCCAGATCACGTCGACACCGTCCGACTTCACGTCGGTCGCGGGCACCGTCGAGATCGGCTACGTCGCCGCCGAGCAGGCCGAAAAGCTTTTGAAAGCCAAGAACGGCTCGGTGAAGGGCAAGGTCCTGCAGGTACTTGGCGATCCCGGCGATCCCTACACGCTCGACATCCAGAAGGGTTTCGAGGAGAAGATGAAGGCGTTCCCGGACGTCAAGATCATCTCGCTGCCGGCCATGCAGTGGGAGGCCAGCAACGCCGGCACCATCGTTGCCGACCAGATGCTGGCCAATCCCGACATCGACCTGATCTTCAGCCATGCCGCACACCTGTCGGTCGCCGCCGTCGCCTCGCTCGAGGCCGCCGGCAAGAAGCCGGGCGACGTCATGCTGATGAGCTCGAACGGCGCACCGGTCGGCCTCGACCTGATCCGCAAGGGCTGGCTCAACGTCGAGGTCGAGCAGCCGCTTTACGCACAGGCCGCCGCCGTCGCCATGTTCATGGACAAGGTCGTCAAGAAGGAAGAGATCAAGCCCGGCGAATACGATGTGCTTGGCCTGAAATCGACCCTCACCAAGGAAGCCTGGGGCCCCAACATCAAGATCCCGGGTGCCGCCATCACCAAGGAAAACGTCGACAACCCGGCTTTCTGGGGCAACCAGAAGCCGCCGACGGATACCGTCAAGCCGGTCGAATAGACAGGCGGCCCGACCGCTCCGGGCCATACCAGGCCCGGAGCCCTGCCCTGCCCGCATGAAACGAGACGCAGGCAACCTGCCGCGGCCTTGATCCCGCACGCCAACCGGATCGACACATGAACCCTCGCACACGCCACGCCCTGGAGTTCGTCCTCGACAACCTCGTCTGGTTCATGCTGCTTTTTGTCCTGGTCGTCTTCTCGCTGTTCATCCCGAACTATTTCCAGCTCGGCATCTTCGCAAACATCATCGAGGCGTCGAGCGTGCTCGGCGTGATGTCGATCGGCCTGGCGCTGGTCATCATTGCCGGGCACATGGACCTGTCGGTCGAATCCGTCGCCGCTCTCAGCGCCATGGCGGTGGGCATCCTGTTTTGTTCCTCGGGCATTGGCCTCGGCGTGCAGTTGCACCCGGGATGGCTGATGGTTCCGGTCTCGCTGCTGCTGGCGCTGGCCGTCGGCGGCCTCATCGGCGCCTTCAACGGCTATCTCGTGGTCAAGGTCAAGATGAGCGCCTTTATCATCACGCTCGCCTCCTACATCTGGGTGCGCGGCCTGGTGCTGGTCATTTCGGGCGGCCGCTCGGCGCAGGATCTGGCACCCGCCATCCGCTGGTTCGGCATCCAGCGCCTGATCGGTCTGCCGCTTACCGCCTGGATCGCGGTGGCCTGTTTCGTCGTGTTTTCGCTGATCATGGCCAAGACCCCGTTCGGCAGGCACCTGGTGATGATCGGCGGCAATGAAACCGCGACCTTCCGTGCCGGCATCCGGGTGAACCGCAACCTGATCATCGCCTTCGTACTCGCCGGCGCCATCGCAGGGCTGGCCGGCTGGCTGCTGGCGATCCGCACCTCGGGCGCCACCGCCAATCTGGGCGTCGGCCTTCTGTTCAACGCCTTCGCGGCCGTGGTTATCGGCGGCGTCAGCCTGAAGGGCGGCGTCGGCACCTTGCCCGGCGTGTACGCCGGCGTGCTCCTGCTTTCGGCCATCAACACGGCGATTAACCTGATGGGCCTGCCCGCCAACTTCACCCAGGTCATCCATGGCCTGCTGGTGCTGGCGGCCGTGCTGCTCGATGCATTCAAGCAAACCATTCGCCAAAGATTGGCGTGAGACGGGGATTGGCGTGACAGGACGGCTCGCATGACAGGACGACTGGAAGGCAAGGTGGCGCTGATCGTCGGCGGCGCGCGCGGCATCGGCAAGGGCATCGCGCTGCGCTTCGCCGAGGAAGGTGCAAGGCTGGTGCTCGCCGACTCCGAGACCGAGGCCGGGCGGGCAAGTGCGGATGAGCTTGGCGTCCCCTTCATCCGCACCGACATCTCGCAAATGAGCGACGCCGAGGCCGCCGTGGCGCTTTCGCTGAAACACCATGGCCGCCTCGACGTCATCGTCCAGAATGCCGGCATCTATCCCTGGCAGTTGATCGAGAACACCAGCGCCGACGACTGGGACCGCGTCATGGCGGTCAATTTGCGCGGCACCTTCAACGCCAGCCGCGCGGCCCTGGTGCCGATGAAGGCGCAGCGCTTTGGCCGCATGCTCTACACCTCCTCCATCACCGGCCCGCATGTCACCAGCCCCGGCCATGGCCACTATTCCGCGACGAAAGCAGGCATCAACGGCTTCATTCGCGCCGCGGCGCTGGAATTCTCCGCCTACGGCGTCACCGTCAACGGCGTCGAACCCGGCAATATCCTCACCGAAGCCATCCAGGAGCATCGCGGCGCCGCCTATATCAAGAACATGGAAGATTCCATCCCGCTCGGCCGGCTCGGCAGCCCACGCGACGTGGCCAACGCCTTCCTGTTCCTCGCCTCGGACGATGCGAGCTACATCACGGGAACGACCATCGTGGTCGATGGCGGGCAGTTGCTGCCGGAGGGCAAGGATTTCCGGATGGTGCCGCCGTGATATCGCGCTGCGCTAGCGGCCGGGTCTCAGCTGACTTGAAATGTGGGTTTGAATGGTGGGCGATGACGGGCTCGAACCGCCGACATCTTCGGTGTAAACGGTGGGCTCCCCACTGAAACCCTTGGAAATCCGGGAAAAGAGCACTTCGCAATATGCGGTTTTAGGCATGTTGTTCTGCCTGTGTTCGGCTTTTCAGGTTCATTGAACCGAAGAGCACTTCGTAAATGGGGTTAGATATGAGCCGATATTTTAAACAGCGGATGACTGAAATTAGGTCAACGCCAAACCTTATCAAATCGACCAAATCAGCAGTTTTCGATCCGAAGGCTAGGGAGTGGCGGCCAGCCTCGCCGGAGCCGGTTGCCGGCAATCGGCGCGGGTACATCTATTTTGCGATGTGCGGCAAACTCGTGAAGATCGGCTTCGCCACAAATGTTTATGGCCGGATCGCCGCGCTCAACAGCGGGAACGTCAACAAGCTATCCGTTCAAGAGGTGTTCCACTTCTATTTCGAAGCCAAAAAAATGGTCAACGACCGCTTTGCCAAGGACCGGGTTCGGGGCGATTGGTTCAGGCTGACGTGGGAGCTTGAGGAACTTTGGCATGACATTTGGGATTTCCAGGGCGGCCGGTCACGGGGCAGCACGGGCAGAGAGTCTCTCGACAACATGCCAGATGTGTTCTTCGAACTTGATGATGTAGCTTATCTGCTAGCAAACATCAGCTCGTGACCCGTCTCCCGCATTTCGTCGATTTCGCTAATCGCGCGTGTGAGCTGGACCCGTCGTGCGGTTGAAGAATTCGGCGTCATTGTAAAACGACGCCGTCGCCAAACGAGTACGAGAAGGGATGCCGGATGCCCAGACGTGAAGCGCGCACCGCCGCCGCTGGCGCCGTCCGAGATGCGGATGTCTTCATCGATATAGGCAAGATCGGCTTGCCCGGGGCGGACAAAAGCTTCGCGCGGGGTCACCAGCATGGCGTCGATGAGCGGTGCGCTGGTTACGTCGGTGGTGCGGACCTGACCAACGACCATCTTCAGGCGGCGTTGGGAGAAATCAGCGCTCATGTTCCAACCAATCCGCGTCGCGCGCCACCCCGCTGACCAGACCGTCCGCGGTCCAGATTCGACTGGAACCTCCGCTCCGGCGCAATCGCGCTGGAGCCCGGGCATCTGGAGGCCCTCGCCGGTCAATCACGAGGTCGTTCATCGGGGCATCTGGAGTTGGACTGGGCGCATCATCAGTATATGAAGCTTGATAAGAAGCCCGGCGTGGTCGATTTTGAGCGCTGCGATGCGAGCTAGGGAGGGCGAAACCTTCACAGCGCACAAAGCAGTCATGGAGCAGCCCGCAGGGCTCGTCACCACGATACCGCCAGCCTAGACAAGGATATCGCCACAGTTGGAAGCAAAGATGGGCAAGTTGGGCAATGGATACGGGAGCGAATTTCATTTGCTCCGGTATCTGGAATTTGATCGCGTCAGTCTGAACAGCGCAATTCAAATGACCACCGGCTCAGACGATGTTGAATGGCTCCCCGGACCGCCCGATCCGCACAATCCAGGGAAGCTCCGGGAATGGAAAGGCCTCAATTTCCTCAGTCATGATGTTCCGTTGCAAAGCGCGTGGCGAAAAATCTGGCCAAGCACCGGCAATCCCCCAAATTGGGATGGTGTTGGCAGGGTCCGGATAGGTGGCCAATGGCAATGGCTACTGGTAGAGGCCAAAGCGCATGAAGGGGAAGTGGCTTCTTCGTGCTCGGCCTCAAGCGAGCACAGTCGGGCTCAGATTGCGGTGACCCTAGCAGCCACGAAGCAGGCTCTTGGCGTAAGCCCTGAACGTGATTGGCTCAAGGGCTACTATCAGTATTGCAACCGACTTGCGGTCTTAAACTTCCTCCATGAACAGAACGTCCCGGCCCACCTCCTGTTCATCTACTTCATTGGCGACAAAAGCGGCTCGGGTCGCAATTGCCCGCAGACGAAAACTGACTGGCATGACACCCTAGAGCGCCAGAGGAAGCATGTCGGGATCCCAAACAACCATCCGTTGCAAGAGGGGGTGCATACCCCCTTCCTGCCCGTCCAAGCCCCTGTGGCGTGAAGGGTCCAAACCGCCCAAACATCTCTGGATAGAAATACCGAAAGAAGAGGTTGAGGATGAATGCTGCCGCAAAGAGCATCCGGACGGGGCGCTGATTATCCGCAACCAGCGATCGGCGAAGTTCCACACCGCAGTGGCCCGGCAACGATGACCCTCAACAGCCCATAGGGCCAACTCGCCATGGCCAAGACGAGCACTATCGTAGTTACGGCAGCGACGACGCGTCTCGGCAAAAACGTGTAGGCCACCATGCGGAAAGAGGCCACACGGGAGATCCGCCATACGAACTTTTGCCCTCAGAAGGACCATATCGGGGTTAACATCGACCGCGCGACCATAATCCAATGAGGCGAACGATCCGGTGCCCCCTAAGAGGAAGCCCCGACCCGGAGAGGAATATACGCATCTCGCCATCAAAGTGGAGCACCACGAGGCGAGCGTCGAAACTCGCATCGAATCCGGAATATATCAGCCTCAATATGCTTGGGATTTGGATGATGACGCCCCTTTGTATCGGACCACAACCCAACTGACATTCACCGGCGTAGCGACTTATCCAGAAGGCCGGGGGGCGAAGCTTATGAATTGACGATCTATGGATCGAATTCGGACCGCCAGCGCATGAAGGCAACGGTCAAAGACGTACAGGCACGCGACGAACATGGATCGCTAAAGTTTCGTTCCTACCGAGGTAGGCAGATCCCTATCTACAATCCTCCTTCAGGCATGGGACTCATCGACAAGGTACGTGGCGAGCCACGTTGGATGGCGTGGCTTCATGTTTCCCCGCTCTTTGCTAGTGAGGCGCTCGCCTTGGTGAGTAGCGGACGACCGCTGTTTTTGGCGATACACGAACGCCGGAGTAAACGCGCGCGCTGGATCCAGGGAGTAAGCTTACAAACGACCAACCCCGCTGAAGAATAGCACAACCTCACGAATGCACTGGGCTGTGCTGGATAAGTGTGAAATGGGTATTTTACACTGACGGAACCGACTGTCAGGGTTCCAACCCCGCTCTCTCCGTCAGTAAACCCCTCAAAGTCCTGGATTTCTGACATCTAGTTTCCGCTGGCGCGGCTTTCCTACCAGTGCAATCAAACGCGACTGTCGCGCACCTCGTTCCTTGCCACGTGGAGCGCGTCAGCCACTCGCTCCAACTCGCAAATGTTGAATTGGCGCCTGCCTGCCCCTGTTCGACAGACAACGTGCGGCTCGCTGCCGGAGCGCAGGTCTGCTTTTGCCCCGCACAGCCCATGCGCAAGGCAATTTCGGACATCGACAAGCGTCTGAATGTTGCTCCGGAGCCGCCGGCAAGCCTCTGGCTCGACTTCGCGCCAGTGAACCCACAATGATCCCTCAGACAATTGGCGCTCTGGCTCGACTGCCTTGATACGCGCGCGGACTTCTTCTTCCAGCCAGCCCCAATGCAAGAGCACATATGCGACTGCGGCCATCAAATCGCGCATGTTTGGTTCGGGAGCCGACTCGTCACCCAAGGTTGTCACTCGAAGTGTATCCCCCCAGGGGCTGCGAAATTTCCGCGCCGACCAGGACTTTGCGGATTTGGTGCTCTCTCAAAAGCTCGATTTCATTCATGGCATTCCGCAGCTCGACGACATTCATTTGCCTCTCCCCAACCGAGTCCTTACGCAGCTCGGTTACCCCTCTCCGGGGTTCAATGCTGGTTATTTGACGCCAGAGTAGCTTACCATCCGGCCGTCTTGGTCGAGATCGATAAACGCCCGTTTCCCGCGCCGGCCAACAGCCATGAAGACGAGACGATTTTGGTGAGCCTCAAGGAAGCGCAACGCTTGGCCGCTGTCATCATAGTGAGTGACGTCGTCTCCGTCTGTTTCCCGAAACCCATTTTCGTCCAGGAAGCGCTCGTTGAACTTGCCAACCGCGATTGCCTTAAGCCGTTTAGGTCGCTGAACAAGGCCAACCACGATCCCCATTCCCGCCAGGAGCGTGGTCAGCACAAACCCGCCCAACAGCGCAAGCAGGAAGGGGCTGTCAAGTTTGCCGTCGGCGACAAGCATGAGGACCCCTAACATCAGGAGGGTGGCGGCGCACAGGCCTGCCGCGATCAGAAGGAGGCTTGCAAGAACGGTCAGGAAGATGGTTTCGAATATCCCTCGATCATGTCCTCGGACGAGACCCCGTCCGCCGATGAACGGGCAAAAAACTGTTGCCAAAACGAGCGCGATCAATTCGACGTTCTTCTTTGTTTTCTTGTAGATGTCACTGCCGAACGCGAAACCGAACCCCGCGACAGCTGTCCCACCGATCCCTGCCGCCACCAACGCCAGTCTTGAACGTCCTTTCGAATTCATGTGCTAGCCCCCTTGCCTTTTACTAAGCTGAATAGGTCCGGATCAGAGAAAACACGAACCACAAGGCGCCAGCGACCCAACCTATCGCCGCAATCAAAACCGATACGACCAAATAAACCAGTTCCCCAAGCCTGATCGCTCCTTCGCCTAGCATTTTCAGGACTGCAGAGGTTTTCTCACCCATACGCCTTGCCAAGGACCGGAACCTGGATAGGTCCTCGGCGTCGTCGGCATATTCCAGCGCTCGAAATGTCGCCTTTATTCCTCCGCTCGACGCTATTCCGGTTGCAGAACTCGCAAGTAAACCGACCTCCTCCACCACCTCTTTGCGAACCGCGCCGCTAAAGGCTTCTTTTGCAGCCTTGATGTCGACAGGGATCATTTCGGAGATCAGTTTTCTGAATCCCGAGAAGTCGCCCTTCGCGACGCGGCGCCAATCGATCTCGCTGAATGCTGCGCGAACGGCCGCTACCGAAGGACTCTTGAATGAGGGCAGTGAGGTCCGCGAAAGTCCTCGTTTCAAGCCGTCAACGTCAACCAGACGAGCGGATATGGCTCCGAGGCGCGTGCGCAGCGCTTTCGACAGCTTCCCGGCCTTGTTTGCGTTTTTGAAAAGCGAGAACCCGATATCGATCGGTCCGGAACCTGGGACATTTGTCGCTAGACCGACCAGGGAAAGCCCAAGTGTGAGCTTGTCGTAGTCTTCTCTACGGATAAGATGGTTGCCTTGGATAACTGCATCGCGGATATCGCCGACACCGAAGTAATCGGCCGCCAGAACACCACCGATAGAGGCTGGAGTCGTCACTTGTCCGGTAATCGCGCCGTCCAGGAAATCCTTGCTGTTCCGCAATCCGAATTCAAAAGGGCTTTCGTGTGCCCGGTCCACCAGATCCGGTGGCAATTGGATCCCGTTGTCCTGGGCGAGCTTCACAAGGCTGTTAGCCTCAGAAACATCCCCCTCTTCCAGCGCTTGTTCGATGGATACCTCATAGTCGTGAGTGGAAAGACGACTCAGACGATATTGTGAGATCGCGAACGGATCCCAAAAATTAAATGCCAGCTCTAGGGCGGCAAATTTGTTTGAGGAGAAGAAGGCAACAAGCGCTGCAATCAGCATTGCCCCACCGATTGCCCTTCGGCCCAAACGAACGATACGGAACATGCCTATCGCCCCTCGGCAGAATTATCTCTTCGACCATCTCAACATTCCCGTCGCGGAGACCGCTAGGACACCCTAGGTGTGAACTGGAATTTTACACTGATGGACAGACTAGACACGTTGACCTCGTGAGCTGGGACTAGCGCCTGATCCGGCTCCCTACACGCTTGGCCAGCCAGCCACCACGCTCCTTTTTCGAAGATCTTGTGATAAGCCTTATATCCTCGTTATTTCATAGACTTTAGGTTGTTATTTCGCATCACAAATTTCGCGCGCAGACCGATTTTCGCGACTCTCTAGCCTAAGTTTTGGCCTCAGTCTCTAGGCCGCTCGTTCGGACCAAGTCATCCAGGGGTGCTGCGTCGCCGTTTTCCACCGGCAGCAAAGCCGGTCCGATTTCCTTCCTGTTCCTCGCGATCTTGCCCCGTTCCACGATGGCGGCCGATGCAATTGTCGTTTCGCTTGCCATGATTGCCTCCTTCAGGCTCGAGCTCGAGCCACCCCGGCGCTGCTACCACGACAAGCCCGGCCTCTGGCTAGGCAGCTAGCGGCTCGTCTTGACCCGTGTCGTAGCACCTAAAGTCTTTGACATTTTAAGTTCAACTCCGATAAACCGAATGATCTACAAAAGATTTGTATTTCTAAGCCAAAATATAGTCTCAGATTTAGCTGAAGAAACAATTTCAAATTCATTCAGCAATATTCTTCGGACGCCGTGTCGAGAGTGCGTAGTGATCTGACGACCCTCAAGCTGTCGGTTTTTTCGGACGACTCTAAAGATCTCAGATATGGTGGCGGGACGACCAATCTCCCGCAGGGCGCGCTCGACGTCTGCTTTCCAAGTGAGTTCTTTCACATTCTGAACCATTCAGAGTCGCTTCCTGGTGGGCAATTGGCGCTTTGCGAGTCGCGGGTGAAACGATAGCCCGTCGGCCGAGGAGATTTCAAATTGTCCGGTAGATGTCGACCTTAGTCTCCAGGCATTTTCGCAGACTGAGGTCATTTGCGCCCACTTCGAACCAGCTGTTAGGCCTCTGGAAGAAATCCAAACCCCTGCCGATCTTGATCACCCAGCCGTTGTCGAGGCGAATTTCCCGATCGTGTATGTTCGCGTTGAGCTTCACGTCGAGAACGACGTCCAATTCGAGGAGGCTTTGCTTGAGGTCTTCCAACTTCGGTGCGACATCGGCGAACTGTGTTTTGTCGTCGTAGCTAGTGATGAGATTTATCTTTCTCACCGAGCCCGACTTCAACACCGTCTCGCAGAAACGAACAAAATTCTGAATTTGATGCTGAGCCCGGATGTATGGGTCCTCGATCACAATTTCCTTGGTGCCGGAGAGATACGGTCCCATGATCGACTCGTAGCTGTGCCCGGTGTCACCGTACAAAATCGTGAAATGCTGCTCACCCGGCTCAGCCGTCTCGGAGCCCGTTGTCGGAAGGGCGGGCGGCGCAGGAGGGGTGGGCTGGGCCGCCATACTCGGAGCGGGTTCAGCGAGCGATCCGGTTGCTGCAGTCGTTGCCGACCCTCCTGCTTGGCGACTGATTCTGCGGCGAGTAGGATCCTGCGTAGCGGCTGCGTCCTTCGACTCCGGACAAAAGACGATAACCTCCTGCCCATCCGTCTTGAAGTATGACAAGTCGATTCGCGCAAACTCATCATCCGGCTTGCGCTTGTTCATTTGCTCCTTCACGCGGCGGCGGCACTCGATCGCGTAGGAGACGTACTCGTCGAACTCGTGGTCGGTCGGCGGTCCTTTTGGATGCAAGACCTTCAGGAAAGCGCAGATTGTCTTCTTGATGCCTTTTTCATCTCGCCCCTCGATCGCCTTACCGAGGCGAACGCGCCGGCTGACCTCTTCATATCGGTTGGTGTGCTTGAACTGGTGATGAAAGGCCTCAGCGAGATAGTCGGTGATGAATCCGTAACGACTGGTCAGAAACTCACTGCTGTTCTTGGGCATCTCCCAGCCTGGGATGTAGGCCGCGAAACGATCCATCACCGCCAGATCTAGCTCGGGAGGAAGCGGCTGGAAAAGATCGTATTCAGTGGAGTTCACAACCTGCTGCACCGACAGGTCGATATTGCCGACGAAGCTCATGCTGGCATCGGCAATGACCTCAGCGCCACGCGAGAAGCGGCCATTGGCCATGAAGTCCTTCATGATCTGAATCGTATCCGGATCGCGAACCTTGATCCCTCCGACTTCGTCGAAGGCAACAGTATCCCAGTAACCGACTAGGCCGACCTTGCGGCGCGCATTGTTGTAGAAGAGCGTGGCCTTCGTCGCCTGGCCGCCGGAGATCAGCGTTGCATAGGGCGAAAACTCGCTGAAGAAGTACGATTTGCCCGTGCCGCGGGGACCAAGCTCGATGTAGTTGTAGTTCGGCTCGACCAGCGGGGCCAACCGGGCGATGTAGTGCAATTTGACGCGCTGGGTGATTTTCGACGGCTCCAGTCCAACCGAGCGCATGATGACGTCCAGCCATTCATCGCGCGTGAAAGCACTCCGGCTCTCAGCATACTGCGGAAAATCGAACCGGGAGAGCTGGATGGGGCGCAGTTCCTCGATATAGAAAGCATAGTCGTCTTCCTCGATGTTGTTATGCGCCAGTGTCACTTCAGCCCAAATGCCGCCCTCCAGCAGGCGATCATTATCGCGATAGAACTTTTCGCCAACGGCGATACGCTGCGAGTTGAAGTTCTCCAGTGAGGCCCAGTGCCGTTTTTCCTTCTCCACATAGCGAACGTGCACCTTGTCGATAAAGCGATGCTTGCCCTTGGTGGCAACTTTCGACTGCGCGGCGTTCGCCTCGTCCGGGCGCACATAGTTGTCCTGCAAAGTAGCTAGGACCGCTTCCATCCCGGCGTCCATTTCTGCCTGGTCGTTGCTGGCGCAGTAGCGCGCAAGCAGGAACTCCAAGACGAAAGTCGGCACGTTCGTCCCTTTTTTGATTCGATGCAGCAGGTCCTTGCGAACGACCTTTCCGTCGAACGCGGTGGTTAATTGCCGGTCTAGTTCATCCATTTCGCTCATACGGTGTAGTCCGTCTCGAGGGGCAGCATGCTGTAGCTCGCCAAAGTGGTGGGGTTGAGCGCTCTCACCGTGAATTTGCCTTCGAAGTCAGGGTCCATGCGCAGGGCGATCTGCCTGCGCTGGCCCGGAGCCAATGAGAGCGTTCGCGTAGCTGGGTTCACGTCGCCTCCGGGGCGAAGCTCACCGACGACGTCTCCGTTGGAGTTTTGTGCCTCCAGGAGAATCTCAATGCCTAGGTCGCGTGTGAACATGTCATCGGAAAGCAAAATGACGTCCAGCACCGGGACGCGCGTGGTGATGCGTTTCGCTCCGCTCTTGTAGGCAAGTTCAACCGTCACCTTGCCCGTGGCTTTCTGTTCTTTCGTATCCAGGCGAGCCACCAAAATCGGCACGACCGCCTCGGCAAGGGACGCGCCGCCATGAAAATACAGGTGTCCAGAGCGATAGGGCGCCATGCTCAGGGGTAGAGCGGCCTGGGAGAAGCCACCTCTGATGCCGATCTTCTCTGCGCTGACGACGAGGCTGTGGGTGTCGGCTGTGCCGTCGCCCAGCAACATCCGATCATGGGCGTTGACCGGCCACTTGCCTTGTGGTTTGACGCAGACATCGCCAGCTTCGGCCTGAGCATTGAGGAAGAAGCCATGGTCGGTCACGATGACCGCCTCCTTGAAGCCTTCCTTGCGAAGCTTGTGAAGCGCCACCCGGATCAGCTTAAGCGTCCCGATAATCAATCCCAAAGTGGTCTCGGGATTACTTTCCAGATGGCTGTCAATTTCCGTCGAGCGGAGGACCAGAAGATCGACGGTCGGAGGAATTTTCGGCTTTCCCCGCGCGAAATCGTTGAGAGGCATCTCGGCGAAGCGGTCACCGAAACGTTTTCTCAAAATCTCCATGCGTTGGCTGACATTGCCGACTGGAACACCGGAAAACTTCGGAAGGAGCGAGCCGGCGTCAACCTCTAGTGTCAGGTGTGTGCGGGCATTTGGCAGCAGGCTTGCCATTCCCACCGGTGTGATTGTGGGCAATTGGGCGTAGGCGGCTTGCAGCTCGACCGGGCCGTCTTCGGCAAGCAGCTTCTCCAGAGACACTCCCAGTTCGTAGCGCAATGCATCGACCATCAGGTAAGCCACGCGACGTCCGCTCTCCTTGAGGCGGCCGGCAAGAAGACGATCGAAGCAATCGGCATTGGCAAACCGGCCTGCCGGCGGCCAGCCCGTCGTCTCGATGTGTTTGACAAAAATGGTCTGCACCTTTTCGGCGAGACGGCGGTAGCGAGCGCGCGCCTGATCGATGACCTCGTGCATTAAGTCATGCGGGTCGAGGAAATCCCCGACCGCCTGCTCGAATTCGCGCTGCAGGCGATCTGCCTCGCGCAGGCTTCCGAGATAGAAATCCAGCAAGTTGGCTTGGGTTCGGACGTGTTCAGGTAGTTGGCGCTCGAGATCCTCGCATGCCTCAATGAGACTGAGACCGGCGCGCACCAATTCCCACTGTGCTTGGCTTTCTCCCTTTCCGAGCCAGACGGAATTCTTGTGGCGCGCCAGCACCCGGCGCGTGATGTCGGTGTCACTGGATTTGATGCCCTTGATCGCCGCCTGGAAGAACGTTCGTTCCTCGAATGGGAAAGTGTCCCGCTCGCCGAGGTCCTCGATCGCGCGGCACTGCGCCGCCAAATCGAGTTCGGCTTCGATGTTCTCGGCGCGATCGATGTAGACGTTGCGCGATTTGGCATCAGTGCGAAGCCGCTCGCACACATCCTCCACGATCGGCCTTGCTTCGACCGGCGCGTGCGGTACGCCCTTCAGCGCCTCGGGCAGCGCCTCGGGCAGGTCGAAGACGAACTCGCTAAAGAGCACAAAGCGCCAGAGCTCGTCAGCGAGAGAACTCCAACCCTTTCCCCGCGTCTTGACGTCCATTCCCAATGTGGCTCGGAGAAACTCGCGAGCCTCATCGATCCAGCTGTGCTGAGCCTTGAGAGCTTCTGCCTGGCGCTCGGCAGGGGCGAGAAGGCCAGTCAGGATTTCGCGCCCCGACTCCACCTTCAGCGCCGCTCGCAGCTGCGGCCAGCTGGCTCCGCTCCCGATCGCGTCGATGACGGAGAAGGAGGGACCGTCGCGCGACCCGGCGAAGACGCGGCGGATTTCGGTCGCGTGGTCCGGCTTGGCGCGAAGGCACAGGCTCAAATATTCATCGCCGTCGTCATTGGGAAATGCAGCGCCGCTCTCCGCATAGATGGAGAACGGATCGACTTGCTTACTTTCGTCGGTTGCTGGTCGCCTGGCGGGCACGTAGATCAGCATGGCGTCGAGCTGGCTTTGCGGCCGGCCGACCTCGCGCAGTGCTATCATCGCGGCGTGGCGGCTTTCGATGCCGCTCTCGGAAGCGTCGATGATGCGTATTCGGTCGCCTTCCAGGCCCATGCAAAGCGCTTGATAGCGACGGTCCGGGTCATACACGACAAGGCTACCTGCCTTCAGCAAGCGGGGGCTAAGTATTATGTCGCGGATGAAGCCGGCGATGCTCATAATCCGCCTCCATTCTGCAGCGACCTTTTGTTCGCTGCAGGCTTGGCTTCGACATGGAGGTGTTCGAGATCATGCGCGATGGCTAGGGATTTGTCAGTCTTGCACTTTTCTCGCACGCGGTCGGGCCAGTACGCCATGGCCAGGTGAGACCAGTCATAGTCGTCCTTTTCCAGCTTGGCCCAGGTGTCCTTCAGCACCTTATGCCAGGGCTTTTGGCGGAAGAGCTGCCAGAGCGGGGCGGCGGTGATCTGCACGCCGTCGCCGTGGTTCGGGCGATAGGTCGGGGCGATCTGCAACAGGGTGTCACGCAGTTCGACTAGTTCGAGATCGAGAACCTGGAGCGCCTCAAAGCTCTTCTCGTCGTCGCGGGTGCGGGCGCTGCCCTTATTGCGTAGCGCGGCGACATCCTGGCCCACCTGCTTCAGCTTCGGTTCGATGAAGTCGTTGACCGCGGTGTATAGCGTCTGACTGGTCAGGCTGGGATAGTAGAGCCAGAGCGTGTAGCTGGCCGAGGTGGTCGAGAGCGGCCAATAGATCGGCGCCTTCCGACGGCTCCTGCTGTAGCGCTGCAGATGGAAGGAGAAGAAATCGCGTTGCAGCCAACGGCGCACGTCAGATGGCACGGCGGCCTCGACGCGAGTGAGAACTTCCTCAACCAACCTGGCAAGGTCGTGCGGGTGGCCGGGGTCATCCACAAGGATGCCGGGATGCGTGTAAAACGGCTCTGCGCCGCCAGGCAGCATGCCCGAGCTTTTTGCTGGGAGCGGGTCAAAAGGGTGAGGCTCGGGCGGCGCAGGGCGCTCGCCGGTGGCCAGCCGCAAATCGAAGCGGCCGAAAGCGACACCTACGGCCCAGCTGAGCAAGCCCGTCGTCTGGTCGATGGGGGTGGCGCTGTCCTCATCCTCGACGTCGTCGTCCGCCGCCTCAATGTCCCCTGCCGTCTTCTCCATCGTGGCACCATGGCCCTTCATCGTGGCGGTGCGGTCCGCCTCGCTGAAGCCGTAGAGGTCGTACGCCATGGCGTCGATTTCGGCCTGGATGCACAAAAGCTCAGCTTCGATAGCGCGCGGGTCGTAGTTACCCGCGCGCGCGCGCAACGCAGCGGGCAGCACGAAGGCGTGTGAGGTCTCTTCGATCGTATTGAGGGTGCGTTTCAGCGACCAAATGCGGCGGGCCAGCAAGGAGAGCGTAGCTTCCTGGTCGGCGGTGAGGTCGGGAACGGGGGTTTTCTGGATAACGCCGACTTCATAAGAGCCAAACGCCATTTGCAGCGACACTAGAAGGCGGAACGCTTGGCTATTGACCATCGCAAGGAGTGCCAACAATGCGTCGGGGGCATCGTTCGCGACGAAGGCGGCCGGGCCTTTGTCGGCAAAGATGCAGCCTCGAGGCATGGCGCGCAGGCTAAGGCCGCCTTGCGTACGCCGCGGCCAGGTGAGGCCCGGACGAGCATAGCAGTCAGTGCTCTTGAGTATTCGCGACCATCCCGAGTTGCCGTAGAGAGGATCGGCCCATGCCTTCATTTCCTTTCCATCGTCGGACCAGTTAGCAACCAGGTAGATATCCGAGTAGTATGGCGAGAATGCTCCGCCTTTTGCGAAGCCCCACCAACCTTCGTGGCTCCCTTCGACCTCCCAAGCGGCACGGACAAAGCGAAAATCGTCAGCTGTGGCCAGCCCTTGTCGTGCCGTGCGCTTATCGCACTCCAGCGCTGGCAGCCGTTCAAAAACTTCCCGCACAGCCTCACTTACCCAATATGCAAACGGCGCCCCCGGCACGGTGCGGAAGGATTCTGGCGCCACCTGAAAGACCCGAGCCTCGTCGGCATTGGCACGCAACGCCGTGCAACTGGCCAGCAGATTGCTGCCTTTGTCCTTATCCGCCAGCAGGCGCAGAAAAGTAGTCATGCCTGTTTCTCCAGCACGTAAGCTGCGGCTTCCACCATCGCGTCATCCATGACGCCGTACCCCAGATCGGCCATGACCTCAGGCCGGGCGATGCCTAGCACCACCTCTTCACGCCATTTCTGAAAGCTGGAGAGGAAAAAGCAGGTGCGCGAGGTGATGGCGCCGATCCGACCGCCCCGGCGCATGAGGTCCAGCCCACGTTCGACGAACATCGCCAGGAGATCGTTCTTGCTGCGCGGATAGGCCTTGACCAGCTGCGCCTTGGTTCCCGCCGCCAGCGCGCCGAAGGGCGGGTTCATTACCACCGCGTCGAACACCTCGCGGCAGTGGTCGATCATCCGCAGGCCCTGAAGCGCATCCTCGGCAAACAGCCGCCCCTGATACGTGGACCGCGCCGCTCGGGCATAGTCTGTCAGCGCCTCCCGCAACCGCGCCTCGGCCTTGTGCCACTGCACCATGTCCTCTTTGCGGAAGAGGTCGCCATGCTCGCCAAAGACCGCGCGGACGAGGGCCGGAAGCTCTTGTTCGACCTGCAACAGAACCCCAAGCTCCGGAAGGCCCTTGAGTAGGAACAGCGTCTTCTCGAACAACTCTGCATCCAGGGGGGCGAGCTCTTCCATGAACCGCTTGCGCAGTTCCACCTCGGCCGGCGGAGCCACAGCCGCCACCACATGCCCGCGGCCGACCTGCGGCCGGTCCTTCGCCTTCACGCCCGCCTCATACCAGGCCCGCTGCGCCCGCAACCAAAGGGCCAGCGAGGCGATTTGTGCAGCGCGCGGATCGATATCGACGCCGTAGATGTTGTGCTCGATAATTAGCCGCGGCACATCGTGCGTGAACGCCGCCTGATCAGCATAGCACTGGCTGAGCGGCTTCATATCGGCGCTGCCGCCGATTTCCGTATCGAGGCAGCCCGAGCCGTGGGCCTGCTGCCACTCCCATGCCTCGCGGTAAATTTCCAAGAAAAGATCGAAGGCGTAGAGTCCGAAGTGCATCGAACCGCAAGCCGGATCAAGCAGCTTTATAGTGCGCGGATCGCGCAGGCGCTTGGCGGGCTCAGGCTTCTCGTCCGGCTTCACAAGCAGATATTGGCAAAGGTCGCGAAGGCCCGTCTGCCCGCCGGTCCAGTTGAACCAGAGCCGTCCCAGCGTATTGTCGACCAGGAATTCCACCACATAGCGCGGGGTAAAGAACTGATTGCGCACCGCCAGCTCGCGGCTGTTGCGCGGCGCCTGTGAGGCATCGCGCATCGCCTTCCGCTCGTCCTTCGAATTGAAATACTGGTAGATCCAGCCGATCGTCTCGTCCTCGGCCCACAACCGCTCGATCTCGCCGTGGTTGATGAGATCCAAGACCTGGATCAGCGCCGCCTCACGGGGGAATAGCCGGCCTTGAGGCGAGTAGCGATCGAAGAGGCTGGGCAGGTCCTCCGAAAGCTCGTCGAAGACGCCGTGTAGGTACACGCGGTAGGCATCGCCCGTCTCGCCCAGGCCGGTGCCAGCCAAGCGTGCATAGAGCTGGAAGCCCTTAGCCTGGTAGCCGTTGCCGACTGACTCGATTAGAAGCCCGCGCGCCTCGGCCATCCGAAGGGCCGCGAGGCGGTTGAGCACCGTGAACGCCTGCTCCCGAACGATGCGATCCAGCCCCGACTTGGCGTCAGTGCCTGGGTCGGCGCAGTAGTGGGCAAGAGTGTCGCGCAGAATCCGCGCAGTCTCGCGCCCCTGGTCGTTCAGATGGCGAAGACTCTCCAAGGGCGCCATCGTGCCGGAAACCGGATCGAGCCCATAGTCATTCTGTAGTTGGCGGGTGAACTCCTCTTCCAGCGCACGTCGTGCGTCGGTAACGAAGCGCTGAAATCGGTTACGAGTGGGCTGATCGAACGCCATCGTCACTCATTCCCGGCGACAACGAAGGACACCTCGATCTCATCGTACAGCGTGAGCTGAGACTTGAGTTCGCTGAGCTCGGCGATCAGCGCGTCTAGCTCGTGAACCGTCAACATTATTGGCGGCACCGCGATTGATCTTGAAAGCTTGCCGCTCTTTTGCTCCTTGAATTTCTCCGCCTCCTCCTCAAATTCTTGGCGCTGTCTCTCCTGCCCCTGGCGATGGATCGCGCGCTTCAATTCCTCGATCGTGCTACTTATCTCGTAGTCTCGCGCCAGAAGCCGCTTCAGTCCCGACAGATCGTGCGACGCTGCAAGCTCCAGCGCTTCCAGGCGTGCCACGGCATTGCCCCGGTCCTCTTGTATGAGTCCCGCCCACTCAGGAAGCAGTTGCATGTCATCAGCGCCTTCCTTCAGGCGAAGCTTCTGCTGCTCCGACAGGGCAATCGCCGCATCACGCACACGGCTTTTGATGTGCGTGAGGAGTGAGTTGAAATCGGCGCTATGCCTAAAAAAATCGTCTTGCTTCAGACGCTCCGACAGGGTCGCGAGATCATCACCCAGCTGACGGCGCAGTTCCCCAGGCACACTTGTTTCCGGAAGGGCTTCGATTTCCCGGCCGTGGGATTGGAGCTCGCGGAGGGTCATGTCGAGACCCCCATCGAAAGCCCGCTGGACCTCTCGTGCCCACTTCAAATTGTCATAGATGGCCGATTTTTCCGCGCCCAGCCGTTGGGTTGCATCGGAAGCGTCCGTGAACAGCACATCCGCTATGTCCTGGTTCATGGCCCGGATGCGTTGGCTTCCGGAGAGGCCCAAACCACTGAGCCTTTCAGCAAGCGAGCCATAGTCGTGCTGGAAACGCGGAAAATGCTTCGCGGTGGCCTTGCTGATCTCCTGCTCCAGTGGGATGACTACGTCGCCGACGAGCTCAGTCAGCCGTTCAGCGGCCCGACCCAGCATTTCGATAGATGGGCGCACGTCACGCAACGCCACGCCAATCTGCTTGAACGAATTGTTAGTCTTGAGAGCGTCGATCGCCTGTTGGCCTGCGGCAGTGACCTCGCGACCGGAGACCTTGAGCTTAATTTCTCCCGCCATTAGCATGGCTGCAAGAATGTAACGCGTGGTATCCGGCGACCAACCAAAAGGATCGCTGCTGAAGTCCTCGAGGAGGCGCTTGCCATCGACCGTGCCGCGCTTGTCGATGTAGTCGCGGATACTCACCATGGCCTTATGATCCGTCTTGAAGGACGCGCGTCCGGAAACGATTTGGATAAGGCCGAGAAGATCAAGGCTGCTGCCAATCGCGGCAGGGTTTGCCACTTTGAGAAACTTCTCGGCCGTGTCTGTCGCGGCCCGAACCGGAGCCTCGACGTAGCGATCGAACACTTGACCCGAGACGTCGGTCAGAAGCTTCTTTGCCGCCTCTAGCAGATCCGGGTTGAGGGTCGAGACGGCAGTGGCGTTACCCCGAAAAACGAATGACCCGCCCTGTAGCGTTTGCCGGAGCTTGCCTTGAAGCTGCAACGCAAGCTTGGCCGCCCGATCGAGCTGCCCGGCGCAATAGTCCCTGACTTCCTGATCAGGTTCGTTGCGGTGAAGCTCTGCGATGCGCTGGCTGCGGTAGATTTCGTTGGCAAGGTCGTCAAGGTCGGGGTTCGAACGTGCGATTAGGCCGATGACATTGTGGCCAGTCCGACTCCGAGACTCATCGAGAATGCGATTGCGTGCCGCGTCATAGTCGCCGGTCGCCACAAATTCAACAACGGTCTGAATGGCGTTTGGCTCGCCGGCCAAGCTGGTGACTGCACTGCCGGCCTGAACCTTGAGACCCGACGCCACAGCTAGGGTGCCGTGTAGGCTCACGCGCGGCAGAGGGTCGAAGGTCCCTCGCAAGGCGTCGTTCAAGATGCGCCTCACGTCGACCGAGCGCAGAGCGACGGCCCCGCGCTCCTGCTCGATGTCTCGCAGCTTCTCACTAAGGAAGACGAGGTTGCTCTCTTTCTCTCCAAGTGGGACATGAACGTCGTTCAGCATCTCCTCGACGGCCTTGCGGATCGCATCGAGCTGCGAGGCCGCGGTGACTGACGGATGCATGAGGCTGGCGACGTTCTGCACGTTGACTGGCAAATTGCCGAGTACCTGCAAGACGGCGACGGATTTCGCGATGTCCTGATGCAGAGGGCTGTCGGGAAAACGGATCAAAACCTTTCCGATTGCCTGGTGGATGGATGAAAAGGCTCGACCGATATCCTTCTCCAGTTCATCGTAGAGAGTGACGGTGGTCGCGAGCCAGCCAACTGGCTGATCAGCCATGGCCTTTGAGCCGCCTTCGCCTTTCAGCACATCCTGGATCACCTTGATGGCAGAGCGAAGCCCAATGCCCCCGGTCGACTTCGCAAGAGCGCCGAGCAAGTGCAGGAGAATGTCGAAATGGGCGGGCAGGAACGGATAGAGATTTGTGAACGTCTCACGGCTGAAGTCGGCATCGTAGTATTTGGCGTCCTGGAGTTTCGTATTGTGGCGGAGCGCCTGGCCATTGCTGTCGAACAGCTTGCCCAGCTGTTCTTCTCCCGACGGCGATTTTCCTAGCAAGCGGCGGTAACAGATCTCCTTGATGTCGCTGGACTCGAGATCGATCTGGATAGGGAAACGGTCCTTTAGCTTATAAAGCTTGTCGGAGTTTAAGGCAGCGCGAGGATCGTCCTCGGTCAGCGTCTGCTGCGCGGTGGAAATGATCCAGACCTTGCCGTCGCCCAGGCGCTTGAGGTTCTTGGAGAGACCGTCGAGATTAAGGATCAGGTTGTCGCGAGAAGCGACATATTGACCGACCTCGTCAACGATGAAGATGATGTTCTGCTTGCCGCTCTTTTCGCGGACGATATCGATCATCTCGGTGACGCGCTGGTCCTCGAACTGGAAGAAGCCCTCGGTGCTGGACGAGAACGACTTCGAATCCGGAAAAAGGGCCGGATACATTTCGTGTGCGACCTTCGGAAGGAGCCCATCGATAACGAGAGGATTGTTCTGGACGCGATCCCACGTCGCCCCGGGCAACGCCTCGGCAACGCGCCGATGCAGCTCAGCGGTTCGCCCGTCCTTCTCGGTCATGCGTTCGAACGCTGCTATTTTGAGATTTCGTGAATAGCCTGCCCACTGAAGTACCTTGAAATAGAGGACCGTCGAGACCTCTTCCATCGTGGCGCCGGCGAGCATTTCGCTTGCCAAGTCGAGCATGACCACGGCAGCAGGAAAGCGCTGTGCCACCGTGCCTAGGAGCGCTTTCGTCTGCGGCTTATGAAGGCGATCCTGCAGGTATTTGATGAACGGCGTGCCGTCGATCGTTCGCTGGTTGTCAAACGCGAAACCAAGATATTTTGTGAAAGAACTCTTGCCCGAACCATAGAAGCCCGACACCCAGACGCCGACCTCATTCTCCCCGCCTGACTCCATTGCTCGTTGCATGAGATCGAGAAGCTTTCGGAATTGTTCCTCGATGCTCTCGGTGACCCAATATTCGGAAATCTCGGACTTCAGTCGCCCTTCTTGTGCAGCCCCATAGCTGATAACCTTCTCGATGGTCCTGTGGATGTCCTTGGTAGGATCGAAAAGCGATCTGATATTCATTGTACTGTCCTTGAACTTCCTCGGTCTCTAACCGCCAACGTGTACGGAGCGATAGTTACCATCCTCCGGATAGAAACCGAGAAACTTTAGCCGTGTCTTGCCGGTTCGAACTCCTGGGTACAGGAATATTGTCGGCACATGAAATTGCCCTTGGAGTTGGCTTTCTATGACGCCGATGCGCAGGAACGGATGAAGGGCTTCCAAGTCAGTCACCAGGAGAAGCGCATTCGGCCTTCCTTGGAGTGGCTCGAGGGTCTCTTCCAGCCGCCGCCGCAGTCCTCCGCCAGAGGTCACGATATCGGCCAAGGATTTGTTCGTGCGCGCCCAATCCAGCGGAGAGGCTTTGTCTTCCGAGACGCACAGCGACCACAATGGATCGCTCTCGAGGATGGCCCAAAGCTGATCCGCAATCGAAAAGACGCGTACATCCCACCCTTCTTGATGGAGCTTCGCCTCCCAAGCGGGGGTCTGGCGCTTCACCTCGAGAATTTGGTCGGGAGGGAAGATCAGGTAATAGACGGGCTCGAAGCTAGCGTGACCAAGCTCGCGGCCATGTCGAACGCGTTCGCGAAGCTCGTCGAAATCAGCCCTGAGAGAGGACATCGCAAAGTGTCTCCATGCTCGGTTGTTTCCAGCCTATCCGAACGATGTCGCCAGCGGCCTGGACAATCACAAGGCCCCTGAGGGAAAGGCGCTTCATTTCCTCCGTCACATCTTCACGGGCCAATCCAAAGAGCTGCCAGTCTTCATGGGCCAGAAGGGCATTGTCTCCTATGCCGGAAAAGTGCAGATCGTACGCCAAATAGGCGACCGCCGCCGTAGATATCCGAAACGGCAGTATGCGACGGCCCGAGCGAGAGCCTCGCTCCAGCATGCCGTAGTCCGCGCAGCAACCGGTCAAATAGGCGGAAACTCTGCGCACGGTCGTCGCGGACCAGCGTTTGGACGTTTTCCCATCGTCGATCGCCCGCTGCACGAAGGCGCGCGCATCCTCATTGGTGATTTCACCGTACCCGCCGACGTAGCGCGGCCAATAGACCTGGCGAATAAAGTCTCCGAGGATGAGGTTGGCACGGCTCGTGAAGATCAGCATCAGCTGCATTACTTCGCCGACGGCAAGCGAGCCCGAGAGTTGCTTCAAATGTGTGGCAGGGGCAGCACCTGCCACCAGATAGCGAGGAGCGAAGCATTCGGCCACGATGTTTCGGAGTCGGCGCGCTGTGACATTCGGGAATCGGCCGGAATCCAACGCGATCCGATGGAGTTGAGCCGCCGACATGCCCGGCGCCCAAAGATCAAGCAGGGCCTTGGTCTCGTTTACTAGGCCGAGGCCTGCCTGCAACTGTGTCGTGTAGGGTGCGTGATCGCTCATTCTATCTGACGAGGTAGGGGTAAGCTTTTGCATTGCGTGAGAAGGCCGCGCGGTAAATGGCGGCAATCGCCTCCACGACGCTTGCGGAGCTGACGTCCCGAACATTTCCTATCAAGATGGGCCCGACGCCATCAGGTGCATTCGCGCCCGCTAGCGTGCTCAGTGCATCGAGAGCAGCTTCCTTGTCTCGAAGAGCATTAGAGGCAGGCGCCTGGTCAGGACCACTTTGCATCAGGCCGTGCAGGTCCTGCTCTACCTCTTCGGGCATGCGGAACAGATGGTAAGACCCGACGCTCAAATGCTCGTCGTGAAGTCGCCGGGCGGCTTCGACGACTCCATGATACTGTGCGACCCGCGACGTCCTCGGAAAGACTGGTTCGAGAAAGAGCCGTCCCGAAGGCTCATAGAACGCTGTTGGCCACCAGGCGAACTGAGCGCGCTCGCCCAGGTACGCGACGAGCAACCTCGTGTGCAGCAATGTCGAAAGATGAGACTCCCGCATTCCACCGTCCCCTACTCAACTTTGGCGATCTCGATCGCTTCTTTGGGTCCTAGTTGAGCCAACTTCGTCAGCTCGAGCGCTCGCTGCACCTCGTCGCTATTCGAGGCGATAATATGCTGCTGCCGAGGATCTTCTTTCTCCCGATCGTTCAGCAACCTCGTCGGCAATCAAAATGCGACCAATGGGCGATTCGATGATCATAGGCCATCAAGCTTTCAAAGTTATGCGTTATGCGCCCGCACGCTCAAAAACGTCGCGCTGGAGCGAAGGCAAGGCGTCCGCTCCTGCGACTCGATACTTTCGAAGGATTGGCGGCGGATCGCGAGGCAAGCACTGTTGCCTTCCGGATTATCACAAACATGCCCATCCCACTTCCAGCCGCGCTAAGCACGCGGATCGATAAATTCCGAACGTATGACAAGCTAAGCTCCCCCGCCCACTTTATGAGCATTTTACCCGGCAGAAGTCCCACGATCAGCTGTCAGACGCCTCCGTGCACTTGGCTGGTCAGCGATTCTACGTTGGGTAGCGAGACAGTCTCGATTTGACTGGATGCATCATTTTTCATATCGGCCACCCCTGAGTGGAATTGACTTTATTCTCGCCCGAGCCGAGGAACCAGTCGCAGCTCGCCGCGAGCCACCACTGGAGCGTCCCTCCAAGGCCAAAGCGTCGCACCGAATCGCTCACCAGTTGTTGATGAAGGCATCTTTCAACGGCTGGAGCTTTGTTGGAAGCTCAGACCCCTCACAGGTCAACCCTAAATACGTGGCCGCACGCGTAGTGCCAACATACAGGTATTTGTCAAATAGCTCTGGCTGCATTGCAGCCAGCGTGTCTATCCCGACAAAAAATACCGCCTCAAATTCGAGCCCTTTGATGTGCTGAACGTCAAAGACTCTGATGTCGTTTTCCTGTCCGGCAAGCTGGCCTTTGTAGCATGCGACGACGTTTAGGTTTTGGTCCAAGAGCACGGTTTGTAGCTTGTCCGCCAACGGGCCAACTTCCGCCTCCGAGTTCACAAGTACGGCGACGGATGGCAACGGCTTTGTGAACTGCTCGACTTCCGCTATTCGGGTGCCAAGCCAATCGGCGACATCGTCGAGCTGGCTGAGCCCCGTCCCGAGCACAGGTGCGACGCCTTCGTTGTCGACATTCGAGGGCAAGATCACATCAATGGACTCGCCCGAACAAAGTCGCACAATTTCCTTTGCAAGGTGATTGAGTTGGCGACTGTGGCGATAGCTGACCTCGATCGGTCTGACTTCGATGTGTGGCAAAGCCCAACGTACCTGGTCGATGGACCGGCTGCCCCAGCTGGTAATGCGTTGGTTGAAATCACCGCAGGCAAAAAAAGACTGAATGTCTGGGTTGGACAACGCACCCATGCAAGCAAGCTGAACGGGTGAAAAATCAGTCGCTTCATCGACCATGATCTGATTACGCGTTAGGCCAATGAAGTCCTTTAGGAAAACGTATGCTGGATCGCCGATATTGCGGCGGATCGAGCGGTCCTGCAGCAGATCAGACGCTGCGCGCATAATGCAGAGCAGCATCAGATCGACCTCAAGCGGATCCACATCGTTTGCTTGAATTTTATCGACGTACCAGTTGCCTTCGGTCTGGCGTAGGCGCCGGAACCGGCGATACCGCCCTGCAACCCCATCGAGATACCGGCGAACTGGGGTCGTAAACTTGCGCAGCGCCGCTTGAGTATGGAGACTTTCACCAACCTGACGCAAGTCGGCTTCAGATAGAGCGCGTTTACCAATCCAATCTGCGATAAGCCCGGTACGCGAAGTCTTGCTCAGGACACGGCGCGCGAACTTTGCTCGGGCTTGCGCACGAAGATTGCGCATATAGGCGGCTGCCGCCGCCGCAATCGCCGTGCGTGGCGATTGCGTCTGATCATCCTCATCCTCTCCATCCTGTTCCTCGAGTTCCTCGTCAGCGGAACTCAACCCATTCAGGAACACCGCTAGCTCATCGAGGAACTTGTGATTCCGATTCAGCTGCACCGTGAGGCTGCGACGAAGCGCATTTGTTGTCTCTCCTTTCAAGCTTTGCAAGAGCTCATCAACTGTAGGGGCAGATCCGACCAGCGCCCCGATACCCCGAGCGATCGAAGTTAATTGAGAACCTGTGGCAATTGTCGAAAGCGATGCTGAAAGTCGTAGTGCGCTCGCATTAGAAGCGCATTTCAATGTCTTGGCTGCGTCTCGTAGATCGCTCCAAAATTCTTCCTGTTGCCAAGCCTCGAATTCGTCGTACCAACTTGTCTGATGCGCAATAACCTTCGGCTGCAAGAACGACTCGTGTTCTTTGAGAACAAAGGAACCACCGCCGTTCGACGTTCGCAGAATCCGAAAACGGTTCCGGGCTAAGTCCAACCGAAATCGTGACCAGGTTGAAATTTTTTGATCGGGTGCTGCTATGTTCTCCCGCGCAAATGCCTCCTTAAGGTATAGCTTCAGGAGTTCAGTCGGCGTGAACATCATCCAGCTATTAGCGTGATGAGGAGTCCCAGCTGTCCGAGTAGCTTCGACCAGCTGACGTTCGTCGTCGTCAAGGTATTCGTGGTCAAGCTTCTGTCCGAGGCGGCGTATCAAGGTCGTCGTTTTTCCAGTCCCAGGTGGGCCGACGATCAGGAGTTGTGTGTCGAGTGGGAGCCTGAATATTTCATCTTGATAGTGATCAAGGATCGGCTGATCCCGAAGGCCCATCTTTGTGATAACGCTGCGACGAATTCCGTCGATGATGTTAGTAGCGCGTTCATCGGCTGCGATGATTTCCATCAGCAGCGTATCGTCACCATCTGTAGGCGCGCTTCGCGCTAACGCATCGCGCATCGAAGTAACCGTGACAGGTCCGTAGGATTTGCCAGCCAGAATCGATTGGCGGGAATCCCAAAGGCTATCGGCCCAAAGGGGATGAAGGATGGCCTTTTCGAGGATTTCTCCAGAAATACCGCCGCCCGGCGTAGAGATTTCGAACTGCTGCCCCACACTTAGCGACGCCAACCGGCCGGCCGGCGAATTGCGGCCAGCGAGTTTCCTACCATTGCCAGGACTATCGTCCGGAGTGTCTCGGCAAATATAATAGATCAGGATTTCTTCTTCGTCCGACAGCACCACGACGCGGGCAATGGCAGGCTCGCGCGCGAGCGTCTCCAGCCTGCGCCGACTCGCGCCATCTATGGCGCCGAGGGCCCTAATCGCCTCGCTTGACGTCAAGGTGTTGAGGTTCGCGAGTGCCGATGGCCCTGTTGTATATGGCTCACCCAGCTTTTTCTTCGCCGCCGAGGAAATCCTCTCAAGGATGTTTAGCGTGTCTTCAGAAACACGTTGGATTTCTTCTTGATTGCCTGACACGTGTGCGCACCCCCCGGTACATATTGTCGCCGCAATGCTATATCTGCCCATCGCCAGAAACTCTACTCAAATTCGCCCACAAGCGAATTCTCGATCATCAGCGGATCGAGTCCTTCAATGACCTGGAGATTCCGCCCCGCAATGCCCTGAAGGTCACCATACATCCCGGCCGTAGCCTCAACCACGCCGCGGATCTGCTGCTCGCGCTTCGCCCATAATCTCGTCATGGTCTTGCGCTCCCTTTCGAGATCCTCCTGCATGTCGGTGAACTTCTCGACGATTGCTTCCACGCGATGCCGAAAACGCGGACCGGTCAGATATTCGTAAATCATCTCCATTTTGGTCTGCTGGCCTTCGCCGGCATGGCGGGCGCCAAGCAAGGAAATGAGCGATTCACGCAGCGCCATGGCCACTGGGGCCGCACACCGCGGTTCGGTCACCCAAACGCCGTCAATGAGGTCGAATGAATTCTCCATCCCTGCGGAAGGGCATGCGACACAATAAGCGCCACATCTGCCTTGGCGGCGCGCTGGTCGTCCCGCAGTTTTGCCAGCCAATTGCCACTCCAGTTCTTGGTGCGCTTGATCTCCCATAGGATCGTGCCGGCCAGCTGCGACGTCGGTCCCATCACCCGCTGGATGATGTCGCCACCAAATTCGCCCTTTCCCACCGGTTCAATCTCGTCACGTGGAAACTTTTTTCGCAGCAGCGCTTCAAATTCCACTTCTTGGACTTCACCCTGCAGCTGTTGCAATCCTTGCTCGGCTCGCTGCTTCAAAAGCTCAATCTGCTTTTGCATTGAGCTGATTTGCTCCTCCTTCTCGCGGACCTTTAGATGAAGGCCATCCTCCGCCTCCTTCTTCGCTTTGTCGCGAACGCTGACTAGCGAGTCCTGCACACGCTGTTCGACAGTTAGTTCCAATTCGCGACGAGCGTCATCGAGCTCCCTTTGTTTGCGGAGCGTCTCTGCTTGGACCTTCTGCGCCTCCCCCAATTTTTTATCGCGCTGCTGGAGCAGTTCCTTCAGATCGCCAATTTCCTTTGCACGCTGCTCCAGGTCCGATGAAACCTTAAGTGTGGCGCGCTTCTCCTCCTCCGCCGCAATCCGCTCACATTCGGCAGCAAGCTTTGCTGCCACTTGTTCATCAACAGACTCCTTGGCAATCGCGACGTCTTCCAACTGTCGCCGGACCATTTCTTCGCGCGCTCCGATTTCGGAATCCTTGTTTGCCAGCCGCTCTTCGAATTCCCGCCGCGTGGCGTCGATCAATGGGGCCGCCAAAGACTCCGTCAACTTGATTTCCGTCTTGCATTTCGGACAGCAGATCGTCGGTTCCATTTTGCCCTCCCTTTCCTTCGAGCCTTTTCTACAACCGCTTTCTCACGCTGCGGCTGAGCCTTGCTTCCTCAGGGACAACCGCAGGTGATAGTCAGATAGCCGTTCCAGGACGACTACATCGCCCGGCTCTGCCATAGTGTGCCGAAAGAAGTCGGCGACGAACGCTCGATCGCGAAAGAAGAGCCGTGGCTTGCCGGCCTTGGTAGTAGGCACGTCGGTTTCCGTTTGAAGGGAGCCGTACTCAAGGAGCATCCTGCGCGGCGCCGGCTTATCCTTGGTGCTGCCGCCGAACACGTCAGCAGGCAGCTGGTGAATGAAGCTAGTTATATAGAAGTGGTTGTTGGCAACAGATTTCCCGAAATTCCCGTAGGTTAGCACACTCTCGTAAACCATAAACTCAATGCTCCTTGACACGCCCGCCGTCGAAACAGCCAGGAGCGTGCTCATTGCCATAGTCCCGTGACAAAACCTGTCACAAGCTACTGGACATGCACGTTGCATGATTCGGAAGGATAGATCGCCAGATTATGGAAACGACGGGAAATCCGATCGCCGATACTCCTGCGCCATCTGACGCAGGGCTTGGGGACCTATCACTTCTACCTTGTCGCCCCACATATAAAGATGCCAGCACATCTCGAGGTGCCCCGACGCAGAGAAGCGCACTATGAGCGAGCCGTCAGGTTGGTCCTCCAGCACCTGATCCGGATGGAACAGGAAACTTCGCGCGTGCGGAGCTGCGTCAGGTTTGAACCTCCAGACAACTTCCCCAAATTCACTGTCGTTCTGGAAAGCCCCGAACGCCTTCTTTGCGTGCGCGTGGATGTCGAAGCCGGGGTCGCGTTCAAAGACCTCCCCTGTCAGTTCCGCACTTTCGATCTTCTCAGCCACATAATGCCGGAGCGTTCCCGCGGGATCGGTCGTTGGCTTCGCCACTAGGTACCGCCGAATTCCGATCAGGACTCCGTAAGGCTCAACCACTCGCTCGCTTGATGCTGCCGACCCGCGGGATTGGTAGACGATCTTTAGCCGCTGCGATCCTTTCAGCGCCGTAGCAATGGTGGATCCTACTCCCGGCGCCAGCCTTGTCGTAGGCCCCGGGCGCGCTGCGAGACCTTGGGCTCAAGCAACGCTTCATAGTCAGTTTCCAAGCGGGCGATCCGGTTGTCCGGCACCAGCGCCAATATCTTCTCTCGCAGAGAACGAAGGTGGTCTGCCTCCAGCCCTTGAGCATTCCGTTCCAGGGTCTCGATCGATAGGTCCATCGCCGCCAGTTCATCAGGAGTTAGCGTAAGCAGGTCGCGTAACGCCCCTGTCTGTAATCGCCAACGTTTACGCCCATCTTCATCTACGCTGGGTCGAGTGTCAGGAAACTGAAATTCGAGAGTGTGCAGCATCCGCTGCGCTTGGAGACGCAGAACCGATCGCCGACATCGTCAAGTGTCACGCCCATTCTTCGAGCCGCAACAAACGTTGCGAGCTCAATCAATTGCTGTGCCTTTTCAAATGACACGATCTTCACCGATCCGGGTGACAGCTATTGTCACGATCAGTGCTTACGGTTCTATTAGGATTGAGCGGGGAGTAGAAAAAAAGGCTCGGAGATTTTGCTTTCCGCATCGGACCTGATGCGGTTCATGGGCTGTAACCACGCGACGGCGATGGACCTGCGCTACTTGCGGGGCGAGCCGTTGGCGCCGGCAGAGGACACCGAAGACGCAAAGATACTCCAGCGCTACGGTGATGCACACGAAGCGGATTATCTTTCGAAGCTCCGTGGCGAAGGCCTACGCACTATCGAATTCAATCGCGACATGGACTTATCAGTTGCGGCGAAGGCGACCCAGGCGGCCCTTTACGAGGGTGCTGACGTCCTGTTCCAAGGCGCCTTCTTCTCTCCCCCGTGGGGTGGTTGGTCTGACTTCCTTATCAAAATAGACAAGCCGTCGCTGCTCGGTCCGTTCTCGTATGAAGTCGTGGACACCAAGCTGAAGCGGAAGCCCGACCCGAAGCACATCCTCCAGCTTGTTCTGTATTCGGACCTTCTGTCAGAAGCCCAAGGCATCGAGCCTGAATTTGCGCATATCCAGTTGGGCAATGGTGAGCGCTTCTCCTTCAGGCTCAAGGATTACGCCGCCTATGTCCGCCATGCGCGGGGACGGCTGGAGGTCGCCGACCCGCACGAAACATCTCCTGATCCAGTGAAGATGTGTGGCCTGTGCCGCTGGCGCGAGGTTTGCAAATCGTACTGGGAGGAAGCTGACAGCCTTGCTCTTGTAGCCGGCATTTCCAGGAGCCAGCGGAGCAAGCTGATTGATGCGGGTGTCCTCACTATGGCTGCGCTTGGGCGGCGTGAAGAGCGGGTGCCGAAGATGGCGGAAACCACACTAGGTAGGCTGACAACCCAGGCGAGACTGCAGACGGCTCGGCGGGCTGGAGGTCCACCCTCCTTTGAGCTCAAGCAGTTAGACCCGAGTCGGGGTCTGGCTCTGCTTCCAAAGCCGGACCCCGGAGACCTGTTCTATGACATTGAAGGCGACCCCTTCTACGAGGGCGGACTGGAATATCTCCACGGGATCTGGCTCGACAACGAAGGTATCGCGGAGTTCAGAGATTTCTGGGCGCACGATCGAGCCGAAGAGAAAGAGGCGCTGCGGCAGCTGATGGCTTTCTTCGAGCACCGCCTACAGTATTTTCCAAACGCCCACATCTATCACTACGCTGCGTATGAGGTTTCTGCGCTGCGTCAGCTCACGAGCAGTCACGGCGTAGGGGAAGCGCTGCTGGATCAGATGCTAAGGGAGAGCAGGTTCGTTGATCTCTACAGCGTAGTGTCCGGCGGATTGATTGCGTCGGAACCGCGCTACTCGCTGAAGAACCTGGAAGTTTTCTACATGGAAGCACGGACCGGCGAGGTGACCACCGCCGGAGGCAGTGTGGTTGCCTACGAAAAATGGCGGGAGACCAACGACCGGAAGATCCTAGATGAAATCCGAGACTACAACCGGATCGACTGCATCTCCACGCAGATGCTCCGCGACTGGCTGGTCTCGACGGTGCGACCATTAGACATGTCCTGGCGGCCTCTTGGGACCGCAGATGCAAGCTCGGGTTTCAATCTCGAAAGTGTCGCTGCAGAACAAACCGAAGCTGATGAACTCCGCCGAAGGTTGCATGCGGTGCGTGCCCGATGCGGCGACAGGCTCCCCGACCTGCTCTTCGATCTGAGCTATTTCCACCCGCGAGAGAAAAAACCTGCTTGGTGGTCGATCTTTGACAAGATGGGCAAGGACCCCGAGGAGCTTATTGAGGACCTCGAATGCATCGGGGCACTCACAGCGGTTTCGGCCACAATCGATGATGGAAACTATTGGCAGCGCACCTATTCGTTCCCTGAACAGGAGACGAAGCTGGACCTGGGAGGCTGTCACGTCGAAGTCGAGGGATATCCGGTATCCGTTTCGGTGGTTGATCTGGGTCGGCCTGCCAGAACGGCACAGGTAAAATTCTCGAAGACCAAGTTTGACGTTGCTCCTGCGACAACTTCGCTGTTGCCGTCCGGACCACTGGACACGCGCGTGATCGAGGGGGCTATCCGCCGTGTCGTCGACTCCATTGTTTCCAATGATAGGCGCTATCCCGCGATTTCAGATTTTCTCAACCGGTCGAAACCCCGTTTCCTGGGTAACGGCAGGCTGGCCAGCATAATTGATCCCGCCCTTGGGGTGGTACCCGAAGCCGTGGCCGCGATCCGTGACTTGGATCGTACTAGCTTGGCCATTCAAGGCCCGCCGGGTACCGGCAAGACCTATGTCAGCTCATGCGCAATCCTCGATCTTGTGGTCCGCGGGAAGCGTGTTGCTGTGGCCTCCAATAGCCATAAAGCGGTTGACAATCTTCTTTGCGCTGTCCTGGACCGAGCCAAGGAAGCCGGCAGGTCAGTAAGCGTGGCCAAGAAGGGCGGGGAGGGCTTCAGCCCAGAGTATCAATCTGCAATTCACCACACGTCCAAGAACGATGACGCTGAGCTATTTTCGGCATCGGTTGTCGGCGGTACCGCTTGGCTGTTTGCCCGCCCCGACTTCGAGCAGAGTTTCGAGTATCTCTTCGTTGACGAAGCGGGCCAGGTTTCAGTTGCGAACGTCGTGGCGATGGGAACCTGCGCGAAGAACGTAGTCCTCGTCGGCGATCCCATGCAATTGCCGCAGCCGATACAAGGCGCACATCCGGATGAAAGTGGTCTGTCGGCGCTCGAATATCTTCTCACAGGCTACAACACCGTTCCACCTGACAGGGGCATCTTTCTTCCGGTGTCGCGCAGAATGCACCCCGAGGTTTGCCGGTTCATCTCGGACAACGTCTATGAGAGCCGCCTAACGTCAGATGAACGCGCAGCTCGGCAGCGACTCCTTCTAGCTGACTCGGCACGTGCGTCGGGTGTGCATCTGGTCAAAGTTACTCACGCGGGAAACCGCCAATCCTCGCGCGAAGAAATTATTGCCATTCACAACGAGATGAGGCGCCTATTGGGTGAGAAGTTCGCCGATCGGGACGGCAATGAACGATCCCTGACCCTTCAGGACATCTTGATCGTGGCGCCTTACAACGCCCAAGTGAACGCGCTCAAGGCTGCGCTTCCTAACGGAGCGCGAGTTGGGACGGTAGACAAGTTTCAGGGCCAGGAAGCGCCGGTGTGCATCGTGTCAATGACAACCTCTTCTCCCAACGACATTCCGCGCGGAGTTGACTTTCTGTTCAGCCTGAATCGGATCAACGTCGCTATCTCGCGAGCCCAAATTCTTGCGCTGGTCTTCGCCAGTCCCAAGCTTCTGGAAGTGCCATGCACAAGTGTGAGCGACATGCGTTTAGTTAACACCCTCTGCGCGCTCGATGCTTTTGGACCGTCGGCCGGAGGCACCCTCAACGCTTTGCTCGCGCCTGGTGAGGTTGCTGCATGACAGGTTCTGTCGCCTTCCCCTCTTATCCTTCAGATATCGCTGAATGAGGAGGACCAAATGTACACCCGTCATGCCGAAGCTCGATGCCAACAGAGAGGTATAAGACCTGAAGTAGTGGACGCGATCCTGGCATACGGCCGGCGCAGGCGTCGGCATGGCGCAGATGTTTACTTTATGGACAGCCGGTCTCGCGCTCGCGCTCAGGACGATCTTGGAAGACAATACGCGCAGCTTGCCGATCGACTGAACACCTATCTTGTTATGAGCGACGACGGCCAGATGGTCACGGTGGCCAAGAGGTTAGGCCGGCTGAAGTTTTAGGCGGGTACAATTGCGCATGCCCAATCAAAGGTAGGACCGTCGGAAGGCCCCGAAAGGCTGCCAGCCTCGACCGTTCGTTGCAACTGCAAGAACGAGCCCGTTGCGCCAGAACCAGACGTTCTGTAGATCTATGTGAGTGACAGATGGAGTGCGGCCAGCGCATTGGTCTAGCCCTGACCCAACTTCAAGCTTTTTCGAGCCAGTATTTGCGGTGCCAATCAGTGAAATATAGGGACAAAGATGAGTTTGTCGCCAGATTTATGCTGATAACCACGCCATCTACGGTTGCAACATCCTTACCGGACCCAAATTTAATCTGCCTTGGTACTCCTCCCGCCCTCAAGGCGTCCGTGATTTTCTGACGACTGAGATGGCGCCCGTACTGATGGTGAGTCATATGGGACAGAACAATGATGTTTCCCGCGTGCCTAGCCCCGCCGGCTTCGACCAGATCTGGATGGTGCGCATCGATCAGGCGTTTCCGGTTTTCCTGGTACTCCACGTAGCTTCCGGCGGGTGCGAGAGCAGCCGGCATCTTAGTTGCCAGCGCTGCCTGGCAGTGCCACGCATACCGTTCCTTAAGCTGCTGGATCTGCTCCGCCTCATTAGGAACCGGCGCCCTCTGGGGCCGCCACCCCGAAGAAGGATTCGTGCTGGCCTGTGGTTTTCCGGGATTTTTGGAAATTGGTCCTGACTTGGGAACATTCTTGGACGGGTCCGGTTTCCAGTCGTAGTGAGCCGAGGGGGCTTCGCCCACCTCTTCGTCATCTTGCTCTATGGGGTCGCCATCGTCTTCTCCCGCTGACGAAGGCCTTTGCAGACGTTCGGCTTGCCGTATTCTTGCGCGGAGAGCACGCTCCAATGTGGTAGCGCAGTAACCTGGCGCGTTCGGGACGAATATTCGTTCCGCAAGGGCGTCGAAGAAAGCATCCTCCATCTCGATCTCGTCGCGCTCAGCGAGCCAAAGCGTACCTGAATCCGGGTCGAATGCATGTCGGACTGAGGCAAAGGCGTTGATCCTGCCAAACTTGTATGTGGCGATAACTTCCGTGGCGCCGAGTACCTGCTTCACTGATCCTATGTGGCCGTACCAGCGAGTGTTAATGAGACTGGAGGATACGCCCAGCCCGACCAACGCTTTCTGTAGATCTTCGGCTACACGACGCGACTGGTACTCCCTCAAGATGTCCATTGCCCAATCAGGAGCAGCTCTCGACCCGGAACCCCTGACCGATTTCGGCTGACCTGCTGCGGCTCTCAGAGATTTCACACCCGCTTGGAGGAGGTGCTCGGCAATCGACATGCGAACTCCCTCGCTCTGTGTCACGACCAAGTCGACCGCAGTCTTTCCTAGCTGAAGCGCCTCTCCCAGCTCAAGGAAGTCGTCGACGAAACACAGTGAGTTCTTTTTTGTGGCCTCCCCGTAGCTGACCACGCGATACCCGCCGGGACCATAAACCGGCAGGCACGGTACTCCGTCATTGATCTCCCACCATGCTCGAGGCCCACTCTCGCTGGCAAAATGTCTGATGATTTGAGGCAGGTGCGGAGCCGCCCGGGACGGATCCATTGCCAACCAACGAAAAAACGCCAACGAGGTATCTGGAGTCGGATCCGATGAAATCACCCCAGCGCGTCTATAGAGACGCTGGTCGACATCGGACAGACCGGTGCCGCCAATCTGATCTCGCCAATCGCCCCAGAAGTTTCCCTTGTTGCCCTTGAACGCCAACTCATTCGGTCGCCGGAATTCACCATGGACCGGGATACACTGCAGATGGCTGACGCCGAGGTCAGGCTGCCCGCCTTCACCCAGAATCCGAAGCCGTGGGATGAGCGCGGTGGAATTATGTGGGTCGCTATCGAGTGCGAGCCTGACCATCTCCGAATTGGGCCCGTCCAAAGGCGGGAGGTACTTGTCCAAGCTGACCTGCTTGCGATCTATAAGATGGCAAGCCTGCAGCTTCAGAGATGTGACGGTGCCGTGATCGCGGACAAGTTCAGAGCATCGAGCCAGATTCCCGTCCATGTTCAAAGCCGGAACCAGATCGGCCACTCGACGGAAGCTGTCAGCGATGTTGGCGCTGCTCAGAAGGTGGACCAGGTCGTCCTCAAAGTTGCGGAACTTGGTTCGCTCGGCTGGATTGAGAGGACGATCCCTGGGCAGATCTTGAATCTTTTCGTCAATCCAAACCCCGATTTCCTCGGGTGTAGGGTGCTGCCGGAAGGAGAAACCGAGTTTCCGTTGCTTTACGGCCGAGGCGAAACTTAGAAGGTTCTTGGAAGGCCTCCGGATTGCACCACCTAGGACGCTGTCCACAGCCCTGTCGACAGGTAGACAGAGATCTTCGAGCCTGAGGGGTGTTTCATTAGCGTCGGGCCAGATCGCTAGCTTTCGAATGGCCGGCCATGCGGTTGATTGTAATTTCTTCAAGTTCTGACGAACCCACACAAACATCGCCAAACGTGTCGCAGCGGGACGGTCCGCACCCGAGAAACTAAGCAGGAATTCATCAAACGTGAACGTTGGCTGGTTCCAACCGTTTCGTCCAAGTAAAGGGTGTGCAGCCAGGGTCGGATCGACGAGTCGAGGTACCAAGTTTCCCGGGAGGCGAGTGGGAACATCGGAGCCAATGAACATCGAATTGGCCGGGTAGATCTTTCCGTCCGCACCCGGCAAAGCTAGCGTGTCGGGAAGCTTCGGTACCCGCACCTTGGTCTTCGTGGCTTTTCGTTTCGCCGCCACAGGCTTCCATATGACGTCCAAGTGTATCTTAGCAACGGTCGGGTCCCCGATTGCCTTCTCATACGCGGCTTTGTCCGCCCAGGGGAATCGTGGATTCGCATCCAATTGGGTTCGCAGGCGCAGCAAGGCGTCCATCTCATCAAAAACGATGTGTGTCTCGCCATATCCGCTCATGGTGCGCGAAGTGAGAAGGCCTACAATTTCCGGATGTACCCCTGGAGAGAGCTGTTCGAATTCCCGAGGAACGATGCTCGCCAAATCCTTGTCGATGACAAGGACGTCGCTGGTGACAATCGGCACCACGAGCTGAAGAGGCGTCGGCTTCCGATGTCGCGGGCCAGCCCTTCCCAAGGTCGGGAACGCTTTTTCCTCGAGCGCCAGGGCGACCAGGATAGAAGTACGCTCCAATGAGAGATGAGCGGGGTCGATCAACAGGTCAAGGGATCGAGGTCCTGCCTTCGGGAGAGCTTCACGGATCGCGCGGATTAACAGCCGGTCACAGGCATCGACGAGATCGCCATTTCGCTTGGCCGCGCCCTCAGCGAGGCCGTGCCGCTCCGTGTCGGAAACAAAGGGCGCCGAATAGTGCGCACCGATCCCAGTAAATGCAGAAGCGCCAGTATCGGCATAGGCTATGGGATATCGGAAATGTCCTTGCGTGGGAACCGGCCTCCCTGCGGAACCTTCTTGCCAAGCAACTTCTATTCGAATTCGTTTTCCTTCCCGATAAAAGTCCGGAAAGTCGCCGCCGGACTTTGGAACCGGCAACTCAGTCGAGACTACCCTTTCGTGGAATGATCTGCTCGCCACCATCGGCGCGTCAGATTCGATAATGCATGTACGTTTATAGATCTTAAGCCCACGCCTAGCGGTCGGCCGCCCGGCCTGGAAAGTGAACTGCACTCTCCCAAACGAGTGGTGAACGAGGTCGAGCGTATATTTGGGACGTAGCCCCGGGACGGTCGTTCCCATGAAACGAGCTGGGATATCTGAGGCCGCCGCCACGAAAATATTCGCCAACAATTCAGGACTGCAGATATCCAGTATGATTGGCTCACCCTGCTGAACTTCTATCTTACGCAGTCGATAGCGGACTTCGATCACGGTACCACGGCCCGGAGGTGCTGTCGGATCCGCCATATAGTTTTGGCTAGCAGCCGGTATCGCTGGCTTATCGTGCCCGTTTTTGTAGAGCGTCTGATGAGCATAGCGACCATTCGATCGGATAAAAATGTCATCCCCGATCTTGAAACAGGCCTTCAAGCCATGGTTCTTGACGCCAATCATGCTGCGCTTACGAGGCACGAGATCGCCAGCACCGCGGAGATATTTCAGCCGCTCCCACCCATCTTCGTCAACGGGATTCCCGTTTCCGCTACAGAGGAAGCGATCCTCCTCGAATGTGAGGACCGTGTGAGTGGATCCCGCATCGATTTCATTTTGGATCAGTTCCGCGACCAGATCATCAGACCGAAGCCCGTTAATGAACTGCCATAGCTCAGGAACAACGTCCGTGCGAGTTTCAAACTCGGGCTGCGTCGTGAGGTGCGCTCCGGCAGAAATGGCATTCAAACGGGATGAAGGGATATTCATGTGTCTTTACCAAATGGCCCAGAGCCTCTTCGCTGTTCTACGCAGTTCGACAGCGACCCGCTTGAGTGAAATGTTTCACAGTTCAGAGTGGATAGGCAACTCCGTTACGCCGCCAACGAAACCAATAGCGACTTATGCCGCCCGTGCGCAAAGCAAGCCTTTCGCAGTTCAAGTTGCCTAATCGGCGCTTACGGAGACTTTTAGAGCTCGCCAAGGCACAGAACACGTTGCTGCAACGAACTTGTCGTCCCGCCGCTTTCGTAGACGCGATGACGCAAAGGAACGTGGGCGAAGTCGCCAATGACCTTCGCGCAAGCCGGCCATACCACACAGCTACGCTTCAGTTGCCGCGCTGTGGAGACGTTCGACTGTTTACAGGACAACCGTCAAAGAGTGCAATTCAGCTGCAATGCGTAGGCCTTCGGTGTTCGGAAACCGTATTTGAAAATCAATTGTCCGGATTTAACGTTGCTTGAATCACAGATGGTAGCAGACCCTTAACAAAGGCCCCTGTTCAACCACGATCATTTCGATCGGCAGAGTAACGGTCTCAGTGTGAAATTGGGTTTTCACACTGAACGTCCCTCCTCCTACTTAAGACGTTACACGCTGTGCCGACAAATCCCGTGGTCAGCGACGCGCGGATGACCAAGCGGAGCCGCAAACGGGACCGTAGCTTTTTTTGATGTCGATTTCGCACATATCTGAATTCCAAAAATGTCGACGCAAATCATCTGCCAGCAGCTGATCGGCGGCCGCCCTCTCATCTTCGTCGAGCTGGTATTCATTCTTTCAGACAAGACGCTTGCGATCTGCAGAAGGAGTTGAGACAGCGCACAATGGACTATTTTCGGCCGGACGGTTTTTTATTGTGGGGGATAGGTGACGTGCCGTCCGAAAGACAAACATCCCGGTTGCACTGCGCCTTAAACTCCGCCAAATGAAAACGCCTATCGTTCGGAGTCCGCATATGCCTGATCCAAATGCAGCCATTGAATTGCGGTCGGTCGGTCGGCTGTTGACGGATGAAAATGGCAACCAGGCGAAATATTGGATTCCTTCATACCAACGGGGATATCGCTGGAACAAGATCCAGGTATTTCAGCTGCTGGATGATATCTGGGAATTCATTCAGGCCAGCGACGGCAGACCCAAATCCTCATTCTACTGTCTGCAGCCGCTTGTCGTAAAAAAAATGAATGACGGGCGCTACGAGGTAGTCGATGGCCAGCAACGCCTGACCACAATTCATGTCATCCTGTCCTACCTCAAGGACATTGTCGCCATACTGGACAAATCCAATTTCCAAATCGATTATGAAACACGCGACCCAACCTTCCTGCGTGCTATCGATCTGGGTCGGGCCGGAGAGAATGTCGACTTCTACCACATTGGCGAAGCCTTGCGCGCCGTTGACGAATGGGTGTCCAAGCACGGCCGGCCACATGCGCTTAAGCTCATTCAACATCTTCTGAATGACGACGAAATTGGTCAGAACGTGAAAGTGATCTGGTATGAGCTTACCCCCGAAGATGACGCTGTTGCGGCCTTCACGCGACTCAATGTGGGCAAGATTCCCCTTACAGAAGCCGAACTGATCCGTGCCCTGTTTCTGAGGCGGGCAGCCAAGGATGATCCCACTGGTAGCCTTCAATTGCGTATTGCCTATCAATGGGACCGCATCGAGCACAGTCTGCAGGATGACGCCTTTTGGTATTTCCTGCAGAATTCTGGCACGACGGCGAACCGAATCGGCCTCATCTTTAATCTGGCTTCCGAACTCTGGAACCGCCCGGATGTCGGCGATGATCACAGCGCATTCTCCCATTTCGCCGACGCGTTGAAGGGCGACGGAACCGCTGAAGAAAACTGGAAAAGGATCAACGACATCTTTCTGGCGCTCGAGGAGTGGTATGAGGACCGATACCTTTATCATGTAATTGGCTTCATTCTTCATCACAGCCCTCGTAGCGAGATGGAGATCGGAGCGCTCCTGGAAGACAGTCGCCAGTCGTCCAAGCGGAATTTCCGATCAGGCTTGCGAAAGCACGTCCTTAGGTTGGTATTCGACAATCGCCGAGACCTCTCGACCAGTGAGATCAGGCAGGAGGTGGACGAGCAATGCCGGACGGTGAGTTACACAAAACTGCAAAAGGCTCGAAAGCTTTTACTATTCTTCAATATCGCTACGCTGCTAGAGAATGAGAAATCCAACATCAGATTTCAATTCGATAACTTCAAGAAAGACACGTGGGACATCGAGCATATCCGCTCGGTCAGCGGCGAGAGGCCGGATAATCCCCCAGCGCAGAAGGCATGGCTGCAGCATTGCTTGGCCTATCTGCGCACGGATAACGCCGCTGAAGCAGCGGAACTGGCTGATGCGATTTCTCAATACCTCGACGAAGACACCATTAGGCCGGCTGAGCTGACCTTCGAAAAAATCGACGGAGCGATCTTGTCTTACTTCAAGGAAGGACAGGAGGGGGGCGACAACGCGCTTTCAAACCTTACCCTTCTCGATAGCCGGACCAACAGGGGCTACAGGAATTCCGTATTTGCCGTCAAACGCGATATCCTGCTCAAGAACGATCAGGCGGGGACCTTCGTGCCCCTCTGCACCCGGAACGTCTTCCTCAAATGCTACAGCTCGGCCGTCGGCAACGTGACCTTCTGGAGTAAGGACGACGCCAACGCCTATTTCAACGCAATTTGCCACACGCTGACCAGGTTTCTGGTTTTGTCGGAGGTCGTGTGATGGACTCGAGGACTACCTTCACCCAATTCATCGCACACCATGGGCGTGTACAGATCCCGATCATTCAGCGGGACTACGCCCAAGGGCGGGCTGATCAAAAGGAGGTTCGCAACGAATTCCTCAGAGCTCTGCATAGCGCGCTGTTGCTTCCCGCTGACGATCCGCGCCTGCCTCTCGACCTCGACTTCGTCTACGGCAGCGTCGTTGGCAACGCTTTCCAGCCGCTCGATGGGCAGCAGCGGCTGACCACGCTGTTTCTGCTGCACTGGTACCTTGCATGGGTGGACGGAAAGCTCGCCGACTTCCGCAAGCGCCTCGTGGAGGGCGGAAAGTCGCGCTTCGGTTACCAAGTGCGTCCCAGCAGTAAGGACTTTGTCGATGAGATGGCCCATTTCGATCCTGGGCAGTTTATGGCTGAATGCGACCTAGTTGCCCTTATCAAGGACCAGCCATGGTACGTTCGAAGCTGGCAGTTCGATCAGACAATTCGCTCGGCGCTTGAAATGCTTGGGGCAATGCATGAAGTGTTCGGCCAGCCAGCCGAACTCTATGACCGGCTCGTTGACGACGAAAACCCAGCAATAACCTTTCAACTCCTTGATCTGCAGCGCTTCGATCTTTCCGATGAGCTCTACATCAAGATGAATGCGCGCGGGAAACCACTCACGTCATTTGAGACGTTCAAGGCCCGGTTCGAGCAGCGTCTAAAGGGCGATTTCAGTAGCCTGCAGCTGCCCTTATGCGGTTCTTTGCCGCTCGCCGACTTCTTTGCCAGACGCATGGACAAGGAATGGTCGGACTTCTTTTGGCCCTACAAAGATGATGCCACGGCGACATTCGACAATGCCATCATGAATGTGTTGCGGGTGGTCATTCTCGTGACTCGCGACCCTGAGATCATCGACCCCACCAATGCCGACATCGCTGATCTCAGGGGCTCGGTCCCCAATACCTTTACCGCGTTCAACGAGAAGAACTGGCTCGACCGAAATTTTGTTGTCGCCTTGATCTCCCTTCTGGAAAGTTGGAGCAAGCAGGGTGGTAAACTGCCAGCGCATCTGCCGGATGATAGCCCCTTCGATCTGTCGGCGATTTTCAAGCAAATGATCGGCGACCCAGCCAGACTGACCTTCCAGGATCTCGCCCTCTTCGCAGGCTACGTTCAGTTTATCGTCGCTTATGGAGAGGAAATAGACAAGAACGCCTTCGGGGACTGGATGCGGGTGGTCTTCAATCTCGTGATCAATACCGATTACAACCGCCCCGACGATCTGCGACGTAGTCTTTCGGGTCTAGCGGATCTGAAGCCATGGATGACCAAGATCAACACGTTCCTGGTCAAACCAGATGCAGACATCAGGGGCTTTTCTCAACCACAAGTGGCCGAAGAGCGGCTCAAGGCCCATTTAATCAACCTAGGCGACGGGTGGTCTAGCCGTATAATGCGAGCCGAGCGGCATGATTACCTAAAAGGGCAAATCGGGTTCCTGCTCAGGTTTTCCGAGCTGGGTTTTGATGATGAACGTACCGAGGTCGCTTCACTCGACTTATCGAGGGCGAAAGAGGTTGTGCCAAGCTTCGAACATTATTTTGCCTGCGCCAGCCAAATGTTGAAGGACCTCCATTCTGCGGGGGCAGCGGGACGAGCTTGGGAACTTGCGTTGCTGGCGGTGGGCGACATTCTTTTGCCCGTGGGCAGGAATCATGCACTCCCTGGACTGAAAGAAGGACCGGGTAGTTGGAAGCGCCTCCTGCGACTGGCCGGTGCTGGCGACTATCAAGGCGATGTGTTGAAAGATCTATGGGATCGGCTGGATGAGCCAACCGATGCACAGGCGATGCTCAAACAGATCATCGACAGTCAACCTGATGTGGACGATTGGCGTCGTGCCATCATCGATACTCCGGCGATCTACCAATATTGCGGTGAGCGAATGATCCGATTCAACGACGAAGGTATCTATCCGCTCAGAAGGTCACAGATGAACGGGGCGCATGCGGAGTTATACACGTATTGCCTGCACGCTGATCTGACCGCAATGGGAGAGTCGATCTCCTTAAAACCCGACTACTACGAAACTTTCTCAGCGGATGAACCGGAACTTGGGCTGAATGCGCAGATTGGCGACATCGAGTACGCCTTTCTTGCGGAGTCGAAGCAGGAAGACGGCCCATACCATCTTTGGCTTTACGATCCTGAATCACCTGCCAAATCTGTGGCAGACCTTCTAGTGCTAGAGGGATTTGTTATTGAGGACGGTTACTGGACCAAAACGGTCGAGCGCGATCAGCTAAAATCAGCCGTCCTAGATCTCGACGCCGCAATTACCCCACTGCTTCAGGATCACACCGTCTGAAGCGACCGCGAACGTCTGTCTCACGCTTCTCAGTGTGAAATTAGTCTTTCACACTGACGTTTTTTGATCGTCCAATGGCTACGGCCCTGCGGCTATAGTGGTCGAAGGGGAGTAGACCTTCGGCGGTCTCGCAGCGCCATTATATCTGATGGCGTCATGATTCATCCACCCCATGCCTGGCATCCAAGCACCTAATCTGCTAAAATCTGATCAACAATAGCAAGAGGCGTCGACCGAGTTTATTGGGGGCAGCCATGAAACTTCGCACTGTGGGCATAGCGATAGTATTTTTCTCTTCAATAGCCGGCGCGTGTGCCCAAGATACATCGCAAACCGGACCGGGCCAAACCGCACCGAAAGTGGATCAGCAAGAACTGGTCCAATGCGCCTCGCTGCAGCAGAAAATGGACAAAAACGTCGTACTGTCTAACGATGAGATGCAAAATCTTAGCAAATGCGACAACCTGGGCCCCATTTGTGCACCGGGTGCCCTGTGCGAAGCCTATGTTCCCAAAAACTATTTACACCTGAGCCCATTTGGCGATCTCAGCACGAATTGGAACAACCTTGTTTCGGGGTGACAATGATCGACTATAGCTACTCTGCAGCGACGTCGGCGTTGATAATGATAGCTGTTGCGCTGTGTAGTTTTCTGGTCTCTGCTGCAATTATTTTGCTGCTGTTTTGGGTCGTCGGCCTGTTCTTGCGTTGGCGGGATGTCAATAAGGTCGCACTGGCGCAAGCGTTGTTTTTCGGATTCCCCTTTGCTGTCCTCGGAGTCACGGTAGGCTTTGTGACAAGCCTAAGCCGAGAGTCAGCCGTCGGCGCCGTACTCCCCGCCATCTTGAGCTTGGTAGGCGGCGTTGGAGTGTACCTCGTGTCAAGGGGAGGACGATCCGCGATCACATCGGCCGTGTCTGTTGTGATGCTTTGCGTATCATTTTCGGCCGGCATCGGCTACGGCTCCAGAGCAAGGGTCGAAAATGAGCAGATCTCTCTGTCCTGGCGAGCGCAGGTGGCTTCGGCCACTAGAGAAGCGAATATAAAGAAATATCGCAAATCGATCGGGTTGGACGATACGCCTTCACAGCCTGCGGTGGCGAAGGCGCAATGAGAGGGTGTCTCACGTAGACGACCGGTTTCCAATCGAGCGGCCCGCTCTGTCGCACCACTTGCAGACAATGCGTCGAAGAAGGCCAACGGCGACACCCTCGATATCACTGCCACCATTCGTTGAGGGAGCGTCCAGCCCCAAGTTAGAAAAGCAGCCCGCACGCTGCTCATTGGTCCTCCCGACAAGCCTGAGCGTTCGACTTTGAACCAGGGAAGTGCTCGGCGTCCGGATTGGCCTGGTCCTGGTCGTTCGTAACTCGGGTAGCTGGAGGAATTTCGGAACGCGATGTGGGATTTTGTGTAACCGCTGTTCTCAGGCCACGGCCTTGAGTGGCGCGGGGGCATAGGCCCAGGGCAGCAGGTCATCGAGCTGGCTTTGCGGATGGCCGGCGACGATGCGGGTGATGATGTCGGCGAGCTAGGCGTACGGGTCGACGCCGTTGAGTTTCGCGGTTTCTACGAGCGAGGCGATGGTCGCCCAGTGCTCGCCACCGCCGTCGGAACCGGCGAAGAGCGCATTCTTGCGATTGAGGGCGATTGGCCTGATCGAGCGCTCAACGACGTTCGAGTCGATCTCGACATCTCGACGCGGCCTTCATCGAGGAAGCGGCCAAGTCCAGTCCAGCGCACGGGCGGATAGCGGATAGCTTCGGCGAGCTTGCTCTTTTGGCTAACCAGGGCGAGCTTCTCGCGCAGCCATGGCTGGAGGGTATCGATGACGGGGCGGCTTCTCTCCTGCCGGGCGGTGCGCCACTCTTCGGGCGAGCGTCCCCATATCTCGCTCTCGATCTTATAGAGCTCGGCTATACGCTGGAGCGCCTCCGTGGCGATCGGCGCGGGTCCGGACTGGGCCAGTTCGTAAAAGCGGCGGCGCACATGATGGCATGGACTCCCCCTTCCGCTTCCGTCCTGTGGCGAGGAGTATGGGGCGTGGTCAAACAGAAGGAGACTGCCATGCGAGATGAAGTTCACGTGGTCGGCCTCGACATTGCCAAATCAGTCTTTCACGTTCACGGGGCTGACCAGCATGGGAGAGAAATTGTACGACGGAAGCTCAGGCGTGATGACGTGGAGCAATTCTTTCGCGTCCTTCCGAGCTGCTTGGTTGGGCTGGAAGCTTGCCCGGGTGCACATTTCTCGGGTCGGCTGCTGCGCAGTATGGGACACGAGGTCCGCTTGATCCCTGCGCAATACGTTCGGCCCTACGTAAAGACCAATAAGAATGATGCCGCCGATGCCGAGGCGATCTGCGAAGCAGTCACGCGACCGACGATGCGCTTCGTTCCCATCAAGGAAGAGATGCAGCAGGAGATCCTGGTCATCCACCGAGTTCGGGCGATGTTGATCCGCCAGAGAACCCAGTTGATCAACGCGATCCGCGGTCACTTGGCCGAATTCGGGGTAATTGGTCCGAACCGGGCACACAACATCGGCCTTCTCACCGTTCTGATCGAAGATGAATCGGAAGCGCGTATTCCGGCTGTGGCGCGGCATGCGCTGCGTTATCTCGTCGAACAACTAAGAGAGGTGAAGACCAAACTCGCCCGGATCGACAGCAACTTGGTTGCCGTCGCGAGAGGTTCCAGCGCCTGCAGGCGATTGATGACCATACCCGGGGTTGGCGTTGTCACCGCGAGTGCCTTGGTTTCGTCCATGCGTGATCCGGCCGACCGCAAACGCCGTCATTTTCCGCGTGGCTCGGACTGGTGCCCAAGCAGCCCGCCGCCAATCCAACCCTTCCAGGAGCGCCTGCAAGTGCACCGCCGACAACCTCACCACGCCATGGTGATGGCAGGCTAGCAGAACTTCCCGTCCTCCAGACGCTTCGCCAGCAGGCACACGCCGGTGCCGTCGAAGTAGACGAGCTTGACCCGGTCGGCGCGCTTGGCCCTGAAGACGTAGACCGCCCAGAGAACGGATCAGCGCCCATTGTGTCGCGCACCAGCGTCGCCAGACCCTCGGCCCCCTTGCGGAAGTCCACCGGCTTCGTCGCGACTAACACCTTGACCACACCCGTCGGCCCAATCACGACGGCGCCTTCAGCGCACGGATCACCGCCGCCACCGTCCTGGCGTCGGCGCCACGACCGACCCGCATGGCGACGCCGTCAATCTGCAGCTCGATCTCGCGCGCTTCCCCCCTGGTTCGGGCTCCTGTGCCGCGACCACTGCTAGAATAAACAACGGCTCCGATGCCGGCGCATTCGCCAACGGCACCCGCGCGGACCGGCGCCAGGCGAACAAATGCTGCGGGAACAATGCATATCGCCGGGCCACCGCGCTCACGGTCTCGCCAGCATCGTAGCTTTCCGCCACGATCCGCGCCTTCTCCTCCGGCAACCATCCGCGCCGCCGTCCAGAACCCGTGAATATCTCAAGCCGTCGAACCGGCTCCTCGTCCCTGGACTTAAGCGTAAGCTCTGAAATCGTCATGTGTCGAAGCCCTCAAAGGCTCCGAGCATCGTGGCTCACGACCACGCGCGAAAGGTGGTGCCGCAACAGCGCTCACTTTCGATACCCTTGGCATCGCTCCGCTCATTGAGGGCTCCTTTCGAAGCGCTCACGGCTTGAAGCCGCTCATCGCGTGGCACTCACAACGCTTGCCAGTTCGCCAACACAGTGGGTTTTTGCTCTCCCTACGTACGCTTCAAGGGGCAACGATACCCTAACGTCACGTTTTGTGCCGGAATAGCGGCCGAATGACCAACTGTACAATGCCTAACATTATCGATTTTGCTCTGGACAAATTGGCTGGAACTGAATGCTCGCCACCATCGAGAGCGCCAATCTTTCCTGTGGGGACCCGATGGTCATGGGTGGCCAGTGTTTGAAACGACGCACCGTTCTCCCACGAAAAACCAAAAATACTCATAGTATGCAGGATACGGTTGCTCTTGACCACATCACTTTCCGCGGCGACTTCTTTGCTGATCAACTCGAACCGATTACGAAATTCCGATTCGCTTCCGAAAATGCGCTCCTCAAGTATTTTTTCCACTCGCCTCATATACCAAGGGAGCGCTTTACCGCTGTTTCTAAACGCCTGTATTTCCTCCGCAGACATGGCTACATCCCAGAATCTTGAAACCAGCCGTTTGACGGATTCCGGAGTGCATGTTGTAAAGTATCCCTTTGTCATAAAAAAATAAAAAATATTAGCCACCGTTGGGTGATTCGTGCTTTCTGACAGCAGTCCCGTAAAGGTGTCAAACCGCAATTGGTCAGACTTGATCATTCCTCCAAAGTTGTGAACTAGAGAGGTTGTCAGACCCTCGATAAATTCATTTAGCGAGATAAAACGTTTGTCGTACAAATTAGACTTAGCGCGCACCATCTCGTATAACTCGTCCAGTGTTACAACCGCTCTCTCGATTGCCTGGATTGCCAACACCGACGCCCGACCCTCATTTGCCGAAATCTCAGCGTACGTTGATTGGAAAAATGTTATAAACACCTCATTCATCTCGCGAAACGACAACGACCAGACGCTCGGCTCTTCTAAGATATGATCAATTATACCAAAAAGATGCTTTGCGCTGGGAAGAGTTGCCATGGGCCGATCTTTCCTTGACACATTGAAGGCTCAATCCGAACAGCCAAACGCTCGTGTTGCTTCTGAAGGTTGCGGCCCGAGACAATTCGACCGGCACGGCCGGAAGTCGAGTTTGTCACAAAACGTGCAGGCCGGACAGCATTTAGTGAGGAACTGGACAGGATAATCACTCAGGCCCCTGATTGTGCCAGCATCACAGGACGACCACTTTGGGCACATGTTCATAGCTGTCCAGATCATCGCTAACGAATAAGCGTGCCATCGCCTATCCGAGCTTCACGCGTCCGTCCCGCCATACTTCGCCTTCCAATTATACAGCGTCGCCTCCGAGACCCCGTGCTTGCGAGCCAAATCGCCCGCCTTC